>CAZUVT010000070.1:0-10640 GCA_964623925.1 uncultured Erysipelotrichaceae bacterium
TCGAACCGAGAAGATTGAGAGAAGAAGAGATCGAAGGATGTGAGAGTGGGATGAGGGAGATCCTGATGATTTTGAAGTATTCCGGGAAGAAGGAAGAGATGATAGAATATTTACAGAGAGAGGGGAATCGGGAGATTGATGAAGAGACAGCAGGAGTGATCGAGGCCGTCACGAAGATTCCGATGAGAATAGAAGGAAAGGAGGAAAAGATCAACATGTGTAAAGCGATGGAGGAGTATACAAGAGAGTGTAAAGAGATCGGTAGACTTGAAGGAGAAAAAATCGGTAAAGCAGAAGGACAACAAGAAGAGAAAGTCAAAACAGCCACGAAAATGATTTCAGATGGGTTCAGTGATGAGATGATATGCAAGTATGTAGAATTGTCGGTTCATAGGATTCAGGAGTTAAGAAAGCAGATACTGGTGAAAGCGTAAAAAATCGTATGTTCTTTGCTGATCAAATGTCATGGAGCAAATTATTTATGGTTAATGAAAAGCCCCTTTCTGGGGCTTTAAAAATCTTCTGAGATCAATCAGTCAATGCTGTCTAAAGGAGAAAGTCGAACAGTTTGGATGCCTTTTTCTTCGAATTGACTTAAGATATATGGATCAGTTTCCACATCCGTAATCAAATAATCAATGTCATTTAACGGGGCGCTGACAAAATTGGAATGAGACTCTATTTTAGAATGGCTTGCGAGAACGAAGATGTCACCATCACAGCGTGAGATCATGAGATCATTGATGGCGACTTCTGATAAGTTCTTTGTTGTGATGCCTAGCTGCAAAGAGATTCCGTTACAACCGATGATACATTTATTTGCGCGTATTCGATTCAATGTTGCAATGGCAATATCTCCGACCATGCAGTATTTGGGAGTTCTTAATTCACCTCCGGTCAGGATGATCTGCACCAAGGGATCGTGATCCAAAGAAATAGCCTTTGCATTGTTGGTTATAATAGTAACATGCTTTCCTTTAATATAACGGATAGTAAGTAAAGCAGTAGAACTGGAATTGATAAATACAGTATCATTATCTTGTATATAATTTGCCACATATTTGGCAAACGCATGTTTCGTTCTTTCGCTTTCATCAAATTTCGGAGATTCCTGACTTAAGTGATTGATTTTTGCGCCACCATAATATCGTTCAATGGCATTCGCGGTATATAAAAAATCTAAATCTCTTCGTATGGTCGGCAAAGAGACATTGAGGATTTTTGATAAATCATTAACATTAAATTCTTTTTGTTTAAGAAGACGCAAAATTTCCTGTCTTCTTGCTTCAACGACTTTTTTGCTTTGTTTCATGTTAGGCCCTCCGATATTGAATATTATACATTTTTATGATTTATTTGTAAATAAAAAGGTCATAAAAGAAAATAAAATTGATATAATTTGATATAAAATTCAAATAAATCATAAAATATAGAAAAACAATCATAAAGCTCGATTGTAAAAGTGACGAATTATTATATAATAGAACCATCAATCAAAGTAACCCCTTTCATTTGTCGGATACATTTATCTGAACTGCGCAGAAAATGAAAAGGAGCTTTTATTGAAAAAATGAAATAGAGGTGATGGTTAAAAATGAGTCTTGTAGATGAAATAACGAGAGAGTCATGGATCTTAGGCGCTTTTCCGGAATGGGGAACTTGGCTCAATGAAGAAATCGATCAAGAGGACGTCAGACCCGGAACTTTTGCGATGTGGTGGCTGGGATGTACCGGCTTATGGATCAAAACCGAAAATAGTACGAATATTGCCATCGATTTATGGTTTGGAAATGGAAAAAGAACAAAGAAAACAAAGGAAATGGCAAAATATCATCAGATGAGAAATATGACAGGAGGCAGGATGACGCAGCCGAATTTGAGAGCGGCTCCTATTGTCTATGACCCCTTTGCGGTTACTCAGGTTGATGCAGTATTAAGTACTCATTATCATAATGATCATATCGATCCTTATTTCGCAGCAGCAGTTTTAAAGAACTGCAAAGGGGATATTCCGTTTATCGGGCCAAAAAGAAGTGTCGAGAAATGGCTGGGATATGGTGTCCCTGAAGAAAGATGCAAGATTGTAAAACCGGGAGATGTGATTCGCGTTAAAGATGTCGAAATCGTAGTCTTGGATTCTTTTGACAGGACTTGTCTTGTGACAGACGAAAAAGATCTGAGAGGGATCTGTCCGACAGATATGGATGAAAAAGCCGTAAATTACTTGATTAAAACTCCGGCGGGAAATATTTATCATTCAGGAGATTCTCATTACTGCACTTATTATGCAAAGCATGGAAAAGATTATCAGATCGATGTTGCATTAGGATCTTATGGTGAAAATCCGATCGGAAATCAAGACAAGATGACTTCCGTAGATATCTTAAGAATGGCTGAAGCTCTTCGATGCAAAGTTGTAATTCCGTTCCATTATGATGTTTGGACGAATTTCAAAGCCGATCCAAATGAAATATTGATGCTGTATGATTATAAGAAACACGTTTTGAATTATAATTTCAAACCGTTTATTTGGGATGTTGGCGGAAAATATGTATATCCGGATGATGTGGAAAAGAGACAATTTCATTATCGCCGTGGATTTGAAGATTGTTTTGAAGAGGAACCGAATGTTCCGTTCAGATCACTTTTATAGGAGATGTTATGCTTAGAAAATGTCTTGATCAACATTTAACATGTTATCATCAGAAATTTAATACATGGCAGGAAGCGGTAGCAGCCGGTTGTGAACCAATGATTAAAAATCAGATTATTACAACAGAATATATTGATCAGATCGTTTCATCGATTGAAAAGTATGGCCCATATATCGTCATTGCACCGAATATTGCCATGCCGCATTCTACTGAATCGGCCCAAGGAGTATTGAAAACAGCAATAGGATTTATGAAAGTAGAAGAACCGGTTCATTTTGAAGAGGGGAATCCTGAGAAGGATGCACGTTTGTTTTTTACTTTAGCTGCTGAAAATCATGAAGAACATCTGAAAAACATGATGGATCTTGTTGAATTATTACAAAATGAAGAAATCATTGAGGATTTATTATCGAGTTCAAGTGATGGAGATCTTCTTCAGGTGATAGAAAAGTATCATTTGTAAAAATGAAGAAAAGGATAATTTTAAAAAGTATTGAGAGTTATGGATCAATACTTCATTCAAAAAAATTAAAAAGAAAAAGATTGTAAAGGAGGATAAGAATGGAACAATTATTTGATTTTTTTTCAATGATTAATACAAACCTTCTCAATAAGCCAGAATATATATTGGGATTGCTTGCTTTCATAGGAACGATTCTGTTGAAAAAGAAATTCCTTGACGGTATTGCAAGCTTTATTAAAACTGTCGTAGGATATTGGATCCTGACAGTGGGTTCAAATGGATTGACAAATACATTTAAACCGATTTTGGCTGCATTGAACACAAAATTTAATATTGATGCAGCAGTGTTGGATGTTTATTTTACCAATGCTGCGATGTACAATACCGAAACAGGTATCTCAACATTTAAGAATGCACTGGTCTATGCCATGTTTGCATTTATTGTTGCTTATTTCTGGAATATATTGCTTGTCTATTTCAATAAATGGACAAAATGCAGAACTGTCTTTGTACGTTCCATGCATGGATTAGTTGTTATGGAAGTATGGTTCATCTTTATTTTATTGCCGTCTGCAAGAACTTTGCCGGTTGCTTTGCTGATTGGCTTGTTGGTTGGAACAAGAGTCAGCGTCTTCTCTAATATGACAGTTGAACCGACTCAAAAACTTACGAATAATGCCGGTTTTGCAGTAGGTCATAATCAGATGTTTGGAATATGGCTGGCAGATAAGCTGGCAGGTAAAATCGGGGATCCTGATGACGGAATTGAAAAGGCAGAATTGCCGGGCTGGCTTTCTATCATGAACGATACGACGGTATCAACTGCAATCATGATGACTTTGTTCTTTGGTGCAATCATGTTGATTTGCGGAAAAGATGCAATTGCTGCACAGGATACCTCTTTAAAGGCAGCAAACTGGTTTGGTGTCTATATCGTTTCAAAGTGCTTATATTTCTCTGTTTATTTGAATATTCTGATTGCCGGAGTAAGAATGTTTACCGGTGAATTGATTCGTTCCTTTAAAGGAATTTCCGAGAAGATCATTCCGGGAGCTATTCCTGCAGTTGACTGTGCAGTAACATTCGGATATGCTCATCCTAATGTTTTGATGACAGGATTTGTATGTGGATTTATCGGGCAGATCGTAGGAATTTTAGGACTTATATTCTTTAAATCCCCGGTTCTTTTGACAACCGGATTCATCCCGGTATTCTTTGACAATGCAACGATCGGTATTTATGCCAATAAAGCCGGTGGAAAGAAAGCGGCAATCATTCTTCCGTTCTGTTGCGGTTTGATTCAGGTTTTAGGGGGCTTGGGAAGCATCCTTTTGTTCCGCAGTGTCGGATTTAATTTGACTGCTTGGCTTGGAACTTTTGATGCAGCTACTTATCAGCCGGCGATTCTATTGCTAGTTAAGATTCTGGGTGTTGCGGGAATCATCTTGGCAATTGTCTTGATGATGATCATCCCACAGCTTCAATATAGAAAAAATAAAGAAACGTATTTCAATCAGTTAAGCGAAGAATAAGGAGGGAAAGGAGTAACTATGGGAAATATTACAGATTTTTTATCAGCACTTAATACGAATATATTTTCAAAACCGGAATTCATTTTGGCAACATTTGTATTCTTGGGTGCGTTGCTGATGAAGAAAAAGGTTTATGATGCATTGGCTAGTTCAATCAAAACTATTGTCGGTTATTATATTTTGACAATCGGATCAAACGGCTTGACCAATACTTTCAAACCGATCATCAATGGATTAAATATGAAATTCGGCGTTGATGCAGTCATGCTGGATACTTATTTTACAGGCGCTGCCGTTTACAATGAAACAAACGGTATCGGTACGATGGGAGGAGCACTTGCATGGGCGCTGCTTGTATGGGGTGTCGCTGTTGCGGTAAATATCCTTCTTGTCACATTTTCAAAGATTTCCAAATGTAGAACATTCTACATTCGAAGCGGGTTCAATACGGCAGTTTTATACCTTTGGCTGTTCTTTGCCATTATGCCGGTTGAACTACGAACTTTCCCGATTGCCCTATTGGTAGGTGTATGTATCGGTGTAAAGGTTGCCGTCTTCTCAAATCTGACAGTTGAAGCAAGTCAACGTTTGACAGATAAGGCAGGATTGGCTGTCGGACATAATCAGATGTTGGGTGTTTGGCTGGCAGATAAACTCGGCCGATTCTTTGCGAAAAATGATGAGACAAAAACAGAAGAAAAAGAATTGCCTGGCTGGCTTACGATTTTTAACGACAATACAGTGTCTACTGCGATCGTTATGACTCTGTTCTTTGGAACCATGCTGTTATTCATCGGTAAAGAAACCATGATGCAGAATGATACATCTATGAAAGCAGCAGAATGGTTTGGATCATATATTTTGAATACATGCTTGAACTTCTCTGTTTATTTAAATATTTTGTTAATGGGAGTCCGCATGTTTGCCGGCGAAGTAACTCGCTGCTTCAAGGGAATTACAGATAAATTCATGAAGGGTGCTATTTTGGCGGTTGACTGTGCAGTTATGTTTGGATTTACAGAATCCTCAACGATCATGACTGGCTTTATTGCCGGATTCTTAGGCCAGATGACAGCAGTTTTAGGCTTGATCTTGCTGAAATCACCGATTCTTGTAGCGACCGGCTTCATCCCGATGTTCTTTGATAACGCAACGATTGGAATCTTTGCCCATAAGGCAGGAGGCAAGAAAGCGGAGATCATCTTATGTTATTTGTCCGGAATGATCCAGGTATTGGGTGGTTTAGTTGTTGTCATGATGTTCAGAAGTGCCGGATTCCAAATGACTTCTTATCTTGGAACATTTGATTCCGCAACTTTGATGCTGGGACAGTTTGGACTTGTTAAACTGCTTGGAACGGCCGGCTTGGTTATTTCAATCATAATCATGCTGATCATTCCGCAAATTCAGTATATTCGAAATAAAGAAGGTTATTTTGAAGGAGTAGGTGAATAAATATGTTGAAAGTTCTGATCTGCTGTGGAAATGGCATGGGATCATCCATGATGATGGTCATGAATGTTGAAAAGGTAATGGGAGAATTAAATGTTGCTTATACCGAGTACCATGACAGTGTCGGTAATGTTCAGTCCATTGTCAATCAGTATGACGTTTTGATCTGTTCAGAAGCATTTAAACATATCTTTGAACCACTGGTAAAATCAGTTCATCTGATGACTTTGAAAAATGTTGCTTCAAGAAAAGAACTGAAAGAAAAAATGACTGAATATTTAGAGTCAAAGAAATAATAACTTCTAGGAGGAAAAACATGCATAAAGTGTTAATTGGTGAAATGACAAGATTGGAATTTGCGTCGGCACTCAAGCAGGCAAAAGGCGTTATTCTTGTCGTTGGATCTTGTGAGCAGCATGGTTATCATCTTCCTTTGGATACAGACTCAATTATTGGGATGGAAATGGCCAAGGCAATCGCTGAAAAGACGAATTGCCTGGTCATGCCATCTATTAATTATGGACAGGTGTTTTCGGCTCAGAATTTTCCGGGAACCTTCGGCATAAGTCAGGAAACTTTAAAGAAGATCCTTAAGGAGTTGACCGTGCATCTGATTGATCAGGGAGCGAAGAATGTTCTTTATTTTACCGGACATGGTGGTAACAAAGAGGCAATGAAAGAAGCGGCAAGAGATTTATTGATTGAAAAAGGATACAGAAATGTCTGGTATTTCAGCCCTTCGATTACACCTCAAATGAAAGAAGTATTGACCGGAAAAAGTACAAAGGTTCCTCATGCAGGGGAACTTGAAACCTCTGTGATGCTTCATTTGAGGGGAAATCTGGTTCATATGGATCAAGTGCAGGATGAATTTCCGATCTGGAAAGATGAATACAATTTCAGACCTGTTACATGGGATCATATCGTTAAAGCAGGATCTTTTGGAGAAGCGTCTTGTGCAACAGCTGAAAAAGGGAAGCTGCTTCATGAACTTTCCATTGAGAATCTGGCGGTTATTATAAATCGGCTTCTGGGAGAATAAGTATGAAAGAACGCTATATCGGGAAAATGACTCGCCTTGAATTTGCCAAAGAAGTGAGTCAGGCTAAAGGAGTTATATTGGTTATTGGTTCCTGCGAACAGCATGGTTATCATCTTCCTTTGGACACGGATTCAATTATTGGATTGGAGATGGCGAAAGCTATTGCAGCAAAAACAAATTGCCTGGTTATGCCTCCGGTTAATTATGGACAGGTATTTTCAGCCCAGAATTTTCCGAGAACATTTGGTATCAGTAAAGAATTATTGGCTCAGATTCTGAAAGAAATCATTTTGAATTTAAAAAAGAATGGTGCAAAAAACATTTTGCTTTATACAAGTCATGGCGGTAATAAAAGTGCTATGACCTCTGTGGCGAGAACACTGCTCCAAGAAGAGGGAATGGAAAATGTCTGGTATTTCGGTCCGATATTTACTCCTGAGATACGGGAGATCGTCGGTGGGAAAAATGATGGCAGAAATCATGCCGGAGCTTTGGAAACTTCATTGATCCTATATTTAAAAGAACATTTAGTCGATATGGAAAAAGCTACAGCTGAATATCCAGTATCGAAAGAAGATGAAAAATATAGACCAATCCTATGGGAAGAAATCATTGAATCAGGAGCATTTGGCGATGCTACCGTTGCAACTAAAGAAAAAGGAAAAATGATTTTTGATGATGTGGTAGAAAAAGTCAGTCAGAAAATAAATGATGTGATTCAATAGGCGATGAAAACCTATCAATATTTAGAAAGTTAAGAAGGTGCCTGAAAGCACCTTTTTAAAAGAGGAGAAAACCATGAAAATTGAAAAGAAAAGTTTAGGTGAATTAAAAAGGTGTTATTGTGCCGGTCAACTGAAGATCAAGGATAAATTACATGTGGTGCTGGCAAGTGAAGATCCGGGATATTCTTGTTATGCAACTTGCGTAGAAGATTTGAATCAAAAAGAATTGATTTGGGACGGACCGGGTGGAACCATGTCGCTTCTTCCTCTTGAAGATAAAAAAGAAGAATTTCTTGCGGTACAGGAATTTTATCTGAAAGTATCGCCTAGCTTAGCTAAGCTGGTATGGGGGAAAAAAGAAGATGGGAAATGGATCTTAAGAGATGTTCTCCATTTGCCTTATTTACATCGTTTTGATGTCTATCGCGTCAATGGGGTCTCTTATTTCATCGGTGCGACGATTGCGGAGGAAAAGGCAGATAAGGAAGACTGGAGCCATCCCGGAAAAATCTATGTCGGGTTGCTTCCAAAAGATCTTTCACAGGGTATTGAATTGAAGGTGTTGAAAGACGGATTATTCAGAAATCACGGATATTCGCGCATTGAAGAGAATGGCATCCCATGTGGTCTGTTTTCAAGTGATCAGGGGGTCTTTAAATGTGTGCCGCCGTCTCATGAAAATGAGGATTGGAAAGTTGAAAAGGTATTGGATGGCGCCATCGGAGAAATTGCGGCAACAGATATTGATCAGGATGGGAATTTAGAGTTAATGACGATCGAGCCTTTTCATGGGGATCGAATCAAGATCTATAAAAAAATTGAAGGGGAATTTACTCCAGTCTATACCTATCCTTATGAAATTGATTTTGCCCATGCCTTAGTCGGCTGTCAATTGCGAGGTGTCAATTCCTTTGTCGGGGGAGTAAGACGTAAAGATGCAGAACTGTTTTATGTGCAATATCAAGACGGTAGATTTGTGACAGAAAGAATTGATTTGGGTGGTGGTCCTGCGAATCTGCAAGTCATTAATGAAGAAAATCGAGATCTGATCGTTGCGGCAAACCATACCAGAAATGAAGCTGCACTTTATCTCGTTGAAGATTAAAAGGAGAATTTATGTTAGAGGAACTAAAAAAGAAAGTGTTAAAAGCCAACCTTCTGCTTCCGGAATATAAAATGGTAACTTTTACATGGGGGAATGTTTCAGAAATCGACCGTAGCCTCGGACTTGTCGTGATTAAGCCGAGCGGGGTTTCGTATGAGGCAATGAAAGCAGAAGACATGGTAGTTTGCGATTTGGACGGAAATGTTGTAGAAGGAAATTTAAAACCATCCAGTGACTTGATGACACATCTTGAACTATATAAGAACTTTAAGGAGATCGGCGGAGTGGTCCATACGCATTCTCGTTATGCGACATCATGGGCTCAGGCACGAAAAGATATTCCGGCATTGGGAACGACTCATGGCGATTACTTTTATGGTTCAATTCCATGTACAAGAGAAATGAGTCATGAAGAGATTTATGGAAATTATGAGCTGGAAACCGGGAAAGTCATAGTTGAAACTTTTAAAGAGAAAGGCATCAGTACTTCAAATATGCCGGCTGTCTTAGTCTGTTCTCACGGTCCATTTGCGTGGGGAAAAGATTCTTTGGAAGCAGTTCATAATGCAGTCGTGTTGGAAGAATTGGCGAGCATGGCTATGAATACATATTTGATTGAGAATAAAGCGGATCCGATGCAGGAAGATCTACTGAAAAAGCATTATTTTAGAAAGCATGGAGAAAATGCATATTATGGACAAGGTAAGTAATTATCGTTTGGGATTGTATGAGAAATCCATGCCGAATGAATTAGAGCTGTCCGAGAAACTGCGATATGCGAAGAAGAATGGCTTTGACTGGTTGGAAATCAGCATTGATGAGAGCGACGAAAAGCTTCAGCGCCTTGATTGGAATGATTGTGTGATTGAAGAGCTTCAAAAGGTCATGAATCAAAATGGAATTCGCATTGAGACCATGTGTCTGAGCGGACAAAGAAAATATCCGATGGGGTCAAGAAATGAATCAATTCGCAATCAAAGTATGATTATTTTGAAAAAAGCTATAAAATTAGCTGCCAGATTGGGAATTCGAATTATTCAGCTGGCAGGATATGATGTTTATTATGAAGAAGGTTCAAAGCAGACCCGCGAATTATTTTTTGAGAATTTAAAAGAAGCTGTAAAAGAAGCCGGTCAATATGGAATATTATTAGGCTTTGAAACGATGGAGACACCGTTTATGGATACAGTGGAAAAAGCGGCTTTCTTTGTGAATGAAATCAATAATCCGTATTTGTGTATTTATCCGGATATCGGCAACCTGACTAATGCATCTAAGCTCTATAAAAGGCCGGTTAATGATGATTTAGAATTCGGAAAGGGTAAGATCGTTGCGGCTCATTTAAAGGAAACGAAAGAAGGCATATACAGAGAAGTGCCTTTTGGAAGCGGACATACTCAATATCAAGAAAATATTGAGAAATTGAAATCGCTTGGAGTCAGTATGTATACAGCAGAATTCTGGTATACGGGAAATGCAGATTGGGAACGGGATCTGAAAGAGGCGAATGCATTTTTAAGATCTTTTCTAGATTCGGTATTTCTAAATAAATGTACAAATAAATGATGAAACTGTGTTTTAGGACACAGTTTTTTGAATTCTTAAAAAATAAGAAAAATGCAAACTCCCGAAGTTCGAGAAAAAGGAAGAAAAAATTAGGAAAAGGG
>CAZUVT010000071.1:0-10530 GCA_964623925.1 uncultured Erysipelotrichaceae bacterium
ATGAAGAAATCAAAGAAAATACACCGATTATAAATCCGGATATCTTAGTCTTGTTTCATTCTGTTCTTTTGAAGAATACGCAGGTGCTTCAAGGAACCAATGAGAATACAATTTTGATTGTGAATATCCCGGATGAAGAAAGGGAACAGATCGACGTGAAATGCGGGAAAATAATTTGTGTCGATGCAACATCAATTGCCCTCAAGACAAACGGAAAGATCAACATGGTCATGTTGGCGGGAATTTTTAAGGTTCTGGGCATTGATCGGGAAACGGGAAAAGATCTGATCTCTAAGACATTGGGAAAGAAAGCTCCGTCTCTTTTAAAAGGAAATCTGGAAACCTTTGAATTGGGATATGATTCCTTAAAAGAGTTGAAAGGGAAAAAGGATGGAAAATCGTATGTTCAGCCAAAACAAACCCTCGGATATCGAAATATGCCTCTTGGTGGGGTGATTACTGAAATCGGCAATATGATCACTCATGATCTGAGCGCTTCAAGAAGCGGATTAGTGCCGAAGTTTATTTTTGAAAAGTGCATTCATTGCGGCTTGTGTGATATTACATGCCCGGATATGGTCTTTCAGTTTGAACTGGGAGAATATAAAGGTCTGGAAAGAATGCTAAATAAAGGAATGGACCTTGCGCATTGCAAGGGATGCATGCGATGTGTCAAGATCTGTCCTACTGACGCCTTGGTTCCTGTTGCAGAAAAAGATGTGGATCCGACATGGATCAGGAATAATAAAGACTGCTTGATAATGGATCCGATTTTGGAATATTCCGGAAGCAATACTTGGGTCAGTGGCGAATCAGAATTTGTGGAAAAGAACATTTACAAGGAGAATGACAATGGAAAAACAAATTACCTTATTTAAAAGCGGGAATGAATTGGCTGCCTTAGCGGCATCGCAGATCAATTATCATGTGATGGGATATTATCCGATCACACCGAGTACTCAGATTGCAGAGAATCTTGATCAGATGTGCGCTAAAGAAGAGTGCGATACCTTGATGATTGAAGCAGAAGGAGAACACAGTGCGGCTGGGCTTTGCTACGGTGCGAGTCTTACCGGGGCAAGAGTTCTGAATGCAACCAGTGCCAATGGTCTTTTATATGCGATCGAGCAGCTCCCGGTTCAATCCGGGACAAGAAGTCCAATGGTTTTAAATGTGGCATGCCGAAGTGTTTCCGGTCCGCTTTCGATCAAAGGGGATCATTCGGATATCATGTATGCTTTGAATACCGGCTGGATCATTCTGTTTGCCAATGATGCTCAGAAAGTCTATGATATGAATCTATGCGCACTTAAGATTGCCGAAAAGGCAAAGCTTCCTGTTATGGTCGGATATGACGGGTTCTTTACAAGTCATCAGAAGAAAAGAGTGGAAGTTTTTGAGGATAAAGCATCCGTTGCACAATTTGTAGGAAGTTATGAATCGGAATATCCGCTTTTGGATATGAATCATCCGGTTACAGTAGGAGCTTACATGAATGAACCGGATTTCATCAATAATAAAGTTCAACTTTGTATGGCGATGGAAGAGGCTAAACAGATCATTGATGATGTCTTTAAAGAATATGAAGATTTCAGCGGAAGAAAGCTGGAAAAGAGTGAAGGTTTTCATTGTGAAGATGCCGAGATCATCATGTTTTCATTGGGATCCAGTTATATGACTGTCAAAAAAGCGGTTGAAGAGCTTCGCAGTCAAGGAAAAAAAGTAGGTGCCTTTACAATTCATGTGTTGAGACCGTCAATTTTGGAAGAAGTTAAGAAATATTGCCGAAATGCAAAACGAGTCCTGCTGTTGGATCGTCAGGTTTCCTATGGATGCGAAGGCGGCAATATAAGCTTGGAAATCAAAGCAGCCTTGCAAAATATGGAGCAGTCACCGAAAGTGTTATCGAGAATCTATGGGCTTGGCGGTAAGGATTTCTTTGTTGAAGATGCTGTTCATGCTTTCGAAGAAGGAATGAATGAAAACTCACGGTCTTTTGATTTTATCGGAAAGTGGGAAGGAAATCCAAATCATTCTTTCATGAAATACTTTGAACCGGTAACCTTGGATGATAGTGATCTTCCTTCTTTACGCGTGGAATATGATACTAAAGAAGGATGTTATCAGGTAAAAGGGCTGAATATGAATGAGACCTGCGGAAAGAAAAAAAGAATGGTACCGGGGCATGGTGCTTGTCCGGGATGCGGTCTATTTGTCAATGTGAACCTGCTTTTAAGGGCAATCAAAGGAAATGTGGTGCTTTTGTTTCAAACCGGATGTTCGATGGTTGTTTCTGCTCCTTATCCTTTTACTTCTTATCGCGTTCCATTTGTCCATAATCTTTTTCAAAACGGAGCAGCCACGATCTCCGGAATCATTGCCGGATATCATCAGCTGCAAAAAAGAAATCAGATATCAAGTGATCCGATCACTTTCATCATGGTAAGCGGAGATGGCGGAATGGATATCGGAATGGGATGTGCTATTGCTGCAGCACTTCGGAATGAACATTTCATCTTATTGGAATTAGATAACGGTGGATATATGAATACCGGCTATCAGTATAGCTATACGACGCCATTAGGGGCAAAAAGTTCAACCAGTCATCTTGGAAAAAATCAAATCGGTAAGCCTTTTCTTCACAAAGATACCTGTATGATCATGGCTGCATGCAATATCCCATATGTCGTTTCTGCTGCAGAAAGTCAACCTTTAGATTTTATGCGCAAAGCGGCGAAAGCGCAGAAGATTGCATCAGAAGAAGGATTTGTCTATTTCAAGACTTTATCGGCTTGTCCTTTGAATTGGAATGATGATCCATCTTCAGAGACTCAGGTCATTCAAGCTGCCGTAGAGAGCTGCTATTTCCCGCTTTTTGAAATTGAAAAGGGGAAAATCACGATCAGCTATGATCCAAAAGAGAAGGTCTCTGTTTTGGAATACTTGAAGCGAATGGGGCGAACGAAACATCTATGTGATGAAAAATATCAGGAGATCGTCAAAGAAATTCAAAATGAAGTGGACCACAGATGGGAAAGATTAAAGAAACTTGAAACACTTGGATAGAAATCTTAGTTGTGCTTTTTGCACAACTATTTTCTTGTCAATAAAACAGTTGTACGATATAATAATTTCTTACATAGAAAGAAGGAGATACCTATGAAAAACCATTTTCCTACCTATCAAAATAATATTCTGAATGTGATGAATGCGATCAGAAAATATGAAGGGCTAAAAACCTATATGGATATAGATGAAGAGATTTATGAGTGGCTTTGTAAGAATCAGTTCAGACAAATTCAGTTAGTGCTTGTTGATGGAATGGGGGCAGATTTGATTGAACGTCATGCCAAAGAAGGCGGCTTTTTGAAGCGATTTAAAAATCGAGAAGTAGAAACCGTTTATCCTCCGACTACAGTTGCAGCAACTACGGCAATTCAGTGCGGATTGACTCCGCTTGAAACCGGATGGCTGGGATGGCAGCAGTATTTCAGTGAGATCGATCACTATTTGATTCCGTTCTTAAATCGTGATTACTATACGGGTGAAATGATCGAAATTCCGGATTATGCCTATAAAACGATTCCGACTGTGACGATACAGACTGAATTGTTGTCAAAGGGAGTCAAGGCAACGGAAGTTTATCCGGCATTCAGACCGGATGGCTGCAAAAGTTTTGAAGAAATGTGCAATCGATTAGTGGAATTGAGTAAAGATGAAGAATTGAGATATCTTTATGCTTATTGGGATAAATTCGATTCTTTGATGCACAGCATCGGTGTGGATGATCCAAGAACTGTAGAAGCGATGCAGGATATCGATCATCAATTGGAAAGACTGGAAGCAGGATTGGCTAAAGATGTTGCGGTTATCGTTATTGCCGATCACAGTCAGATCGATACAAAGATCTGTTATATCAATGATCATCCGGAATTGTGCGAGATGTTTGAATTAAAACCAAGCATTGAGCCAAGAACGATCAGTTTCAAAATTAAGGAAGAATATCACGATGAATTCAAGAAAATGTTCAACGAATTCTACGGTGATTCCTTTGTATTGTATACCTGTGAGGAAGCTTTAAATAAGAATCTGTTTGGCCCATATCGAGAAAATGCAGCCGGGCTGCGCTTTATCGGTGATTTTATTGCCTGTGCAACATCAGATGTAGCACTTTTCTACAGCGATGAAAGAAATGTGGACATGGTGGGCAATCATGCCGGCATGACAGAAGCTGAAATGATGATCCCATTGATTTGTTTCAGTAAAAACTAGGATGTGCCCATGGGGAAGATACTTGTTATCGGGGGAGCAAATATTGATATATTGGGAGTAAGTAATCAATCTTTGATTCAAAGAGATTCAAATCCCGGAAGGGTTCATATCACTTTCGGCGGCGTTGGAAGAAATATTGCGGAGAATTGTTGCAATATGAGCCAGAGGGTTATTTTTATGAGTGTTATCGGTTCAGATCTATACGGACAGATGCTCAAAGAGTCATGTCGCAAGATGGGCATGGATATCCGATATTTAAAAGAAGTGGAGGGGATGTCTTCGACTTATCTGGCGATCATGGATGAAAAGCATGATTTGAGTGTTGCAATCAGTGATATGGAGATATTGAAAGATCTGGAAGATGACGTTCTTATTCATAAGGCATTACATGAGATTGCGACAGAAGATTATTTGATTTTAGATACAAATCTTTCCGATAAGACAATTGCTCAGATCCTTGATTCATCTAAAAGTCAGATCGTATTGGATCCGATTTCAATATCGAAAGCACACAAGGCTCTTCCGCATCTTTCAAAAATAGATATAATCAAACCCAATGAATTGGAAGCAGCGGTTTATTGTGATTTTAAAATCACTGATGATGAGAGTGCTTTAGAAGCGGTAAAAGCCATTTTGAGTAAGGGTGTCAAGGAGGTTTTGCTGACAAGAGGAGAAAAAGGTGTTCTGGTTGGTAATTCAGAGAAGATTTTTGAGATAAAACATGATAAAATAGAAGCAGTGAATACGACCGGTGCCGGAGATTGTTTTTTGGCAACCTATGTATCTTGTAAAAACATGGGGATGTCATCAGAAGAAAGTGCTGAAAATGCAGTTCTTGCATCCATGATCACCATCCAAAGTCAAGATACAGTCGTAGCAGGTTTAAATCTTGCAAAAATTAAGACAATGAGAAAGAAACAAAGAATAGAAAGGAAAATATTATGTACGTTCGAGTAAGCGAAGAAGTAAAAGCGGCATTAGCTGCCAATAAACCGGTAGTAGCCTTGGAGTCTACCATTATCTCTCATGGCATGCCTTATCCGCAAAATGTGGAAACTGCATTGAAAGTAGAAAAGATCATCCGTGATCATGGTGGAATTCCGGCAACGATCGGTATCATTGAAGGAATCGGTGTAGTCGGAATGAGCCCTGAGGAAATTGAAGAATTCGGAAAAAGAGGAATGAGCATTGCGAAAGTATCCCGCCGCGATCTGCCTGTTATCATGGCCCAGAAAAAATGGGGTGCAACAACAGTTGCAACAACGATGATCCTGGCCGCCCATGCCGGAATTGAAGTCTTTGTAACCGGAGGAATCGGCGGAGTTCATCGTGAAGCTCAGCAGACATTTGATATTTCAGCTGACCTTCAGGAATTGGCCCATACCAATGTAACAGTTGTTTGTGCCGGTGCAAAAGCCATTCTGGATCTGCCTTTGACCCTCGAATATCTTGAAACATTCGGTGTTCCGGTATTGGGATATCAAAGTGATGAATTGGCTGCATTCTACAGTCGTACATCCGGATTGAAAGTTGACTACAACATGAAGGATGCTAAAGAAATTGCAGATTCGGTTACAGTGAAAAGAGCCTTGGGATTAAATGGCGGTGTGATCGTATCCAATCCGATTCCAAAAGAATATGCAATGGATCCGAAAGTAATCAATGCTTATATCGATCATGCGCTTGAAGAGATGAAGAAGGCGGGAGTTAAAGGAAAAAATTGCACACCGTTTTTGTTGAAAACGATTGCCGATGCAACCGAAGGAAAGTCTCTGGCCAGCAATATTCAGCTTGTATTCAACAATGCGGTGGTCGGAACGGCGATTGCAACAGAGATCTGCAAAAATAAAGAAGCTGAATAAGCTTCCTGCCGTGACTTTATGAAAAAAAGATTAATGATTATATTCTGGATTTCTGTTTTGTTTCTTATGGGAAGCTGTCAGGAAAAAGCAGAAAAAGGAAGTGTTAAGCAGCTTTCTACTCAGGATATAGTACAGATGATAGAAAATGATCAGACTTTTGTCTTCTATATCGGTCAGACGACTTGTTCATCCTGCAAGGAATTCAGTCCGATTGCACAGCAGCTTGCCAAAAACAAGGGAGTAACGGTTTATTACCTTGAAATGGATACTGAAGATGAAACAGAGTTTGATGCCTTTAAAGAAAAATATGTGCCGGAATTGCTTTATACTCCAACGGCATTTATTGTGATCGATGGAGAAATAACGGAGTATCGGGTCGTCAGTAAGACGAATTACAGAAAGCTGAAAGAATGGTTGGCAAAGGCAGGGATTATAAATGATTGAACAGATAGTGACAAAAAACGATTTGCTTTTACATTTTAAAAAAATTGGTGTTCAGGAAGGAATGATTCTTGAAGTCCACAGTTCTTTGAGTTCTTTTGGCTATGTTGTCGGTGGGGCACAGACGGTAGTAGATGCTCTGATCGAAGCGGTCGGCTATGAGGGGACAATTTTGATGCCGATGCAGACATCAAGCAATACTGAACCTTCAGCCTGGGTAAATCCGCCAGCTAAGCGAGAACTTTTCGATGAGATCCGTGCAAATATGCCGGCTTTTGATAAGAAAAACATGGATACGTTCAATATGGGAGCGATTGCCGATAATCTGAGAAGAAGAGATGGAGTGGTGATTTCCAATCATCCAAGCTGTGCATTTATTGCATGGGGGAAATATGCAAAACTGTTATGCAATCATCAGTCTTTGCATTTTGCTTTATCTGAGGAATCTCCGCTTGCGCGTCTTTATGAACTGAGAGGATATGTACTTCTTTTAGGAGTAGGCTATGACAACTGTACCTTGCTTCATCTGGCTGAGTATCGCAGCGGCATTCGACCGGTTATTTTGCAAGGGGCCTGTGTTTTAGTCAATGATAAACCGCAATGGAAGAAATATCTTGATATTGATTTGGATTCTGATGACTTCATCGAAATCGGTAAGATCCTTGAAAGCAACAACATCGTCAAAAAAGAACAGGTCGGGGAGTGCACGATGGCATTTTTCAAGGGAGATGTTGCGGTCGATATCGCAACCAAATGTTTTGAAAATCTGGATGTCGCGATTTATAACAATTGAGTAATAAGAAAAGGATTCACAAAATATGTGAATCCTTTTTATCGGATGAGATCATCGATGGAATAGATAAAGGGAATGATGAGTGTGATAAATAGAAATTCGACAATGCTATTGATCTGGGAAAACATCAAAATACTGATGGAGAGGATTGAAATGATGATTTCAACTTTTTTTATAAGGGACAGAAAATATTGCGGAAAGGAATCTTTGATGCGATTCATTAAATACAAGATAGAAATGAGAATACATATTAAGGATATCGCAGCCAAAGGGATGTGAAGAAGTGACAGAAAATCTGCAGAATCAACATCAAAAGGAATGAAGGAACTCAATAGGAATGCAAGAAATGAAGTGATCGTCACAATTTGATAAAGAAAATCTTTTTTTGTGATTTTAAGATTGATCAGAGGCAAGAAAAATGTAATGCTGAAAAGAAATGTCCATGCAAAATAAAAAGCGCGATATTGAGGAAGATTTCCAACCATTGATAAATTATTGATCATCCATGAGCCTTGAGAAAATAGATAAAAGGAGAATATTTCCAGTATGACGAATAAGATGTAACGGAATGTTTTTCTTTTCATATTTCTCTCCTTTGCTTCTTCTATTATATCACTGAATAGAAAAATCAGATTAAAATAAAAGTTTTCAAAAGAGAATTCAAAGTTTTAATGATAACTTCTACTGGAAACGCTATAATGAGTATGCTATACTTATCTAGAATTTAGGAGAAGAGATTATGTTAGAATTATTAGAAGAATTATTGTTAAATCTTATCGAATGGTCGATCGTATTTTTCGAATTGGTAGGAGTCATTATTATTATCTGTACAGGAATTCGCGGTTTATATGATCTGATCAAGAAAAATCGCCGAACCAGCTATATGCTGCTTCACGGGCTTTCATTGGGCTTGACATTCCTTTTAGGCGGAGAAATCTTAAAGACAATTACGATCAAAAGCTGGCAGGATGTGCAATTGGTTTTAGGAATTATCGTAATGCGTGTTACTTTGGCAATTTTGAGCCATTGGGAAATGAAAAAAGAAAAAGAGGAGGAAGGAGAATAATGCATGTGAATGCATTTTCTTTTTAATAAAATATTATGGAAGTTGTATGCGGAGTAATTGAAAAAGACGGATCATTTTTGATTGCGAAAAGAGGAAAAGGCGTTCATGAGGGAATCTGGGAATTTCCCGGTGGAAAAGTTGAAAAAGATGAAACCAATGAAGAAGCGGTTGTTCGTGAAATAAAAGAGGAATTAGACCTTCAGGTTAAAGTAAAGAAATATTTGACAAGTATCGTCGATCAAGATGAGATTCATGTGCATGCTTATTTGTGTGAACTTTTAAATGGAGAGGTTCATTTGAATGCCCATAGTGAAATAAAATGGGTGCGGGTAGATGAATTATTTTCCTATGCCTTTTCAGATGCGGATAAGCCGATTTTAAAGATGTTGAATGATATCTATCATCATTCGATCTTGATAGAAAATGCGCATATTATTCTGGATGAGAAGACCGAATTGAAAAATGGTTCGATTTTAATTGAAAATGGAAAAATCAGTAAGGTTGCCGAAAAGATTCAAGGTTCTTTTTCTGAGGTAATTGATGCCGAAGGGAAACTGGTTATTCCGGGTATGATCGATACTCATATTCATGGCGCAATGGGGTTTGATTTCACTTATGGAACTCAGGAAGCTATCGATGCCGTTGCAAAGAACCTGGTTCAGGATGGAGTCACAGGCTTTTTGGGAAGTCTGACGGTTGTCGAGCATAGTCGCATGATGAATATCTTAAAAAGCTACAGTCACTGTCATCCGTGCAGTGAAGGTGCTGAGTTTTTAGGAATTCACAGTGAAGGTCCATATCTCGCCCTAGAATACAAGGCGGTCATGAACCCTTTATATATCAAACCGTATGATAAAAAGGAATTTGAAGAAATGTGTTCAGTTAAAGACGGACTGATTCGATCTATGACTTTCTGCCCTAATCAAATCGGTGCTGAGCAACTTCTTGAAGAAGGAAAGAAGCATCATCTTGCTATGATGATCGGTCATACCAATGCTTCTTGTCAATGCGTGTTAAATGCCATCGATCATGGGGCAAGCGGTTATACTCATCTCTATAATGCAATGAGTCAGCATACGCATCGCAATCCGGGATGTGTAACGGCGGCCTTTAATTCAGATGGATATTGTGAATTGATCACGGATACGATCCATATCGATCCGGAGGTCATGAAGATGACATTCAATGCAATCGGTTCAAAAAGAATTATTTTGGTTACAGATGCCATGAATGCAAAGTCTCTTCCGGATGGTGTTTATAATTTTTCAGATCTTTTGATTGAAAAGAAGGATGGAAAAGCTTACGTGCCGGAAACAGGAAGATTGGCGGGAAGCACGATGAGCCTGAATGAAGGATTCAGAAATATGGTTGAGATCTGCCATGCCAGCTTATGCGAAGCTGTGGAGATGACCTGTGTCAATCCTGCAAAGGTTCTTCATATTCACGATCACAAAGGTTCTTTAAGAGTGGGATTTGATGCTGATCTATGCATGCTGGATCATGAATTCAACTGTGTAATGACAACCGTAGGGGGACGAATCGTTTATACGGCTGATTGCATGACAAGATAGTCGATAAAAATACAATCTTTGACAAAAAAGTTTCACGAAATTCTATATTGTGACAGAATAAGCCACGATTCGACAAAGTACTTTTGATACAATAAGTGCATGAAAGGAAAAGTGGTATTATGAACATAAAAAGTGAAAAATTATGTAATCGATTCAATATTGAAACATTTGAATTTACAAGAAAAGAGGATAAATGGATCGTTTCAATCTTAGCAGAGATTACGGGTGAGCAGGAATTTAATTGCCATTGGGAATATTGGCTTTCTCGTCCCCATGAAGATCTCCAGATCTGCATAAAAAAGGCTAAAGCAAGAATCGATTCAAAGAAGATCGAAGATATTAGAGTCATCATAGATAAAATGGACATAGAACCCTTTATTCAAGAGGGAATCGATACTTATCAGCTATATCTCGATACGCTTGAAGGGAATATGATATAACATCGTAAAAAGCGGTTGTTCCGCTTTTTATTTTTGTTATGGAAAACCCCCAGATAGTCTGGGGGGTTCAGTAGAGCTTAAGCGG
>CAZUVT010000072.1:0-10459 GCA_964623925.1 uncultured Erysipelotrichaceae bacterium
TAGAGAATACATCGATTGAACTAAATGGATTAAAAGAAGATGTCATGATCTTGACTTTCTTATGCGACAGCAATCTCTCTTCCTTGGAAGCGATGAAAGATCGTTTCTCTTTAGTGGAAACAAAAACTTTGGAAGATGTTTACGGTAAGGGCGCAAAAATGAAGCTTCCGGAATTAAAGGAGCAGATCGAATTCAGTACCCAAAGAGTAAATTTGATTTATCAGCTTTATCATTTAGCGCTACCTTTGGTTCAAGAGATGGATTTAGAAAGTTATTATTACGATATCGAATTGCCGCTGTGTGATATTCTGTATGAAATGGAAAAAACAGGTGTGATCGTTGACGAAAGGATCTTGGATGAGATATCGAAGTCTCTATTGGAAAAGATTCAGCGTTTATCGAAAGAAATCTATGGTTATGCCGGACAGGAATTCAACATTAATTCACCTAAGCAGCTGGCGGAGATCTTATTTGATAAACTGCAGCTTCCAAGCGGCAAGAAGAGATCGACCTCGGCGGATGTTTTGGAAAAGCTGGTTCTTCTTCATCCGATCATTTCCTGTCTTTTGGAATATCGAAAAGCGCAGAAACTGTATAGTACATATGCGGAAGGCTTGAAAAAGTATATTCAAAAGGATGGTAAGATCCATACGATCTATAATCAATGCTTAACGCAGACTGGACGACTCAGCAGCAGTGATCCGAATCTTCAGAATATTTCGGTGCGGGATGAAGAGGGAAGAGAGATCCGAAAGGCATTTTTGCCAAGTGAAAACTGTGTCATGCTGGGATGCGATTATTCGCAGGTAGAATTAAGAGTTTTGGCTCATATGGCCGATGAAAAGGGTCTGATCGAGGCTTTTAAAAGCGGATTGGATATTCATACTAAGACAGCAATGGATGTCTTTAAGATCAGCAAGGATGAGGTAACATCTCTGGCCAGAAGGCAGGCTAAAGCAGTTAACTTCGGAATCGTTTATGGAATCAGTGATTTTGGATTGTCAGAACAGCTGGGAATTTCTCGATACGAAGCAAAACAGTTTATTGAAAGCTATCTTGAAAGTTATCCGAATATTTCCAAATACATGGATAAGCAGGTCGAATTCTGTCAGGAACATGGATATGTGGAAACACTTTTAAAACGGAGACGCGAAATCAAAGAAATTCACGATAAGAATTACATGATGCGTGAATTTGGTAAAAGAGCGGCGATGAATGCTCCGATTCAGGGAACCGCATCGGATCTGATCAAATTGGCGATGATCAAGATCGATCGTGAGATGAAGGAGAAGAAGCTGAACAGTAAAATGATCCTTCAGGTTCATGATGAACTCATTTTTGATGTCCCTTATGCTGAAATCAATGTAATGAAAGAGCTGATCAGCAGAAATATGGAAAATGCCATGGAATTGAATGTTCCTTTAGTAGCTGAATGCGAACAGGGAAACAGCTGGTATGAGGCGAAATAGCGATGCCGGAGCTTCCAGAGGTAGAAACAGTTGTCCGCACGCTTGAAAACATGATTCAAGACAGACGGATCGAACAGATCGAAGTACGGTGGGATAAAACGGTCGAAGGAAATACAGAAGAATTCAAGCAAAAGCTTCTTCATCAGCACTTCCGATCCTTTAAAAGACGGGGAAAATATCTGCTGTTTGAAATGGATGATCATACGCTTTGTGTTCATCTTCGCATGGAAGGAAAATTCTTTGTGCAAGATCCGACTGAAGCGATCAGCAAGCATGTGCATGTCATCTTCTTGCTGGATGATGGCACCCAGCTGAGATATCATGATACAAGAAAATTCGGAAGGATGGAGATCATTGCAAAAAGTGAGACATATGATGATTTCAAAGAACTTGGCTTGGAACCGTTTGATTCAAGATTGAATGTGGATTATCTGAATGCCAAACGAAAAGGGAAATCAATCAGCTTGAAGCAGTTTCTTTTGGATCAGCACAATATTGCCGGCATCGGGAATATTTATGCGGATGAGATCTGTTTTCGGATGAAGTTGCATCCGGCTACAAAGGTCAGCCGTCTCAGTAAACAAGATCTGACTCACTGCATTATAGCAGCACAGGATGTGCTTGCATCGGCAATCGCTAAAGGGGGAACCACGATTCGTTCTTATACATCTTCGCTTGGTGTAACAGGACGATTTCAATTAGAGATACAGGTTCATGCTCATGAGGGAGAACCGTGTGTTAGGTGTAATACACCCATTAAAAAGATAAGACATGCGACAAGAGGTACTTATTTCTGTCCATGTTGTCAAAAAAGGAAGTAGGATTATGATCAAAGCGGCACTTACCGGATCTATGGGATCGGGAAAATCAACGGTATTAAATCTTCTTGCGAAACAAGGATATCCCACTATCAGCGCGGATGAGATCAATCGGATCCAGCTTTTGAAAGGGCATGAGGGATATGACCGGATCAAAGAAGCTTTTTCTGATGAGATCTTGGATGAAGAAGAAGAGATCGATAAAAGGAAACTGGCATCCCTTGTTTTCTCAGATGATGAAAAGAGAAAACTTTTGGAATCCATCACCCATCCGCTTATTATGAGAGAAATCGATAGATGGGCAAAAGCCTGCGAGACAGATGTTGTTTTTGCAGAAGTGCCGATTTTATTTGAAGCAAATCTTCAAGATCACTTTGATGTTTCGATCTTGATTGTTGCGGATGAAAAAACGATCCTGAAAAGACTTTTTGAAGGTCGTCATATCCATCCTGAAGATGCGCAAAAGCGACTTCATAAACAAATGCCCGTTGAAATCAAAAAAGAATTGGCAGATTACTGCATTGACAACAATGATAATGCAGAGTTACAAAAACAGCTGAAGCAGCTGATAAAAGAGTTGAAGGAGAGATCATGATGGAGCTAAAGGCAAATGATTATTATCAGGTTGAAGCAGGCTTTGCTTTAAATCAGGAAATGCTTGAGACATTGACATTATTGTATCAACCGCTGATCGGCATTGAAGCATTGGGGTTTTATTTGACTTGTCTGGCCGAAACCAAGAAACAAGACCGTTATCAAAATCACATGCGTCTGATCAGCTTGTGCGGCTTAAATATCGATCCTTTGGAAAAAGCCAGGATCAAATGTGAGCAGTTTCAGCTGATCCGCACCTATATGAAGACAAATCAGGATAAAACTTTATATGTCTATGCGCTGCAAAAGCCGTTGTCTGTTTCTGAATTCTTAAGCCATGATATTTTCGGACGATATTATGTTAAATACATCGGACCGAAACAAGCTGATCTGACGAAAAAGAAATTATGTTCTTCGATAATTGATAAAAGTGATTTTCTTGATGTCAGTGCTTCTTTTGAAAACAGTATCATGTATAACTGGAATGAAAGCAATGAACTTGAATTTGCGAAGATTCGTGAAGTATCGCTGAAAGAAAAAAAATATAGTGGCAATTTTGATATGAAGATGTTTTTGAGTGAGATTTCACCACTCGTCTTCCCTGAAGCAGCAAGAACTTCTACCAATCTGGAATTGATTGCGAATCTTGCTGATTTATATGGAATTTGTGTTGATGATATGATCGTCTATGTCGGAAGAAGCATCATCCTGCCATCGAATACCCTGTCGGAAGAAAAATTGAAATCCTATGTGCGGAATTCTAAAAAGCAGATAAGCGAGTCAAAAAGCGATAATCCCTATGAGTTGGCTCCGGTCGCTTTTCTTAAAAACAAGAATCACGGCATTGAGCCGACCTTGAATGAAAAGAAGATCCTGGAGATGCTCAGCCGTGATCTTCAGATGAAACCGGAAGTCATCAATGTCTTGATTGAATATGTCTTATCAATCAGTGATGGAAAGATCATCAGAGGATTTGTGGAAAGCATTGCGAGCACATGGAACCGATTGGATGTTAAAAATCTGCAGGATGCATTGAATATGGTTGAAATACAGAAAAAGCAGCAGAAGAAAAAACGCAATGAAAAAGAGATGATCCTGCCGAAATATTATCAGAAAAAAGAAGTACATAGAGAAGTTCAAGAAAATGAAATGGATGAAGAAGAGCTTCATCAACTTGAAGAACAGCTTAGAAAGAGGGGATAGATCATGAAAAATATTGATGTGAGAGTGTCTGAACATCAACATGAGATCAATGTTGCGCTCTTGAAGGAGATCGCTGAAGATCCGATCATTAGAAAATTTATAACTGAAAATCATTTGGATCGTGCTTTTGTCGAAAAGAATATTTATTCTTTTAAGAGATGGCTGGACAGTATTAAAAAATGCAGAAATTGTAAAGGATTAAATGAATGCTCGCAAGATAATGAGGGACTTCATTTCGAATGCACAAATGGGATCTTGCTGACAATGGGGCTTGTATCCTGTGACTTTAAGAAAAATCAGAATAAACTGGAAGCGCATATTCGTAATTACAAAGTCAGTGATCTTCCAAAAGATTGGTATGCCAAAAGTCTTTCTGGCATTTCATTGAAAAATGAAACAAATAACTATCGAATTCTTTTGAAATCGGTATTGGAATATTGTGATCATCCTGATCAGAAAGGCTTTTTCTTATATGGAGATGTGGGTGTGGGAAAGAGCTTTTTGGCAGCTTTAGTATGTAACGAATTGGCCAAGCATAATAGAAAAGTGGGATATATTCATGTTCCGACTATGTGCAGCAGGATGAAAAGCTATTTAGGCGAGGATGAATTTGATGAACAGATGTACTGGATGAAAAATGTTGATTTTCTGGTATTGGATGATATCGGTGCAGAAAGCGCCACACCTTGGGTAAGGGATGAGCTGCTGTTGCCGATCTTGAATTATCGCATGGAAAACGATCTTTCTACATGGTTTACCAGCAATGAAGATTATGACAGTTTATTTGATCACTATAAGAATTGCGGTAAGGTTCAGGAGGAGATGAAAGCGATCCGGATTATGGAAAGAATCAGGGCTTTGTCAAAAGAAATTGAATTAACTGGAAAAAACCGAAGAAATCTTGAGTTTTAATTAACAAATGATAGAAAAAGTGGTATTATATTTTTTGTATTGATTCGAAACGGAGGATTAACTATGTTAAAGAAAATCGGTGTTTTGACCTCAGGCGGAGATGCACCGGGGATGAATGCAGCGATTCGTGCTGTTGTGCGCGTAGCGGGGAAAAATGGAATTCAGGTAGTTGGAATACTAGATGGGTATAAAGGACTATTGGAAGGACAATTCATTGATTTGGATAAACCGACTGTTTCTGATACATTGGATCGCGGCGGAACGATTTTAGGATCAGCCCGATTACCGGAATTTAAAGATGAAAAAGTTCAATTGGCAGCAATCGAACAGTTGCATAAAGCCGAAATTGAAGCTATTGTTGTCATCGGCGGAGATGGTTCTTATCGGGGCGCGTTGGCTTTGACTCAGCATGGGATCAATTGCATCGGATTGCCGGGAACGATCGATAACGATATTGCCGCAACTGATTTTACGATTGGCTTTGATACGGCTTTGAATACTGCAGTGGAAGCTGTCGATAAACTTCGTGATACATCCAGTTCGCATCATCGCTGCTCTGTGGTGGAAGTGATGGGAAATCATTGCGGAGATCTGGCTCTTTGGACGGCTATTTCCTGTGGTGCGGAGATCGTGATCACACCGGAAACAGGCTATGATGAAGTGGAGACGATCGAAAGATTGCGTCAGCTTGATTCAAAGCGTCATGCCATTGTTGTGATCAGTGAAAAGATATGTGATGTCGAAAGCCTTGCCCGCAAGATCAGTCTTAATACCGGATTTTCCGGAAGGGCGACGGTTTTAGGACATGTTCAACGTGGTGGAAGTCCAACTCCTTCAGACAGAGTTTTGGCTTCCAGAATGGCTGAAAAGGCGGTGGACTGTTTGATTCATGATATTGGCGGTCAGTGTATCTGCATTCGTGAAAACAAAATTGTCAATCTGCCTATTGAGCAGGCATTGGATACTCCGAAGAAATCAAGAAAAGAATTATACAAGCTGTTTAATGAACTTGTATAAATGGAGGAGATTATGTTAGAAAATAAAACTAAGATCGTATGTACGATCGGTCCAAGCAGCGATTCGGTAGAAATGATCGAAAAGCTTGCTTCAGCCGGTATGAATATTTGTCGTTTTAATTTCAGTCAGGAAACTCAGGCTAACCACGAGATCGTCATGAGTCGTATCCGTGAAGTTAGTGAAAGAGCCGGCTATAATCTGGCAATCATGTTAGATACAAAAGGACCTGAGATCAGAACCGGATTGTTTGAAAACGGCGGTGTCGAATTTAAGACAGGAGATACGGTTAAACTGAGCAAGAAAGAAGTTTTGGGAACACATGAATGCTTCCATATTCAATGTCCTGAACTGTTCAATGATGTCGTAGAAGGTAATCGCATCTTGATCGATGATGGGAAAATGAATCTTACGGTTTTGGAAAATGACGGGGAATACATTACATGCCGTATTGAAAATTCAGGATGGATCAAAAACCGCAAAGGATGCAATGTTCCGGGTGTCAGATTATCCATGCCGTTTGTATCAGAAAAAGATGAAAGCGATATTCGATTCGGATGTCGTCACAATATTGATTTTATCGCGGCAAGTTTTGTCAGAAGACCGGAAGATGTCATGGCGATCCGCTCAATTATTGAAGATGAGAAAAAGCCTGATATTCAGATTATTGTCAAGATTGAAAATCAGGAAGGTTTTGATAACTTGAAGGAAATCTTGAAGGTTGCCGATGGATGTATGGTTGCCCGCGGTGATTTAGGGGTCGAAGTTCAGACATCCAGTGTTCCGAGCTATCAGAAAAAGATGGTGTCCATGTGCAACTCCATGGGAAAACCGGTTATTGTTGCAACGCATATGCTTGAAAGCATGACTCACAATCCTCGACCAACCCGTGCTGAGGCAAATGATGTCTTCAATGCTGTATTGGATGGGGCAGATGCCGTAATGCTAAGTGGCGAAACGGCTGCCGGAGAATATCCTTATGAAGCTGTATCGACGATGGCGACAATTGCAAAAGCTGCGGAAGATATGATCAATTATCGGGATAAGCTTTCTAAATCCATCTCGTTCTCAAAGCGTAATATGGAAGATGCAATCGGTATTTCTGCTGCGGAAATGGCTTTAACGATGGAAAAAGTAACAGCTATCGTAGCTTTCACTCAAAAAGGAATGACAGCCAAGAGCATGTCCAAGTTCAGACCGAGTGTTCCGATTATTGCGGTTACTTTCTCAAAAGAGATCCAGCGTCAGTTGAATGTCTGTTGGGGAGTTACTTCGGTTTATTCCGATATTCAGAATAATCCGGAAAATCAGGACGAACTGGCAAGAATCATTGCCAAGGGCTATGGCTGTAAAAAAGGAGATCTGATCATTCTGACCATGGGATATCCGGTCGGAAGCGGATCGACGAATACCATTAAGATCGTCGAAATATAAACAGAGGGTCAACTGAATAAGTTGATCTTTTTCTTGCATAAAAAAAGCGAAACCGCAGGGTTTCTCTTTTTTTGCTATTAAGTTAAAATGTTCTGATCTCATCCACCTTATTCTGATCCAGTCTTTTGATCATTTCTACCATTAATTTAATTGTATTGATGTAATCATCATAATGGATCATGGAAGTCGGGGTATGGGCATAACGGGAAGGGACATTGATCAAAAGAACCGGCATTCCGCTTTTGGTATGCTGGAATTCGGATGCATCCGTTCCGCCATGCTTCATAATAGATACCTGATAAGGAATATTGCATTCTTCTGCAACGGAGACTGCAAACTTTAATAATTTGCGATTGGAAATCGTATGAGAATCCATGAGGCATAGTTCCGGGCCTTTTCCTAGCGTGATTCCCTCATGAGGAGCACCATTCATATCATCGGCTGTTCCTACATCAATTGAGAAAGCGAGGTCGGCATTGGAAAGATATCCAAGTGTTTTAGCGCCTCGTGTTCCAACTTCTTCTTGTACTGAGCCACCGCCGATAAAAGTATTCGGATGATCTTCATTTTTCAAGGCTTCCATGATGCGGAAAGAAACAGCACATCCGATCCGGTTATCCCAAGCTTTGTTGACCAGATATTTTTTGTCATTTCCGAGTTGTGTGAAATTGCCTTTTGGAACGATAAAATCACCGACTTGTATGCCGAGTTTGAGGACTTCTTCTTTGCTGGTGCATCCGACATCCAGAACTAATTGTTCGATATCAGGGAATTCTTTTCCAAAGGATCCCGGGCCTAATGCACAAAGGGCATCGATCGGGCCTTTGTCTGTGAGGATCGTAAAATGCTGAGACAAGATTCCGGTAATAAAGAAGAAACCGCAACGTGAAAATTTGATGAAGCCATCTGAGGTGATATGGCGTACGATTAAACCGACTTCATCCATGTGTCCGACTGCCAAGATGCGCGGGCCTGTTCCGTTTAATGTAGCCATGAGCGATCCCAAATGATCACATTCGATCTGATCGGCAACTCCGCTATATTTTTTGCGAAGATAATTTCTGACTGCTTCTTCGTTTCCCGATGTTCCTTGAATATCGGTGATTTCTCTTAAAAATTCTATTTCTTTTGAATCGATCATAAGTAAATACTCCTTTTTGTAATTTTAACAGGGAATGAACAGAGGGACAAGTTCATTATTATTATTTAAAGAACTTCTTCATATCATTTGGAAGAGGGGCTTCGATCATATTCGGTAAAAAAGTGATCGGGTCAAGATAAGTAATTTTGGAAGCGTGCAGAGCACAGCGATTAATCAGTGGCGATTCTGTTCCATATAATTCATCTGATAAGATCGGATTTTTAAGATGCAGCATGCTCAATCGAACCTGATGCGTTCTTCCTGTTTCCAAGGTACATTCTACGATGCTGTATCTCTTATTTCTTTTGAGTGTCTGATAGCGGGTGACGGCTTCTTTGCCTTCCTCTGCAATCCGCATTCTTCTTGAATCATGTCGGTCTCTTGCGATCTTGATCCTTACCGCACCTTTAAGGGAACGAATATTTCCATCGACTACAGCCAAGTAGGTTCGCTTGATTTTATTCTCATTTAAGCAGTGATCAAAAAAGGGCAGGAAAAAAGGAATCTTGCAGAAAAGGATGCAACCAGTCGTATTCTTGTCTAAGCGATGAACTGCTCGCACCGGGACATCCAGATCATTGCAGCTGTAATAATAACTGATGCCGTTATATAGAGTTCCGCTTCCGTCTTTGAATTCCGGATAGACGATCATTCTTGCCGGTTTATCGACTATCAAAACACATTCATCCTCATACAGCACATGTAAATTGAAGTATTCAGGTTTGAAATCACATTTTTCATCGCTGTTTAAATCAATGATTAATTTATCACCCGGTTCGATCGGATGATCCTGCGTCAGGATCTTGCCATTCAGAGTCATTTTTCTATTGGAACATAAAAGATATTTGTTCTTTTTGGATTGATGATATAGATCGAGGTAATCATAGACACTTTTATAGGGATCATTCAGTTCAAATTGTACTTGAAGGGTATTTTTGACTAATTTCTGTTTCATAGCTTTCATTCTTCTTTCATAAGAAATATTTTAAATCATAAAATAGAAAAAAGAAAGGGGGAGATCTATGATTACGATCGATTCTGATCAGGTCTTGATTGAACGATTTGAGCGTTTGAGCGAAGTTCAAACTTCAAGGATCGTAGTGCATCATCATGATGGAAAATTTGTTATTGAGGGATCAGCCCTGAAAGTCAAATTGTTTTGTAAGGATGAAATCATGATCCAAGGGGAAATAGAGTCTGTGAGGCTGGTGCGAAATGAAAAAAATCAATAAGTCATATGATTTATGGCAGATCAAAATGCCGCTACTTTCCTTTTATCGGACAGCTCAGATGAAGAATCTTGAAATCAGTGATATTTTTGTTGAGGATGAATGGATCTTATTCAGAGCTTCTCCTTTTATGAAAAGAGAAGTGATCAAAGCTTTTCCGAAAGCGGAACTCTTGAAAAGAAAAGGAGTGATCGGCTACCTCTTTATGCAGATAAGCAGCATGCATAAATGTGTTCTTCTTATTTTTGCGTGCTGTCTCTGGTGTTTTTTATCCCGATGTGTATTTGATATAGAATATTTTGGAGATAAGGATGCCTTGAAAAAAGAAATTGAATCAGCCGTGTTTGAAAATGTACATCAGATTCCTTTTTTTATGCATGATTTCTCTGCAAAAGATGTGGAGATGCTGATTAAGGAACGGTTTCAGGATAAGCTTTCATGGCTCGAAGTGGCGCAGGTCGGATCAAAATATCAGGTTTTCTTTGTGGCAAAGGAAAGGGTCGAAACACCGAAATTGACAAGCGATCCTTTGGTCGCCATGAAAGATGGTATGGTCGTTTATTTTGATGTTGAAAACGGACAGAAAATGGTCTCTGTCAATCAAATCGTTTATAAAGGGGATCTTCTTGTCAATAATAATCTTAT
>CAZUVT010000073.1:0-10367 GCA_964623925.1 uncultured Erysipelotrichaceae bacterium
TGATAGGCGTAACCGATCACTTCCTCTTCCGATGAGAAAAATCTCAGGATGGATGATAAATTAACAGAACATAGCACCACTAAAATAAGCGAAGTAAAGATAGAAAGAGTCATCGCTGTTTTTACTGCCCTTGAAGTTTTTCCGTAATCTTTGGAACCAAGACATCTTCCGACATAGCTTGAGCTTCCCGCTCCGATACCATCACCGATTGATTGAATGATCATCGTGATCGGAAGTGCAACTGTTGTCGCGGCAATCATTGCCGTATTATGCAATTGACTGATAAAAAATGTATCTACGATATTATAAATCGTTCCGACCAAACTTGTCAGAATCGACGGTATTGATAATTTGATCATTGCCTTTTTAACCGGCATATCTCTCAATATAGTTAAACGTTCCTCTTTCTGCATATCGATCTCTCCTAGCCATTGCTCCTATTTTACATGATTTTCTCTCATTTGAACATATAAAAAAACAAGTTGACTTCATCTTAATAAAAAAACCGGAATCTTGACAACTCCGGATCTTCTTTTTTTAATTTATCCACTCAGGCTGCTTTTATTATAACTTATATTTTTCTACCATCTGTCTTGCAAGGCACTCAAGGTATTTTAGTTCCTGCTTTTTCACAGGAAGAAAATCAGGATCTGTCGGAATCTTAGCTGTATGTACTTCTAATGAAAAGACTCCGTCAAATTGAATCTCTTTCAATTTCATGCAGAAATCATTCCAATCGATCGTTCCGCTATAAGGGGCAAGATGACTGTCGATTGCGGCCAAGTTATCATGAATATGGACCACTTTTACTTTATCTTTCAATACATCCAGCATATATCCCGGTTCATATCCATTGATATTGGCATGCCCTGTATCCACACAGGCAACAAAGTCATCTCCAAGTTCATTCAGAAATTCCAGCATTTCATGAGGAGATCGGAACGTCGTTTCCATCGGGAAATGAGTTTCATCATCATATCGAAACAAATTTTCTATGGCAATCTTAACTCCGGCCTTATGAGCCGCTTTCCCCAACTCGCGATAAAAATCCATATTATACTGACGCTGTTTCTCAATTTCAGAGGCAGTCTTCGCATCCTGATATTTACGCGGATGAACGACAACATACTGACAGCCCAATACTTTTGCCACTTCAAAGCTTCTCTTCGTCATTTTAATCAGATAATCTTCATTCGGATCAATGCCGATCTTTTTGATCAACGGAGCATGAAGCTGATAAATCACAAGTCCTAATTCATCAATTTTCTTTTTTACTTTTTCGGCATGTTTTAAGTAATCGTCACTGTTATATTCACTGTCTTTTCCGCAATACAGATAATAACCGTAATCAAATGCATCAAAGCCGCATTCTTTAGCGATCTCAAAGCATTCGAATTCTTTTGCATAATGGCATAGTGCACTGCTGTTTATTCCTATTTTCATCCTAATTCTCCTTCCATTGTTTCCTTAATTTAGCTGAAGGAAATCTCAATTCATTTCGATATTTCGCTACCGTTCTTCTTGATATCTCGATTCCCTTTTCATTCAATAGATCTGAAATCATCTGATCAGAATAAGGCGATCCTTTATCTTCGCTTTTGATTATTTCTTCAACTCTTTTCATGATTTCATACTGGCTCAAACCATCCTTTACCTGATTTGAAAAAAACATTTTCAAAGGCATGATCTCTCCGTTAAAATACAGGCACTTATCCTGAACACATCGACATATCGTAGAAGCATTCAAATTCAGACTTTCCGCTATCTGTTGATAAGTCAGCGGTTTCAATCGTTCATTTTTCAAGAAATAATTCTTCTGTTTCCTGATCAATTCTTCGGCCACTCTTGTCAGGGTATCATATCTTTTTTCAATTCCCGTAATGATTTTTTTCGCTTCTTTTGTCTTTGTTGAAACATATTCCTTTGTTTCCTTATCCAAATTTGACTCCACTTTTCGAATTTTGAAAAACGGTCTGTGTCCGCTCATTGTCAATTTGATTTCACCCTGAACCACTTCGACAAAAATTTCCGGAATAAGATATTCCGCCTTTGCCTCATAAATGCTTCCGGGTCTTGGATTCAATGATTGGATATGATTTTTAGCTTGCACCACATCTTCTATCGATACCTCACATAAAAGTGCAATTTCCTGCAGTTTATTTTTCGCCAGCAGATCTAAATGATGATAAACGATCCGTATCGCCAAAGGATCATAAGGATGATCGTAAAAGCAAAGCTGAATCAAAAGACATTCCTGCAAATTTCTGCAACAGACTCCGGGAGGTGTAAAAGACTGAATTGTCTTAATGATCTCATTCAATTCCTCTTCGCTTAAATGCAAGATTTCCGTCAACTCTTCTAAAGGGGTATTCAGATAACCATTATCATCCAATGATTCAATGATATATTTTGCAGCGGTTTCATTTTCAACCTCACAATAAGAAAGCTGTTCAATCAGATCCTCTTTCAGCGACTTCTTTTTATGCACAAACTGCAATGCTTCTTCGGCATTGCTTTTTAATATTGAGCTTGATCTTTCATCATCGATTTCAACAAGCGGATTGGTTTCAATGAGCTGATCAGCCAGGTCTTTGATCTGCTCAAAAGACATCTGCAGGATCTTAAGATCTTGAAGCTGCTTTGATGAAATCTTATTTTTTATTTGCTGATGCTGACTTATTCTGATTTTCATATTTCGATCCTCACAAAGGTTAAAAGGGCTGTAGTTAAGGAGGATAAGCAAATTACAGCCCTTAAATTATTATCCTAAAATTCCAAAGTAAGAAAGAAGAATACCCAGTGCCATTAACCCATAAAGCAGTTTAGTAACACATTTTCCGTCTGTCTTCTTGATTGCCCAATAGCAGAAACCTACCAATAGAACATTCAATAGCTTCGGCGTGATCTTATCCAATAATGACTGAACCTGAATGATTCCTTCACCACTGGCGAATTCATAGATCACTTTCATTGATACAGTCCCTGTAATCATCTGACCGACAACAAACAATCCGACGATCGTTGCAAAAGTTGTCATGTAAGAAATTACTTTATTTCCCTGTCCGGAAAGGACCATATCCATTCCCTTTTCATATCCAAGCTTTAAGAACAACCATTTGCTTCCATGGTTGACCAAAGCAAATGAAATAAATAGGAAGATGGCTCCCATAACATTTCCATCCAAAGCGATCGTTGCACCGATACTGGCAAGGATCGGATAGAAGGTATTGAAGTAAAGGGCATCACCGACTCCGGCCAAAGGTCCCATAAGACCTGCTTTAACCGAAGTGATCATATCCTTATGATCTTCATCTGTTGTTTCTTCCAATGCGCTACACAAACCAACGACAAAGTGATTCATTGTATTATGGTTGTTGTAGAACTGAAGATGTCTCTTCATGGCATTGACTTTTTCTTCTTTCGGTTTATCCTGATAAATCTTTTCAAGTGCCGGAGTCATCATGCTCAAAAAGCCGATAGCCTGCATTCTTTCAAAGTTTTGTGTTGATTGAAAATAATATCCACGGAAATACATTTTCAACAAATCTTTTTGTGTTAAAAGTCTCTTCTGATTTTCCATTATAGATCCAAACCTCCATCTTCTTTGACTGCATTCGCTTCATTAGCTTTGTTTTCCAAGCAGCAATGCATGCCGGCAACACCGATTGCAATAATCGATACGGCAAATAAGTTCAAGCCGATGTAATTAGCAAAAGCAAATCCCAATACAAGATACTGCCAGTTGTTTTTCTTCAGCATATAGTTTAACAACATGCCCAATCCGATAGCCGGAATCATCTTACTTGCAACATTCAATCCGGTTAGGATCCAAGCCGGGATCACATCCAGTAAAGACTGAATGGCAGCACTTCCTGCATAAACTGTAACAAAACATGGAATTGCATACATGAAATAAGTCAAGAGTACACCATATAGCTGTAGCTGATCCAATTTTCTGAAATTGCCGTCTTCAGCCAATTTTTCAGCCCAACCATTAAATACATTTCTGATCGTCTTTAACAGAACGATTCCCTGTTGCATCAATGTAGCAGCCGGAATAGCAGCTGTTACGCCAATAGAAACATCTCCATCTGTCAAAACAGCAATCGCGGTTCCGACAATAGCGCCTGTTGTAACATCAGGTGGTGTATAAGCACCTACGGCATTGACGCCAAGCCACATCAACTCTAATGTACCGCCTACCACTAATCCGGTACGAAGGTCTCCCAAAAGAAGTCCCGTAACAGTACCGGCTAAAAGTGGTTTACGAAACTGGAACTGAGGTCCGAATGCATCCAATCCGCAAAATCCGGCCCAGATTCCAACTAATAAACATTGTAAAATCATTTTTCTTTCTCCTTTTCTATTAGATCTTTAAAATAAAGCAATTCATCTTTAGGAACCATTTGAAGCTGAATATCAATTCCCAAATCTAGCATCTCTTTCAAATTCTCGATGTCATTTTCGTTAAGTGCTATTGCCTTGGTAAATCGCCGACTGTTTTCCTTTGCCCTTAAACCACCCAGATTCAACGTATGGAAATTCAATCCGTTCTTTGCCAGTTTCAATGCATCTTTTGTATTAATTAAAATAATCAAAGTCCGCTTTTTGATTTCTGTTTTTGTAAGCAAAGACAGCAATTCATCGACCCCAAAGATTCTCACTTGAATATTCGGTGGTGCGGTCATCATGATTCCGGCCTTTTGAATCGGATCATTTGCAACATAATCGCTGACAACCAAGATCTGTTCAATGCTTAATTTATTGACCCATGTCGTAATAACCTGCCCATGAATCATTCGATCATCAATTCTAACTAATTCAACTGCCATCAATAACTCTCTCCTTTCATCTCTTCATTGAATACTTTTAAAGATGAAGCAAAAGAATCTGCTAAATCTTTTGCAAGTTCTTTAAAATTACAATCCGGATCATTCCTCCTTGTTACCGCTTCAAGCAACATTGGAATATTAAATCCGGCAAATACAGTGATTTTGCTTTGGGTCAAAAGCAGTCTCGTTGCAACATTGCAAGGTGTCCCGCACATGATATCCGCAAAGATGAACACTTCATCCGCTGTCTTGATCAGTTCTTGATAATCATCCAGCATCTCTTGTGTGATCTGCTCGATATCAGAGGTACTGGTTACAGTAATTGCCTTTACTGCTTCTACCTTCCCGGCAATCGTCTCAATGCAATTCAATGCACCTTTGGCAAAATCTCCGTGACTTGCTAATATGATTCCCAGTTTTTCCATTGTTCTCTCTTTATCCTCCTTTCACCTATTATTTAGCAATTTCTATGCCATACATAAAAAAAGAGGATTTTTCGAATAAAATAACCTCTTTTTCATACACATTTTACTTTTTCATACATTTTTCGACAAAATTCGAATCTCTCTGTATGATCTTCACGATGTGAGAAATCTCCTGATCATTGATATAAATATTGAATTTTGTTTCCAAATATGAAATCGTAGAGTGAATAACACGTTCTATTTTATTTTCCAGATTACTCAAAGTTTCATTATGAGCCGTATGGGTAAATTCATAATCTTTTGTAACCAGTCTTTCAATCAGATAGGAAAGATGAACGATCAGATCGATCATGGTCGAATTATCAAAAACAACTTCCAGACTTTCCTCTAACTGCCGGATATACTTTTCGATGAAGAAATACAATTTCTTGGCATCAAAATAATAAAGATATTTATTTATCGTTTCCAATGTGATATCGATCTGGGTTTCTTTCTTTAATTCAAAGACCATATCCTGCTTAGACACAGCATTGACTTCATGGACAAAGGAGAATAGGAAATCAATTCCGTTTCCAAATAAGATATCATACAAAGAAACAAATGGAATGCCCTCGATTTCCAGATCCACCGTTCCTACAATCGCAAGAATATTCTGTCCATTTGATTTGTTATGGATCATCTCCTTCAAATGATTGATTCGATCATTCTGCAAGGCCTCGACTTCAATCGAAGTTACATTGTTTTTTGCAAAGATGCTTTCCAAATGCTTTTTCAAGAAGAACGCAGTTCCTTCATTCGAACGGCAAACAGTATAAATGATCTTTTTATGCTGAACATTCAGAACACTGTCGATCTGATTGTCAATGACCCGATCCAGCTTACGCATATTCGCTTTGATGCCAATCAAAACATCGGATACCTGATAATTCATCAGAATGAGTTTTCTCGCTGTTTCCAAAACGATCAATAGATTAACTGTCGGAATCACGATAGCTTGAATGTCATATTGATTTTTTAACATTTCTTCAATAGACATCATGCTGACAAGATCTACAAAAAGAATGGCCTTTTCAATTTTTCTGGATTTCAACTCCTGCGCAATCAAAGGCAGTATCTGCAAAACATTCTCAGTAAGCGGAACATCATAGCCGATGATGGAATCCATGGCCAACAGATCATTGACTGCCTGGGCAATGCTTTGAGCGGCTGAAGTTCCATGGGCAATGACAAAAATCAAATCTTTGGACCGCTTCTGTGCATCCGATGATAAAAGTTCAAGGATCTTTGCCAAAGGTTCAAGCTCTTGATGCGGTATTTTAAAGCCGATTTGATTTTCAGCATATTTCATGAATTCGCCTGCCTTTTTAATCATTTCTTCACTGGCAGTACTCGCTTCATATTCAGAATGGTAAGACTTATTCATGATATTTTTCAGATAAATAGCCAACGCAATATTTTGGCTTCGATCGATTGGCTTATCTAAATGATAAGAAGACCACTCGCTGACAAGCAACATTAGATCTAAGATTTCACTATCATCCAGATAAGCATCCAATTGATGATTAATCAGCAAATGACGGATCTCTTCTGCAAATTGAATGAAATTCTCTTTTTGATTCAGTTCCGCTTTTTTATTGTAGAGAATCGGAAGATTGCTCATTTTTCGGTAGGATACATCAAAAGGCGCGATCAAATAGGATTCCTCGCTCAGCAGGATCTCGCACTGCTGCCTTGTCTTCTCATCACTCTCGCTCAATTTGGAAAAAATATACTGCGGCAAATGGTTCAACTGGATATTCAATTCAGTCAGATTTTCTGTCTGCATTTCCATAAAAGCATTGGCAATCGTCAGTTTTATATCGTTTTTCAGCTGACCGATATTCCCTTTCGGATAATAATTGAGCAGTTTCATCAAAACGTCGCGATCGATACGGACCGGATATTCGATATGATTGGCTTCTTTTGCATATAACTCAAAAATAAGCTGCTTTCTTTCAATAAATGATTTTTTATGAAGATTTGGAATTTGAATGATCATTTCAATTCTTCTCAAGAAAGTTTCGAGAAGAACATTATCCGGATCTTCTGTTGTAGCCAAAACAAATGTGACATTGGCCTCTCTTTCCACGTCGGCTTCACCCAGACGACGGAACTTTTTCTTATCCAGAAAATAGAACAGCATCTCCTGACCTTCCGGTGGGAGGCGATGAACCTCATCCAGAAAAAGCATGCCGTTGTCGGCACTTTCAATCAAACCGGGACGATCTTCCAAAGAGTCGGTATAGGATCCTTTCTTGCTTCCGAACAAATAGCTGAGCAAAAGATTCGGATTGTTTGCATAATCTGCACAGTTGAAAACGATCAGTTTAGAATCTGATGGAAAAATGCCTTTCTGAATCCCATAATGAAACATCTTTTCCGCGAACAGACTTTTACCTGTTCCGCTCTCTCCGATAATTAAAGTATGCAACGGTTTCTTCGGATACAGAATGGCAGCCTTGGCAAGATTCACAGCTTTCTTTAAACTGTATTCATATCCGATCAATTCTTCAAATATATCTTCGACTTTTCCCAAATTATAAGTTTCTTCGATCAGTTCTTTCAAAGATGAACAAATGCAATTCTTCGCAACGACCCGATTGCTGATCTTCATTAAAAATTCTTTGGAAAAATAACGAATCGTTTTCCCTTTGATTTTGATGATCTTATCCGCATCAAATAGTTTGTTCACTTCTACTGTCACATTATTGCGAAGCATATGAAGTTCTTCTGCCAATTCATAAACAGAAATGCCCTCACATTTTCCCATTTTCAAATCGGTGAAAGAATATTTTCTCGAGTAAGCTTCTATCAATTCCATAATCTGATCGATTCTCATATTATCACCCATTCTTTCATCTTGCTGTCATTTTATCATTATCTTCTGATTTTGTCTATTTCTCAAAATTAACCATTTAAATAAAAACCGAAATCCAGTTTAGATTCCGGTCTGTTTATTTTTTGTCATACATTCTGCACAAATACCGCTTACAGTAACAGCAACTTCATCAAAATTTCCGCGCAACTGAAACACAGCACTTTCTTTGATTTTCAAGATCTTTTCATAATCAAAGTCAAAGATCCTTCCACACTGCCGGCACAAGGCATGGCAATGGACAGACTTGACCCAATCATAATGACTGCATCCGTTTTTTCCTTCAATTTTTAAGATCTTTCCGCAGTCGCTCAATACTTTTAGATTCCGATAAACCGTGCTTTTTGACATCCCCAGCTTCTTTTCTTGACTCATCTCATAGATCTCATAAGCACTCGGATGGCTGTTGCACTCTCTCAAAATATTGCAGATCTCTTCTCTTTGTTTGGAATAATTACTCATAATCCACCTTAAATCCTAATATTACTATACCATATTCCCTGCAAAATGCCAATCTTAAGAAACGATCTTCTTTAAAGACGGATGTGTTGCCAAAATCTTTTTCACACCGATTGGAAACTGAAAAGCTACTTGAATGAAATTTCCTTCAACGCTGATGACAAGTCCTTCTCCAAAAACCGCATGCGAGATCTTGTCACCTTTTTTGAAATTTGCTTTGCCTTTTTGAGGCATTGGCTTGATTTCCTCTTCAAAATCAAAATCATCATCCGGAATAAACAAAGCTTCTTCGTGGATCTCACTCTTCATCATGGAAACACCCAAATGTTCCACAGTTGAAGGATCCAGCTCCTGAATGAACCGAGAAGTCGTTTTGACTCGATTGAGCACATAATTATAACCGGAACTGTCTGTCAAATACAGTTTATTTTTTGCCCGGGTATAAGCTACATAAGCCAAACGTCGCTCTTCTTCCAGTCCTTTCTTCCCTTCCTGCATCGATCGATCACTTGGAAAGATGCCATCACTCATGCCGCAGACAAAGACATTGTCAAATTCCAATCCCTTCGCTGCATGAATCGTCATCAATTGAACACTTAACGATCTTTCCGTCTCATTCGTTTCGCCGTATAGACTGACCATTTGAAGATATTCATCTAATGTGCTGTCCGGGAAATTGACCATAAAGATGCCGACATCATTGATCAATTCCTTTAAGTTCTCAATACGTTCCGTTTCTTTGTTCTCTTCCAGCATGCGCCGATATCCGCTCTCATCAATCACCTTTTCAAGCATTTTATCGATCGGAGTTTCGGAAACTTCTTTTTTCCATTTCTCAATCATTTCTACAAACTGCTTCACCGTACTCTTGTTTTTAGGCCCCAAAATCTCCGGCTCTTCTTTGAGCACAGCATACATGGAGACCTTTTTTTCTTTGGATCGATCCCGAAGCTTTTCCATCGACTTGGTTCCAAGTCCTCTTTTTGGATTATTGATGATGCGAAGCAAAGCCAGATCATCATTTCCGGTGATCATTCTTAAATAGCATAATGCATCCTTGATTTCTGCCCGCTCATAGAATTTCACACCCCCAAAGATCACATAAGGGATCCGCTCATCCAGAAGACCTTTTTCGATCGCCCTGGAAAGATAATTGGAGCGATAAAGAATAGCAATATCACGATAGGCTGTTCCCTGTTCATGCAAGTCTGCGATTTTTTGTGCGATCCAGGCAGCTTCATACTCTTCCCCGGCACTTGTATAGTGAGTAATCTTTTCACCTGCTTCTTTATTTGTGAAAAGGTCCTTTTTTACGCGGTAACTATTATTCTGAATCAGGGAGTTTGCCCCATCCAGGATCATTTGCGTAGAACGGTAATTCTCATTCAAAATGATCGTATGCAATGGTGAGAAATCCTTTTCCAAGTTCATAATGATATTGACATCGGCCCCACGCCATGTGTAGATCGTCTGGTCCGGATCACCAACCACATAAACCTGATTTTGAGTGCCTGCCAACAGACGGATCAGTTCATATTGAACCTGGTCAATATCTTGAAACTCATCTACATGAATATAATTGAACCGTCTTTGCCATTTTGCCAAAACCTCGCTGTAAGTTTTGAACATCTTGACAGTGACTAAAAGCAAATCATCAAAATCGAAGGCATACAAAGCGTTTTGTCTCTCCACATAATAGCGATACAATTTAGCCTTATCCATCTCTCCTTTAAAACC
>CAZUVT010000074.1:0-10140 GCA_964623925.1 uncultured Erysipelotrichaceae bacterium
AGATGTGTATATGAAGTTATTCGAAGAGAGGGAAGAACATGTGTCGATTGATCAGTTTTGAATTACAAAAGGTGTGGTGCAAGCGCAGTTTTTTATTTTCGATTTGCGCATTGCTGATCCTAAATATTTTCTTTCTGTGGTACACAAATCTTGGAGGGGAAAAAAGAACAGAACTTTCTTCTTATAAAAGATTTCAATCCGATATAGTTGAAATGTCTGAAATGGAAAAACAAAAATATCTCGAGAATCTAAAGCAGACAATCGACGGGGTTTCTTTTGTGAGTGAAATTCTAGCTATGCAGAACAGTGAAATAGGGGCTGTTTTTGCCGAACAAATGATGAGTGCTCATCCGGGAATGTTTGAAACCTATTATAACTTATATGAATTAGGAGAATATCTGCGATATACGGATTCATTAGAACTGGAAAGTGCTTTTATCAATGAATTGTATAGTGAAGAACATAAGGTGGCCGCATATGATATCTATCTCCAATCTGTACAGGAAAGAAAAAAGGTACTTGGAGATATATCTGTTTTTAAGAAGCAAGATGAAAATAGTTTTTCAGTCCGTAATGTTCAAAAAAGTGCTGAAGACTATGCGAGTTTAACTACAGAAGGAATACGTTGGACTCCATCCAAAGCAATCGTATCCACTGTGGAAAGTACATGGACAGATATTTTTCTGGTTCTATTAGTTTTTCTATTTGCAGGAAGCCTGATTATGGAAGAAAAACAAAAAGGACTGTTTTACATTACCCGCAGTACCAAATATGGATTAAGTCAATGTATTATCTCAAAACTTTCTGCATTGTTCATTCATTGTCTTGTATTTTCAGCAATATTTTTCTGCACAAATTACCTGTTTTTTGGAATTTCCGCCGGCTGGTGTGACCTGACAGCCAAACTTCAATCTTTAGCACCGTATATGGAAAGCAATTTATCTATCAATATATTAGAATATCTTCTTCTTTCTGTTTTTACAAAAAGTATGGCGATATTTGGTGTGGGTTCAATATTGGTTGCGCTTTGTATTCTTTCTGAAAATGTGGTGATGCCTTATTTGATTGGACTGTTTTTTTGGTCAATTAGCTGGGCATTGTATAAATTTATTCCTGCAGTTTCAAAATGGAGCATAGCAAAGCATATTAATCTGTTTGGAATTTTAAGAACAGAAAACTTATATGGCGCTTATTTGAATCTGGATTTTGGGGGTTATCCATTATCCCGCATCGTTTTATCATGGATCGTAATTAGCGTTGTGATTATGTGTGGAGTCTTTCTTAGCTATACTTTTTTCCTAAAAGGCAAGGGCTTGCATAGAAAGCGTATGGCGAAACACCTCCTGTTTCGTTTTCATCCCCACTCCAGTCTTATCCGGCACGAGAGTTATAAAATTCTTATCATGAATCATGCACTTGTTATTTTACTGGTATTTTGTGCATTGATCGGCTATAACGAACTCAGCCATACCTATACTCCATCTGTTCAAGAACAATACTATCGGGATATCATGTTACAGTTGGAAGGACAAGAGACTGATGAAAAAGTTCAGTTAATTGAATCTGAAATGGAAAGGTATAAACAGGCATTTGAAGAAATTGATAGAATAGATGCAGCGGTTGATTTGGGAGAACTCGATGAACAAACCGGAGAGGCTATGAAGGTAAAGTGGTACGGGATTACTTCTTTTTATCCGGCTTTTCAAAGAGTTGAACAACAATATCAATTTGTGAATGAAAATGGCGGGAATTATATCTATGATACGGGATATCTGGTTTTACTTGGTGTTATGGGAGAGGATATGCTGTATGATTTTCTCATGATGACAATAGGTATCATTCTCTCTTTCAGCCATGTGATTTCAATGGAATATCAGACTGAAGCATGGAGAATCATATGTGCAACTGTAAAAGGAAAGCGCAAAATCATGACATGCAAACTTGCTGTATGCATATTGTCAACTGCAATATTTTCTGCTATGCCGTTTATATTCAGATATATCAGTGTATCTGCGGTATTTCCTATTCATGGTCTGTTTTTTGCCGCAAGGAGTATCCCGTTCTATCAAAGCTGGAGCTCCTGTATTCCGGCAATTGGCCTTATCCTGTTGAAACTGACTTTGCAGGTGATTTCCGGTATTATTCTTACAATAATCGTGTTTATGCTTTCTATATGGCGTAAAAATCATGTTCAAACAATTTTTTTCGGTTTTTTGATTCTCTGTGTGCCAGTCATTTTAATCGTATTGGGATTTAGTTTTGCACAGTGGTTTTCACTATATCCATTGTACTCCTATATTTTAATGTAATATTCAATAATAGAATTCATAGATTTATCCTAAATGCACGTAAGTGATTCTAATTTATTTTTTGATGATTTCTTTCCATCTATTAGATGAAACACGAGAAGAAATTAAAATCCCATCTGTTTGATGTTTCCAGATGGGATTTAGTAATTCAATGGATTAAGCCTTTAAAATAGATTTTAAAATTGAACTGATTTTCGGTGTTGTTCCATACAATAAGACACCGACTCGATAGATTTTGGCGGAAAGGACACCGACACCGATAACAGAGGCAATCAGGATGACGATTGAAATCAAGATTTCAATGAACGGAACGGTACTCATAGCAATGCGTGTGAACATGGCCATCGGTGAGGTGAAAGGGATAAATGAACAGATCTTCATCAAAAATGTATCAACATTTCCGCTTGTCATCGACATCATGACAATGAGGAATGCGATGATGAATAATAGTGTGATCGGCATAACGGAAGTATTGATGTCCTCTAATTTAGAGGCGGTAGATCCGACGGCGCCGAACATAAAGGCATAGATGAAGAAACCGAGTACGAAGAAGATCAGCATATAGATCAAAAGATCCAGCGGCATATTGAAAATGGAGTTGATGATGAAGTTATCTCCCCAGTCTGCTTTATTGATCGCAAAGAACAGGAAGGCAGATCCAAATACACAGACAAGCTGAGTTAAACCGGCTAGACAGGAGGCGAGCACTTTGCCAAACATCATGGCAGTCGGCTTGGCACTGGTGATCAACACTTCCATGGCACGGGAGCTTTTCTCAGTCGCCACATTAGTTGCAACCATCTGCCCATAAAGGAGAATCACCATATACAGAGCGAAGATCATGATATAAGTATAGAAGAAATTCTGCATCTGATCTTTTCCCAGATTTTCAATCTGATGAGTGATCGGCATGGAGAGAATCATTTGAGCCTGATCAACCGATAATCCGCTTTGTACCATTTCATTCATAGTATAAATGTGTTGAAGAAGTTCATCAACGATCATCGTATTGCTGTCCATCATGGACAGATTTTCCACATAATAAGTATAAGAAGTCAGACTGTCAAAGACAAAGGCACACTCTGCTTCATACGATGTGATCTTGTCTTTTACTACATTTATATCAGAAGCAATGATGATTTCATAGTTGATAAAAGTATTTTCGAAAGCATTTTTTAAGAGTTCTTCATGTTCTTTGCAATCGGCAACGATCATCATGGTTCCGGCATTTCCGACTTCCTGAATCGTTTCATCGCTTTTGAAAAGGGCAGAGATTCTCGGGAAGAACATGACTCCGGCAATCAACAGAACAAGAAAGGCGGTGATGCCGACAAAGATCTTGTTTTTAAAATAGCTTTTCAATTCAAATTTAAGTATAGTTAAAAATTGTTTCATAGTTTTCTCCTTTAGAACTGCTCTTTGGCATATTCAACAAAGATATCATTGAGGGATGGTTCGAAGACTTTGATCTCATCGATATCGAATTTCTCTGTCAATTGTTTCATCACAGTCTGTTTCTGATTGACAGAAGAGAGAGTGATCAAAGCTTCTTCATCACTTGTTTTTTCAATATCTACATCTAAGTCCAGATCAAATAACATAGATTCGACATCTTTTGAACGAACGATCAGTTTATCTCTTGTATAATTTCTTTTGATTTCGTGCAGATTGCCTTGAAGCACGACTTTTCCGTCATTCAAAATAGCGATACTGTCACAGAATTCTTCAATATAATTCATCTGATGGCTGGAAAATAAGACGATCTTATTTTTAGCGATGATCTCTTTGACGACATCTTTCAGCAGCATGGCATTGACCGGATCCAAGCCGGAGAACGGCTCATCCAGAATGACAATGTCCGGATCAAAGGTGAGGGCTGTGATCAACTGGATCTTCTGCTGATTACCTTTGGATAGCGTATCCAGACGCTTGTTGCGAAATTCCATCATATCTAAGCGCTCAAGCCAATAATCGATCGATTTAATGGCAGCGCTTTTTTTCATTCCTTTTAATTCTGCGAAGTAAACAAGCTGATCCAGGATCTTCTTCTTTGGATAGAGACCTCTTTCTTCCGGCAGATATCCGATTTTTATTTGATTATAATCAACCGGCTTTCCATCAATCAGGATCGTTCCTTCATCGGCAGGAAATACATCCATCAAGATGCGGATCGTGGTGGTCTTGCCGGCTCCGTTTCTTCCTAACAGTCCAAAGGCATGGCCGCTTTCTACTGAAAATGAGATGCCTTTTAATACATGCTTGGAAGAAAAACTCTTATTTACATTTTTTATCTCTAGTTTCATAACTTTTCCTCCTATAAAGAATGCATGACTATTTTATCACGATTCTGTTTAAGTTGAGAGATAAATTAAGTCTTACTAGAGAAAAAGATCTACTTATGTAGGATTTAAAATAATGAAAAAGATCTTTGATTTTCATAACTAAGCTTCGCAGAGCGTGTCGAAGGCTCAAGATTTGTGCTATAATCTTGGTATAGAAGAAAGAGGTTAACGCTATGATCAAAGCTGATTTGCACATTCATTCTTTTCATTCCGATGGAACCTATTCCATAAAACGGATATTAGAAGAGGCTAAGAAAAATCAAGTTCATATCCTTGCCATCACCGATCATAACTGTTTGGATGCATATGAAAAACCGATTCAGGATGATGAAATAAAACTCATTTGCGGTGTCGAACTGGATTGTGTTGAGAAGGGGATCAATTATCATGTGCTGGGATATGGAATTGATGTGAAAGATCAGAATTTCCGAGATTTTGTTCGACAGAATAATGAAAAGCTTGAACAAGTCAACATCGAACTCTTAAAGAAGGTAATCGTTGATCATCCGGAATGTTCTATGGAAGAGTATCATGATTTCAGCTATGATCGAAAAAAGGGCGGCTGGAAGCTGCTGCATTATTTTGTGGAAAAAGGATTGACCTCTTCGTTGCAGGATGGATTTAGGATCTATGCGCAATATCATCATTCCTATGCATGCGTCGATTTTCCGTCGATGAGTGAAGTTTGCAGGCAAATTCATCAAGCAAAGGGAAAAGCAATCTTGGCTCATCCGCAAAAAGTACTCAAGCCGACTTCTTATGATGTGTTTGAACAGACCGTAGAAGGTTTATTGGAAAATGGATTGGATGGAATCGAATGCTACTACCCGTCTCAAGATGGAAAGGCAACCGAGATCTGTCTGAAAATTTGTCAGGAACATGATTGCATGATTACATGCGGATGTGACTGTCATGGAGAATTTGAACATACGCATATTGGGGAATTGGCGATTCCGGTGGAATATTTGAAACTGAAAGAGCTGATATGAAAGGGAAGGAAACATGTTTTATAGTACAGAAGATCTGAAAGATAAAGAAATATTTTTGAGATTGATAAGAACCTGTGATGAACAGCCGCAAAAAGGCTGGGTGCCGGCTTATTATTTTGATATCTGTTTGTTGGATGGAACGATTATCGGAGCGTGCGATCTTCGCATCGGCCATAATGATAAGACTTATATCGGAGGCAATATCGGCTATCGCATTGATGAAGCTTATCGGGGTCATCGCTATGCATCAAAAGCATGCCGTCTGTTATTTAGGCAGGCAAAAAAACATGGTTTAGAAAAACTGATTATTACTTGTGTTCCGGAAAATATCGCCTCTTTTAGAACCTGTGAATTGGCAGGCGGACATTTTCTTGAAATTGCAGAGATACCAAAAGACAATGAAATGTTTCAGGAAGGAAAAAGACAGGTCAAAATATTTGAGTTTCATATTTAACAAGGAAGAGCGGTCCGTTATCCATGATTTTAGGATCATCTCTTCCTTTTTTATGATTATCAAAAGGTCTCTTGATTGATACTTCTTAATTAAATGTTGGACTTTCATTCTATTTAAAGTATAATAATGAAGTGAAATTTGAAAGTTGAAGGGTTGAGATAAAATGAGATTTCCGATTAGAAAAAAGGCTTCTGTTAAATATTTGTTTGTTTTTATTGTTCTTTATGCGATCGTAGCGAATTTAGCGCATCCGGTAACTCCGGCTTTTATTCAATCGCTTCATCTTCATGATTATATGTTTGGTGTTGCCTTTGCATCCATGTCATTCAGCAGTTTTTTGTTTTCTCCGTTTTGGGGAAAACTGACAAAGAATCTCGGTTGTGTGCCGATCTTAACGATCGGATATATCGGTTATTCTGTGGGTCAAGCTCTGTTTTGTTTTGCGACAACTGAAATGGGTATCGCAGTCGGAAGAGCGGTGGCCGGTATTTTTATCGGCGCCATTTCCGTTGTACATATTATTTATGTGGTCCAAAACAGCCCGGAAGGAACAAAGGGACAGAATTTGGCAATCAGTGCAACACTTCATGCGGTTGTCAATCCTTTTGGCTATATGGCCGGTGGATTTCTCGGCGATATTGATATCAAGCTTCCTTTCTATATTCAAATCGTGGGATTGTTTGTATTGGGAATCCTCTATTCTTTATTTTTGGAAGATCGAAAAGAGTCGGTAAAAGAAAAAACAGAGCTTCGCGTTCTGGTCAAAGAATCCAATCCGCTTTTAGTCTTTTTCAATTCAAGAAAGATCATCACGATTTCTATTTTGTTTTTCCTTTTTGTTGCGGTAACCGCAACATTCGGAACGACATGTTATGAACAGTGTTTTAACTATTATTTGAGAGAACAGCTGAATTTCCCGCCGTCTTATAATGGTTTGGTTAAAGCCGTCATCGGGTTGATTGCCTTAATTGCGAATTCGACGATCTGTATCTGGCTGATGAAAAGAACCGATACGAAAAAAACGGTTATTCCTATTTTCGGCATGTGTTTCATCTCTTTAGTCATGGTATTTGTTTCACCCAATGGCATTGCGTTTGCGATCACCAATGTCGTATTCAATGGAGTCAATGCGGTTTATCAGCCTTTGTTGCAGTCTATTATTACGAATTTTGAAAATACCGACAATGATATTCTTGTCGGATTGTATAATTCCATGAAAGCTTTGGGACAGGTGGGCGGATCCCTTTTGGCAGGACTGGTTTATGCGGCAGGTCCGAACCTTTCTTTTTTGATTGCCGGATTAGCTTTCCTTGCGAGCACATTCTTTGCGATTGCCTGTGCTAAAACATTTATCAGTAAACAAGCTTAATAATTATATTTCATCACAATTGGAAAATTCTGTTTCAAGAATCTTTATGAAATCTTCACAATTCTTCATGTGAAATATGATAGAATGAAGATGAAGACGGGTGATGCAAATGAGAAAAATCGGAATCTTGATTTTATCGGGACTGCTTTTGTGCGGATGTTTTTCTTTTCCAAGTACTTCCCAGGATAAATCAGAAAAAGGATCCTTGAAAGAAACGATTGAGTTGATCGGCAGTTCTTTGCTCAGTCAAATCGATGTTGAAGAACCGAAAGCGGATTTGAAACCAATCGAGTTTGAACCGCGCAATGATGATTTTCATTCCGTCTTTTTCATTCAGGCTGAAAATGTGGAATATTCATCAAGACAGGAATTCATCAAACGCATCATTTCAGTGGCAAACTGGCAGCAAGATGGCAAATTAAGCTATAATACAAGAGAAGTTGAGTTTTTAAGCGGGTATACTTATGAAATCTCATTTGATGTCAGCAGCAATGTCGTCAGCAAAGGCGCCCTTGTCATCAAGACTTATGAAGAAGAATTAGGTCGGTTTGATTTTGGCATTACGGAGGAGACTCAATCTCATGTGATCCGTTACACACATAAAAAAGAAAATATGACAGAGGATATTTTCAGTTTGGAATTTTTTAATGAAATCGAAACAGCATCAGGAGAAATTGAGATCGATCATCTTCAGATCCGATGTTTGGATGAAACAAGACTATCTGTCAGCATCAATCAGCAGGGATATCTGCCAGATCTACAAAAGACCGCGATTTTTAGATATAATTCGGGAGATTGTTTCTACGTTATTGATCAAGAAACCGGAGAAATGGTTTTCAGTGGATTATTAAAGGGGGAAGTAGAAAATGCGGATGCCAGAGAGAAAAACTTTTACGGTGATTTTACTGCTTTGACAAAACCGGGAACTTATCGCATTGAAACACAGATCAATGGCAGATCGCTGGAGTTTGTGATCAATGAGGAACTTTATGATGATCTATATATTTCTTCTTTGAACATGCTGACCTTGCAAAGGTGCGGTCAGGATCTTTTTGATTTAGAAGACGAGGCATTTGAACATGAGTCCTGTCATGATCAGGCGGCTTATGTGTTTGGAAGTTCGATTGAAAAAGATGTGACGGGCGGCTGGCATGATGCGGGAGATTATGGGCGATATACGATGACCGCTATCAAGACGATCAATGATCTGCTTCTTTCAAAACTGGTCTATCCGGATCCATCTTCCAAGGATTTGGATGAAGCAAAAATCGGATTAGACTGGCTGCTTAAAATGCAGCAGGACTGGGGACCTGTCTATAATGCGGCGGTAACCTCTCAGTTTGCGGGACTTATTGAACCGCAGCATGATGAACAGGAAATATTTTTGTTGAAAGAGGAAAATACAGCGACAGCCGGCAGTGCCGGTGCCTGGGCTTTTGCCGCAATTCTGTATCAAGAAATCGATTTTGATCAGGCTAAAATTTATGAAGAAGCAGCACTTAAAGCGTACCAGTATGCTTTAAGTGTGCGGGGAGGAGAGGACATCCCTAATCCGAGTACGATCTCTGCCGGGGATTATCTCAATGCATCCGATCGGGATGAGATCTATTTTGCCTCTGCTGCATTATATGCTCTGACCCATGATGAAACTTACTTAAACGAAATATCAAAGATGATCACTGAACATCCGGATGAATTAGTTCAATTCACCTATAGTGATTTAGGTGGATACGGTAGCTTCATCTTATTAAAAGATGAGGAATTCAAAAAGAATAAAGAACTCTATCCGCTCTTATACGATATCTTTATGAACGAAGCATCTTATCTGGTCAAGAAACAGAGAAATGACGGATATCAAGTAGCCGTTTATTCCTATTTATGGGGTGGAAATATGTATATTGCCAATCATGCCATGGTCATGTTGCTGGCAAATGATCTGGATCCTCATCCGGAATTTGTCAATGGAGCATTTGAACAGTTGAGCTATCTATTAGGAAAAAACAGCTTGAACAAGAGTTTTATATGTGGATATGGATCTAACTATCCAAAGCACATCCATCATCGTATTGCCCAGATCCATCAAGCTGATTTAAAAGGGGCCTTAGTAGGCGGACCGGATGTTCATGCCGATCAATCAGATACAGCTCCGGCGAAGAAATACTGGGATGACAGTGAACATTATTCCACCAACGAAGTGGCAATCTATTTTAATTCGGTATTGCATTTCATTTTAGGTGAGTTTGTAAAATGATAAATATAAACTATGGGATATTTTTTATGTTTTTAGTATCTAATCTTTACATGAAATTAATTCCTATGATAACTTTTTATTATAGTTTTATTCACAGTCTAATGAAGTATCTATATAAAAATACCCCGATTTTTTTGCTTAAGAATCGAAGTATATGATACTAATATTTTGATTATCTATTGCGGTGTTGCTTTTTCCATTGTTTGATCTGCTGCAAGCGGGCTTTGATTTTTCCTTCCACACCTTGTTCGGTTGGAAGATAGTATTCCCGATCTAGTAGGGAATCAGGTAGGCACTGCATACTGGTCAGTTTTTCTTTGAAGTCGTGAGCATACTGATAGCCTTCGCCGTAATTTAATTCTTTCATTAAACGGGTCGGAGCATTTCGGATGATGAGCGGAACCGGTTCTGCAAGCTGTTTCAAGG
>CAZUVT010000075.1:0-9838 GCA_964623925.1 uncultured Erysipelotrichaceae bacterium
TTGTAGCAGATAGATCTACATCCAATTTCATGAGTCCTGCCTGTTCAATAACACACGACGCATTTTGACTTCCCACGTACCATTTGCTTAGATCCGGAATCTCCACTCTTTCATTTTCATAGAAATCAAAAGACATTTTCATATCTAATTCTAATTCCATTTTTTGTCCTTCAATTTCCAAATCCATCAAAAACTGAACTTGCATATTTTCCAAATCATAATCTTTCGATACACTGATCGTGGTGATCATAGATCGGATATTAAAACTTTGAAGCACATCAAGATATGCCTGGTCTTGAGCAGACCCCAATGCTGCAAACATCTTGATCATGTTCAATTCTGAACTGAAATCAGTCTCTTCTTTTTTCAGAATATATCCTTCTTTTGTCTTTTCTACTGTAAAGTCTTTATACAGCGATTCAATATCCTGATTTGTAATATATCTGCCAAAAGATGCAGACTGTTCCGCCACTTGCGATAAATCAAATTCTGCTGTATCCAATTTCCCATTCGAATCGGTATACATCATTCCATCTACGATCCAGCCATTCATCTGAAATCTTTCATTCATCATTTCTGCACTCAATTGAACGCTTCCTTTAAAATTTGAAGAATCAGTTAAATGATCCATTTCTGTTTCAATCTGAAAAGTAGGTTTGATCGTAATTCCCTGCATTGAAATTCCAATCGTTCCATCCACATCAAGTCCAAATCCAATTGCTTTTTCGATCATTTCAGAACTTTTCTGATCCACTTTTTTCATGATCTCCGTTGCAGTTTCTTTCTTCCCACATCCCACACTTGAAAACAAGATCAATCCTGCCAAAATAAATAATCTGATCTTTTTCATATTCATTACTCCCCATTTATAATTTTATTATATCAAATCTATGATCATAAAAAAAGATTACAGAAAATAAAAACAGCCGAAGCTGTTTGATAAAAATTAATGCTGATTGACTTTCAGATCCCAGCTCATTTTTGCGACATGAGAGATCATCTGATACATGGAACAGGTTTCGCTTGCCTGTTGGATGCATTTACTCAATTTTTCTGTCTCTTCCTTGCTGATCAACTCCACATCAAGGTGTACCCATGAAAGCATAGTCGGCACCGTTTCTTTTTTATCACCGGTTACGGTTATCTTTGCTTTGGATACAGTTAAACTCTCTTTTTCTATGATTCCTAAAAATGTACTGTAAAAGCAGGAAGCCAAAGCTCCGAATGTCATGTCATAAGGTTCGATCTGTCCTTTTTCCACATGGATATCTGCACCTGCACCATGTACGGTTCCATTAAATCCATTTTCAAATTCAATTACATTTTTTCTTTCTGCCATCTTATTTCTCCTTTATATAGCTTGCTGCACTTTGGGCGGCAACGGCCCCATCCGAAGCGGCAGTAACGACTTGTCGCAAAACTTTCAAAGTACAATCGCCGGCACCATAAATTCCTCGAACTGAGGTTTCCATTTTCTCATTGACAAGAACATATCCTTTTTCATCCAGAATATTGAGATCCTTTACAAATCCGGTAGAAGGATCCGCTCCGATATATGGAAATACTGCTGAAGTCTCCAATTCAACTTCTGTGTTTTCTTCGATATTTTTTAAACATATGGAAGTCACTTTGTTGCCATCCCCTATGATTTCAAGCGGAATATGCTTCTTGATGACTCGGATATTATCGCGATTTAAAATTTGATTTTGGATGATCGGATCTGCCCTGAAGGCATCTCTTCGTATAACGATGTTAACCTCTTTGACCAGATCTGCAAGATAGAGCGCTTCTTCCAGTGCTCCATTGCCACCGCCAATCACCGTGACTGTTTTATTTCTAAAGAACATGCCGTCACATACTGCACAATAGGAAACTCCCTTGCCTGTATATTCCTTTTCACCGGCAATATTCAATAAGCGCTCTTGTGTTCCCGTAGCAAGGATCACCGCTTTCGCATGATACACACTGCCATCTTGACAAATCACATTTTTTTCTTTTTCTTCTGCTTCGATTTGAATGACTTCTCCACTCAGATATTCCGCTCCTAAAGAAGTACAATGATCAAACATCTGCATAGCCAGATCCGCTCCCGCAATTTCTTGAACTCCCGGCCAATTCTGTATTTCATAAGTCTTGATCATCTTTCCACCGGGAGCACCAGATTCGAGGATTGCTGTTTTCAAACCGGCTCTTTGCGCATAGATAGCTGCCGTCATCCCGGCTGGACCGGCGCCGAGAATGATCACATCAAATCGATTGTCCATGCATGATCCTCCTTTAAAATCTCTTTTATTTCCAATAAGTGTTCGACATAAGCATTCGGCTTTGAATCCAATAATTTCTGTTTTCTATCCGGATTAAAAATATAGCCGATCGAATACATGCCCGCTCTTCTTGCGGCTTCGATATCCGTTGAACTATCTCCGATATAGACCGCATTATCCTTAGATGCTTTCATCAATCGACACGCCTCAAACAAGCCCTGAGGATCCGGTTTATGCTTCTTCACTTCTTCACTGCCTAAAATCAATTCAAAATAATCAAGAATCCCGCACTGTCTGCACCCCAACTCAACCATATCTTTCCGCTTGGCAGAAACGATGGCCATGCGATACCCGCGCTCTTTCAAATCTTGCAATAGTTCCCGACATCCTTCCATTGGCTGCACTAAAGTCTTATGCGCTTCTCTGTTGTGACTGCGATATTCTTTTACCAAAGCATCCTGATCCTCTTTTGGGAAGTACTTTTTGATCGAGGTTTCCAAAGGCGGACCGATCACACTGTTTAAAACTTCATCTGTCACTTCTGTTTCCGGCGCATAATGCTCAAATAGTTTTTTAAAACTATAGAAAATCGCCGGTTGTGTATCCAGAAGCGTTCCATCCAAATCAAACAAGAGAACCGGTTTCTGTTTTTTCATCGCCTTTTCTATAAAACCCAAATAACCGGCAAGACCAATGCCGATCAATAAGAAATTTAAAAACACACTTATCAGATTTTGAGGATGCAGTAAAAAAGAACCTCCTATTCCAATCAAAGAAACATAAGTTAAAGAACCTCTTCTTCTTTTCTTCACGCTTCGATAAACGACAGAAATCAAAATAAATCCCACAAACAGAAGGACCGTTTCCAAAGTTATTCCTTGAATCAAATAGGCAACTAATCTTTCTTCTGCCATCTTCTTTTGTTCAAATTGAATCGAGGCGATTCCCCATCCCAGAAAAACATTCGGCAAGATGGCATCGCTTGCCCGCAGTATGCTCAAATGATTGGCCCGGCAATACAAAATAACAAAAAGCAATCCGACGATCCATCCGAACATTCCTGCTGATCCGCCATCGCCCAAATTCAAGATCTGAAGCGGATGTTGACTGTAAAATTCTAAATTCTGTAAGCAGTAGAATAAACGAGATGCCGCAATTCCAAAGAACAACGACCCAATAAACAGATCTTCTGTCATTGTATTAGAAGAACCCTCTTTTTTCAAAATTTTTCTGGAAAGCATATAAACAAGATAAATTCCGACAATGGTCAGGATCCCTGACCACGAGATAGAATAATCGCCGACTTGCAAAAAAGTCTGTGCATTCGGAAAAAAGATCATCTTTCTACCCCCTTGTTTTTATCCTGAATAAATTGATAAACACGCGCTTCAAATTCTTTAGCACTGTTATATCCTTTCTGCTTCAGATTGAAATTGATCGCTGCCGCTTCAATAATAATGGCCATGGAGCGACCTGATTTGACAGGAATCGTTAATTCGGGAATCTGAACATCCAGCACATTCTGAAATTCTTCCGTTTCAATCCCTATTCGATTGTATTCCGTCCTTTCATCATATTGAACCAGATTGATGATCAGATCAACATTGCATTTTTCGATCACTGCTCCGGCTCCGAACATTCTCGCCACATCAATGATACCGACTCCTCTTAACTCCAGCATCCCCATCAGAAGTTCTGTTGAAGATCCCATGATCTGATTATGAACACGACGTACATCGACGCGATCATCTGCGACAAGAAGATGTCCGCGACGAATCAGTTCCAAAGCAATCTCACTTTTTCCCATCCCGCTTTCGCCGCTGATCAAGACTCCTTTACCATAGATATTCATCAAAACACCATGAAGATTATCGCTTAATGCCAATCGCTCATCCAGAAATCCGATCAAATCGACCATCAAGCGCGATGTTTTTAAGCTCGATTGAAAAACAGGGAAATTGTTTTGCTGAGCAACCTCATAGAGCATTGGCGGACAAGGAAGACTTCTCGATAAGATGATCATTGGCGTGTATCCATCCGTCAGATTGCGAAAACGTTCTCTTTGTACATTCTCATCAAGCTGCTTGATGTAACTCTGTTCTTTTTCCCCGATAATGACGATCCTCCGCGGTTCAGAGTATTGCAAATGTCCTGCCAGCTCCAATCCCGGCCGATTCACATCCGGAACAATAGCCCATCGGTTCAGACTGTCTTCATTTCCGGTAAGCTGCTTCAATTCAAAGAAATCAACGATTTCTTTGATCATGACCTTTCCTTCGTTTTCTCCCATTTGTTCCTCACCTCTTTTCCAGCATCTTCTTCAAATATTGACCGGTATAACTCTTTTCACATTTTGCGACATTTTCCGGTGTTCCTGTAGCGACGACGCATCCCCCTTCGTCACCGCCTTCCGGACCTAAGTCAATCAAATAATCAGCACATTTGATCATATCCAGATTATGCTCGATTACGATGACTGTATCGCCGTTATTAACGATCCGCTGCAAGACTTTCAGCAACCGGTTGACATCATCACTATGCAGTCCGGTCGTCGGCTCATCCAAGATATAAACCGTTTTTCCGGTAGCCGGTCTTTGCAGCTCACTTGCCAGTTTGACACGTTGCGCCTCTCCGCCGGAAAGGGTCGTCGCAGATTGACCGAGTTTGATATAACCTAATCCAACATCCTGCAAAGTCTGCAGTTTTGTTTTGATCTTCGTGATCGAAGAGAAAAATTCGATTGAATCTTCCACTGTCATCTCCAGGACATCATAGATATTCTTCCCTTTATAGGTAACCTGCAAAGTTTCCTCATTGTAACGCTTGCCCTGACATTCACTGCACGGAACATACACATCCGGCAAGAAATTCATTGAGATACGCTTTACACCATCTCCCCAACAGGCTTCACATCTTCCGCCTTTCACATTGAAAGAGAATCTTCCTTTATCATAGCCGCGCAGTTTCGCTTCCACAGATTGAGCAAACAATTCCCGGATATCATCAAAGACTCCGGTATAAGTGACCGGATTGCTTCGCGGTGTTCTTCCGATCGGATCCTGAGAAATCTGAATGACCTTATCAACATTTTCAATTCCCTTGACCTCTTTGCATAACCCCGGTTTGATCCGTGCTCTTCCCATTGCTTTCTGCAAGCTCTTGCATAAGATTTCATTGACCAAGGTGGATTTCCCCGAACCACTGACACCGGTCACGATCGTCAAAGTGCCCAGTGGAATTTTCACATTGATATTCTTTAAATTGTTTTCTCTTGCCCCTTTAATTTCTAAGAACTGACCATTTCCCTTTCTTCTTTTTGAAGGGATCTCAATCCTCTTCTTGCCGCTGAGATATTGTCCGGTGATCGACTCTTCACAGTTCTTGATTTCTTCCGGCGTTCCGCTAAATAGCACCTTTCCGCCATGAACCCCTGCCCCCGGTCCGATATCAACGATCCAATCGCTTTCTGTCATCGTCTCTTCATCATGTTCTACAACGATCAGACTGTTGCCCAGATCCCGCATCTTTTTCAACGTGTTGATCAGTTTTGAATTATCTCTTTGATGAAGCCCGATAGAAGGTTCATCCAAGACATAAAGGACTCCGGTCAGCTGTGATCCGATCTGCGTTGCCAAGCGAATGCGCTGGGCCTCACCTCCGGACAAAGATCCGGCAAGACGATCTAAAGTAAGATATTCCAACCCGACATCTTTCAAAAACTGAAGTCTGCCTCTTATTTCTTTTAAAACCAATCGGGCAATTTCCGCACGCATCGGATCCAATTCCAATTGATCGATCCAGATCAAGGCTTCTTTGATGCTCATTGCCGTAAATTCATAGATATTCTTATTCCCCACCATTACACTTAATGCCGCTTCATTCAATCTCTTGCCATGACATTTCGGGCAGACACTTTCAGCCATAAAAGAAGAATACCATTCCTTAGACATGCTGCTGGTCGTTTCAACATACCTTCTTTCAATCAAAGTGACTGCTCCTTCAATAAAATCGTTCTTTATCGACTGATTGCCGCTGCGGCTGTGCAGCGTATAACGGATCGGCTCTTTAGATCCATATAACACGATATCTAACTCTTCTTTCGTGAAATCTTTGATCGGCTTATCTAAAGAGATATGATAATGCTTCAAAAGAGCGGAATAGGTCTGCCACTCCAGATTGTCACTATCTACGATATTTTTATAATAACGGATTGCTCCCTGCCGGATTGATAGATTCCGATCAGGTATCAAAAGATCGATATCAACACTTTCTGTAAATCCCAATCCATTGCAATGATCGCATGCCCCAAGCGGACTGTTGAACGAAAACAGTCTCGGCTCTAAACGCGGAATGCTGAAACCACATTCAGGGCAGCTGTAATTGCTGGAAAAAATCAATTCTTCCTCTTGTATGCGGACAACAGCCAGTCCATCCGCAAGCTTTAATGCCGTTTCCAAAGAATCATGCAGCCGGGAACGACAATCATCGCTTTTAATGATTCGATCGACGATGACATCGATATTGTGTTTCTTATTTTTCTCCAGAATCAATTCTTCTTCTAAAAGATGCATCTGCCCATCCACAAAAACACGAAGATATCCATCTTTGCGAAGATCCTCAAATACATCTTTGAATGTTCCTTTTTTAAGTCGTGCGATCGGAGCACAGACTTGCATTCTCGTCCCATTTTCAAGCTCCATGCAGCGAGCCACCATCTGTGGTATCGTCTGTGATTGAATCGGACGATGATGGGTTGGACAATAAGGAATTCCTGCCCGTGCATAAAGCAAGCGCAGAAAATCATAGATCTCAGTTACTGTTCCGACTGTTGATCTTGGATTATTGCTGGTGGTCTTCTGATCAATTGAAATGCTCGGAGATAATCCTTCGATATAATCGACATCCGGTTTCTCCACTCCGCCCAAAAACTGACGGGCATAAGCACTCAAACTCTCAACATATCTCCTTTGCCCTTCGGCATAAATCGTATCAAAGGCAAGACTTGTCTTGCCCGAACCGGATAGCCCGGTCATAATCACTAATTTATTACGCGGAATTTCAAGGTCAATGTTTTTCAAATTATTGACTCTGGCACCTTTAATTTTAATTTCATTCCGTTCCATTCTTTTCCTCCGTTTCCACTCAAATCACTTGCTCTATTAGTATACCTTATTTTCCACAAATTTTAAGTAAAAAGTGCTCCAAAAAGTTAAAAATTTATTCGATTTTATCCCTGATCGGAACGAAAAGAAAATAGAAAGGACTTGAATTTTCTCATCCAAGTCCCTTATTTGAATTTAATCTAATTCATCCACTTTTTTGCGAAGTTTCTTAGCACTTTTCTCAATCATCGATGCCTCTTGTGCTGTCACTTTCGTCCAGCCTTCCTTGACCATGAAGTCATATGCACTTCTTTGTAGGGTTGAAAGTGTCTCAAATAATTCATTTTCTTTTTTAAATAAGTCATCGGTTCCTGCTTCTTCTGTTGCATAAGCAGCCATGATACGTAAGTGCTTTAATGAAATCAACGCGCAATTCACGATTTCCTGATCTGTCAGATTCATTTGCTTTCCTCCATGATGCAGACTAATTTTTCAGCCTGTTTTTTTAATTCTTCATTGATTTTTTCTAAAAACTGTTCTACCTTTTTGTCCTGTACCTTTTCCATCTCGCAACAGTTCTTCTTGATGCAGATGGCCAAAGCATTGACCAGATCTTCAATATAAAGGCAGTCTTTCGGTGTTAATGTCATATGTTTCCTCCTTGACTGCTTTTATTATGCCCGATGAAAAACAGAATATTCCAAGAGTTGCGAAAAGAATCAGACAAATGATCAGAATCCCAACACCTTACTGCGCAAAGAGCGATTAAACAACAGTGCCAAAGTAACTTTCAACTCTTGTCTCTTTATTTTCAACATTCGCCTGCTCTTTTCATGACGGATCGCATAAATCTGTTGATTCAAAAGTGTGAATGCAGCTTGAAAAGCTGAATCTTTTTTATGCTTTTTCAATTCTGATATAAAATCTTCAAACATAAATAGATCCAATGTTTCCAATTCTGAAAGAACCCGGTTGATTTGACTGTTCGAAACTTCTGCACAAGATTCGCTTTGCACGATCTCATCATAACAATGTTTGATTGACAGAAGAAAATCTTTTGTCTTATCTGTAAATTTGTATTTCGATTGTTCCCAGCCGTAAATGAGATCCAAATCACTTACCAGACGATTCGTTAAACTGCGATTTTTAAAGGCTCCGCTGCTACGATTGAGAAATTCAAGCGTGTCCATGTATTCCGGTGAATCATAAGAAGCCGGATCTGAACTTTTCCAAATATTTTCAAAGCTATGCACCGATTTGATTTCTTTCCAGCATGTCCAAAAATCCAATCCAAAGGAATCCGCAACAGCTTTAACGATCACTTCTGGCGGAAGAATGACGGAAAAGATAGTGAAATGTTTAATCAAATCATTATCTTTTATCCTTGATTTCTCATCACGTTTTAATTTAAGTATATCTAATAATTTTCTTGCTTCAGATGATGGCTCTTCTGCTTTTTTTCTTATTTCATTCACACAATCTATCATCTTTAAGATCATCCCAAGGGCGCTCATATCAATCAAATCATTTTTAGAATGATGATTGATACTTTTTAATAGATTGATTCCTTTTTCTCCTTTAGAAACGATCATATATTTCATGACTGACAGCATTTCTCCGCTGAGATAATTGCTTTGCTCCATCACTTCTTCTTCCCTGTCAAGAAGATTCCAATCGTGAAGCAATTCATAGATTTCCCAAGCATCCGTAGTTCTTCGATCTGTGATCTGTTCATGCATCATCCTATTGACCCAAGCGATCTGATTTCTCCGATGTATCAATTGTCCTTCATCTTGCAGAACAGGATGATCAAAACATAGGTCATAGCAAGTACAGATTGCCCGGATCGGTGCACTGATTTCCTCATCTGTATTCAACCCGAGAATCTTTTGTTCTTTGCGATTCACAATAACACGATTTATCTTCTTTCCATTAATAACATCATAATCCAAGTACAGTTCACTATTCTTATGATATCTTGCTTTCGATAAAACAAAATGTGTTTCCTTTCCCATTTCGATCTTTTTCATTTCCATCATTCCACCCTGCCAGGCCAATTCTGATACTGACTTAAAAAATATTTCTTTTTTCATGTTTTCTCCTCATCTAAAAAAATAAAAGTATAACTTGATTTTATTCCTGCTTTATTTATATTTTCCATCATAATTTTAACAGCATTTCCATAAATACGGAATACTTCATTTTTACAATTATTCAAAATAACGATAATGAACAAAAAAATCTGTTATAAATTTCAGTTTTATAACAGATTTATTGTACTCATCTTAATTCCTCAATTACTTTCAATGATAATCCGGATGCTAATGTTATCATTTCTAATGTAAAGTTTCCCGATTTCAGCATTCTCTTAGCCACATTGACCTTCTCTTCTTGTTGACCGACCTCTTTACACTCTTTTGTATACTCCTCCATCGCTTTGCACATGTTGATCTTTTCCTCCTTTCCTTCTAT
>CAZUVT010000076.1:0-9801 GCA_964623925.1 uncultured Erysipelotrichaceae bacterium
GCTGCCAATTCCGTTTCGTTGGTGGCATCAATCACTATTTTACTAGGTAATTCCTGGAAGAAATCAAGAAATTGCTGAAATTAAAAAAATAACTGTTTGATCGGATTTCAAGCAGTTTTTTTATGAAATGACCGAATTTGAAGTATAGTTATTTTATAAAAAATATGATAGAATTCATCAACAGATCGATTCATTTCCAATCTATAAGAATAAATCTTCAAAAGCTGCATAAACTTAATCGGGAGGGAACCACATGAACAGAAATGCAGTCAGAATCATTGCATGTATTTTATGTATTATTTTTACCGGTTTTTATTATCTGGTTTTTAATCATCAATTTGCGGATGCAAAGAAAACGATTGAATCAAGTCAAATCGAATCCGATGCTTTGACGAATATTGAAAAGCGTGAGATCTATTGGCTTCAGTTAGGTATTTTTAATGATAGGGAAGCTGTCAATCAATTGATCGATCGATGTGCGGCGATAGGGATTGAATGTCATACATATACAAAAAATGAATCCATTATCGCTTTCTGCAAGCCGACTGAAGATGTCGCATCCCTATCTGATATAAAAGATCTGTTGAGTGAAAATCAGATCGAATACTATCAGAAAAGCACCTGGATATCCGATCCAAGGCAATTGGAACAATTGGAAGAGAATGCAAAAGAAGTATATATGGAGGTGATATCATCGTTGCCTTAAAACAAGTTCCGCAAAGTGAGAGACCAAGAGAAAAAGCACTTGAATCCGGCATTCATGCGCTTGCCAATCGTGAACTTCTGGCTTTGATCATCCGAAGCGGAAATAAGAATAACAATGTGTTGGAAATAGCGGATCAGATCTTATTAAAATATGATGGATTGACCAATTTTGTAAAGATGGAAATGGATGATCTGATCTCGATCAAAGGAATCAAGCAAAACAAAGCTTTGGAGCTTCTGGCCTGTATTGAACTATCTAAAAGACTGGCTTATCAGAAATTTAAAAATTCTGAGATCTGGTCCTTTCAAAATCAGATCAGCTGGTTGCAGCAGATCTTGGGCAAAGAAAAAAATGAACATTTTCTTGTCTTGTTTTTGGATACTAAAAATCGAATGATCAGCTATGAAACTGTATTTGTAGGTACCTTGGATAAAAGCATCGTTCATCCCCGGGAAATCTTTAAAGAAGCAGTACGCAGAAGTGCCGGAAAGATCGTTATTGCCCATAATCATCCATCCAATGATTGCACACCGTCTTTAAGTGATATCCAAACGACCGATCGAATGAAAGAGGCAGGAGAGATCATGGGGATTCCTGTTGTTGATCACGTCATTGTCGGACATGGCAGCTATTTCAGCTTTGCCGAAGCCGGCTTGATTTAAACGAATCGTGAAAAGAAAAAATCAGACGGGTGATGATCATGAAAAAAATGAAGATTTATCAGAAACTATTGATCTGCATCATTGCATTGGGAATAATCAGTTTTTTCTTTTTTGATGAAATGAATGTTTTCAGATTCATGATCAATTCTTGCGATCATGTTGTTTTTTCAATAGAAAACCTACTGATTTCAAATCCAATAAATCAGATCAAAGAAAAGATCGATCCGCAGTCTTGTTCCAATGAAAGCAGATTAGAGGCAGAAAATGAAGAGCTTCGAAAAGAAAATGCAGAACTGAGGAAACAGCTTGGACTAAAATATTCCCTCAGTGAAGTTGAAATCATCAATGCGAATGTAATCATGCGACCGATTGATCTGTATTCCAATGAAATTGAGATCGATGTTGGCAGCGAAGACGGCATCGATGATTATTACGCTGTGATGACTTCGGATGGAATGATCGGGAAGATCGTTCAGATTTACGATCATTCTTCAAAAGTCATGCTTTTTACAACTGAAAATGAAGAAAACCAATGTGCAGTACGCATTTTGACTGACGATGATCATGATTGTGATGCCATTTTTCAGAAATACAACAGCAATACAGGTTATTATCAAATCAAGCTTTTAAATACATCTAAATCGATCGAAAAGGGGATGAAGGTCGTTACAAGCGGAATGGGCGGTATTTTTCCATCCGGTCTTTTAATCGGCTTTATCGATTCTCTTAACGAAGCGGAGAGTTCATTGGGTGTTTGTTACAATGTGCTTCCTGCCGCTGATTTCTCATCGATCAGAACAGTTTGTGTTGTAAAAAGAATAGGAGATAAAGAAGATGACTGATCTGTTCTTTCTGTTGATCGGTGATGCTTTAGATGTATTGTTCAACTCTCTTTTCCCGATGGATCTTTCAAAAACATCGGATATTGTTGTTTTTCATTTTACTTTGATCGCTTTGATTTTAATTTCAAGAAAGAAAGACAAGATTGATTCTTTTCTGCTTGCACTGATTATTGGATCTTTTATCGGTAATCGATTGAACGGATTCATTTTCGAAATCGGATTGATCTATCTTATTGTTGTATTTATAATTCGGCTTTGCTTTAAGCATTACGATGAAAGTTTTATCGAAGCGTTTATTATGATCCTTTTAGCGATTTTGATCAAGGAAGTCATGCTTTATGGTTTGATGATCTTCTATCAAAGGACAAGGATGACTCTTTCCAATTGGCTGTTGAGAAGGTGCATTCCAACACTTTTCGGCAATATCATACCAATTGTGCTGATGCTGATGCTGAATCATTGCAAAGATGTTTTTCTTTACAAAAGAGAAATGCTCAGAAGAAAAGAGGAGAACTTGTTTTTTAAAAGCGTGCAAATGAGAATAAAAAAGAAATAACCCGGTTGATCCGGGTTATGTACTTATAAATTAAAATGTTCTTTTATTTTTCTTGCGACCTGATCTGCGCTTAAATCGGAATTATCGATCCTGAGATAGTTCTCAAATTTGATTTCACCTTCATAGCTTACCAAGCGATAGTTGTTTTCTTCATTGAGAAGTCTTTGATTGGAAGCTGTTATATCTCTTTTTGAGGCCTTATTATTTAAGCGGTTCTCTGTTGCATTCCTCTTTAATCGAACTTCGAGGGGTGCTACCAATTCCACATAATAGAACTCAGTATTGTAGGGCTTGAAGATATTTTTGACCATTTCGATATAATCCCAATCCGACTGCATGTCAAATGCCCACATGTAAGTGAAGATCATTCCGGCCAGATCTGATTTTGCAAATTCTTCGAAGATGACATGACGAAGCTTGTTGGATACTTCACCATTGAAATGTCCGAATATTTCAATGACCGGTTCGATCGTCATATGATTATGAAATAAGCGAAGATCGGTTATTTTCATAAGCTCTTGCCCGACTGTCATTTTACCGACTGCACCGGTACCGATAATAAATACGAGTTTCATTCGGCAGGACCTTTATTTTTTGAAAATATCCAATCCGACTTTACGCTGAACCTTCATCAGTTTCTTATGCGCTAAATAAGAAGCTTTCTTGGCACCATCGGCCAATACTTTTTCCAAATCATCACCATTGATGATTTCCTGATAGCGTGCTTGAATCTTAGATAGGGTATCGCAGACGGTATCAGCAACGACTTTTTTAAATTCACCGTAATTGCAGTCTTTGTATCTTTCAACGACATCATCGATCGATTCATTGTTCAAGGAAGCAACGATTTGAATCAAATTCGAGACTCCCGGCTGATTTTCCGGATCGAAGCAGATCTTTCCGATGCTGTCGGTGACAGCGCTCATGATCTTCTTTCTTGCAACATTGAGATCATCCAATAGATAGATGCATCCTTTATCGCCATCTTTATCGGATTTGCTCATCTTCTTGTTCGGGTTGCTTAATGACATGATCCTTGCGCCGACTTTCTGAACAAGCGGTTCCGGAACTTTGAATGTTTCCGAATAGCGGTTATTGAATCGGTTTGCGATATCGCGGGCTAATTCAACATGCTGTTTCTGGTCTTCTCCGACCGGCACATAATCGGCATCATAGATCAGGATGTCCGCAGCCATTAAAGTCGGATAAACATAGAATCCGGCAGTTAAGCCGCTCTCTCCCTTAGCTGCCTTATCTTTGTATTGTGTCATTCGATTGAGTTCGCCCATATAGGTGTTGCAGCAAAGGATATGTCCAAGCTGGGCATGTTCCATAACATCGCTCTGTAAGAAAATAATAGCTTTTTCAGGATCTAATCCGCATGCCAGATAAAGCGCAACGGCATCTTTTAGATTTTTGCGCAATTCTTTTGGATCTTGATAAACTGTAATGCAATGAAGATTGGCTATGAAAACGATCATTTCATAATCATCCTGATACTTTACAAAATTTCGCAAAGCCCCGATATAGTTTCCAAGGGTAAGCTGACCGCTTGGTTTGATTCCACTTAACATTCTTTCCATAATGAATCACCTCGTGTACTATTTAACCACTTTTTTCATCTTCTTTCAACTTTTTAGTTATTTTATTAGAAGAATTGACAGTTTTGGTGTATTATAGAATAATTGAAGCAGGAGGGATAACGAATGATCGTAATTTATACATCGCCGGGCTGTGCTTCCTGTCGCAAAGTAAAAGCATGGCTAAAAGAAAAAGGACTTCCGTTTGTGGAAAAAAATATATTTACAACACTGCTGAGTGATGGAGAGATCCGTCATCTTTTGATGCGCAGTGAAAATGGAACGGATGATATCATTTCCAAACGAAGCAAGATCTTGCAGGAAAAGCAGATCGATGTGGATTCGATGTCGACCAGTCAGCTGATCGAATTTATCAGAAAGAATCCTTCCGTTTTAAAAAGACCGATTATTTTAGATGAGAAGAGCTTTCGGGTCGGCTATGATGAAGATGAGATCGATATCTTTCTTCCGGCCAAACTCAGAAATCTTGCAAAAGATACATGTTGCGTGTCCTGCCCGAATTATCCGGGATGCGGCAAAGTGAGGTTGAAGTAGTTATGAAGGTATTGGTTGGTTTATCCGGCGGAGTGGATTCGGCCGTTGCTGCCTATCTTTTAAAACAGCAGGGTCATGATGTATCCTGTGCTTTTATGCGCAATTGGGATTCCATGGCGAATAATGATTTTCTCGGCAATCCCACTTTGGGAAATGATGTCTGTCCGCAGGAAAAGGATTATATGGACGCAAAAGCGGTCGCAGAAAAGCTTGGACTAGAACTTTTACGAATCGATTTCATCAAAGAATATTGGGACTATGTATTCACGAGCTTTATTGAGAACTATAAAAAAGGCAGAACACCCAATCCCGATATCTTGTGCAATAAATATATCAAGTTTGCATCGTTTTTTGATTTTGCCATGGAAAAAGGATTCGATATGATTGCCATGGGGCATTACGCCAAAGTTGTTCATCAGGAAGGTGACAGCATTTTATTGAAGGCCGCTGATTTGAATAAGGATCAAACTTATTTTTTAGCACAGCTTCCTAAAAAGGCATTGAAGAAAACTTTATTTCCGTTAGGCGATATCACAAAGCCGGAAGTAAGAAGGATTGCAGAAGAGCTTGATCTGAGCATTGCAAAGAAAAAGGATTCAACCGGTATCTGTTTTATCGGCGAAAGAAATTTCCGCGAGTTTTTAAAAAACTATCTGCCGGCAAAAAGCGGAGATATTATCGATATTGAAAACCATCATGTTTTGAAACAGCATGAAGGTGTTTTATACTATACCATCGGTCAAAGAAAAGGATTGGATATCGGCGGCGAAGGGGGACCTTGGTTTGTGATCGGTAAGGATGTCGAAAAGAATGAATTGTATGTTTCCAAAGGAGAAAACAATCCATGGCTCTATTCCGATAAATGCCGTGTCAGCGGGATCAATTGGTTTAAGGATGAAATTCCGAATGAAGAATTGACATGCTGCGTGAAATTCCGCTATCGTCAGCAAGATAATCCTTGCAGGATCAAGTTTATTGACAAAACGCAGGTCTATGTCTATTATCCGCAGAAAGTCAGTGCTGTTACTCCCGGACAGCAGGCCGTTTTCTATTTGAATGATGAATGTCTGGGTGGCGGTGTTATTGAAGAAGTATACAATGAAGAAGTAGAATTGAACGAAAGGATAATGAGGAAACTAAATGAAGATTAACAGCGGCTTATCATTTAAAAGAGTTCTTTTACTGTTATTGCATTATTTCGGCGGATATTTATTTGCTTATCCTTATCTGGCGAGCTGGATTACATTAAAACTGGATCCCTATGCTACTGAATATCCTGTGTTTATTCAGGTCATACTTTATGCTTTTGTATTGATCGTAGCGGTGGCTTTGGCTTATCCGCTCTTATGTAAAGCTTATGATCATTTCATGAGAAAGCCGGTTCAGATCTTAAAAGATACTTTGGCCCGGTTTGGCTGGCTGTATCTGTCGATGATCCTTTGCAATATCATTCTTATGATTCTTTTGCCGGACAGTACTACCAGCAATAACCAGCAGGAAATCATGCACTCTTTCATGGCTGCGCCGATCCTGACAACGGTTATTACGATCGTTTTTGCCCCGATCGTGGAAGAAATCATTTTCCGCGGTTGTCTATATGCAAAGCTGAGAGAGTTCTTCAATTACAAGACATGTCTTGTCATCAGCAGTCTTGCGTTTGGATTTTTACATGTGTATCAGTCTTTATTAAATGGTGATTTTTTGGATTGTGCCTTCATTTTGACTTATGCAGTGATGGGTATGCATTTTGGCATCCTGTATGAAAAACATGATTCTCTGCTTTCATGCATCATCCTGCATTGCATGAACAATACCTTGGCAACGATCTTGATGATGATATAAGAAAAGGAGGAGTGGCTATGAGTGATGATTTACAAACGATTCAGGGAAAATTCAAGCGAATCATCTATCGCCATGACTCCAATGCTTTTACGGTAGCTAAATTTACGCTGTATGAATTGGATGAGAAAAGTATCACAGTAACCGGTTATCTGCCGCTCTTGGATCAGGATGTTTTATATAATCTGGAAGGTGTTTATAAGGAACATCCGAAATATGGCATGCAATTTCAAATAGAGCGTTTTTCAAGAGTACTTGCAAGTGATGAGGATTCCGTGATCCGCTATTTATCCGGTCCGATGTTTCCGGGAATCGGAAAGAAATTTGCGATGACGATCTTTGAAACGCTGGGAAAAGATTGCTTATCTTTGATCAAGGAAGATGCAAATGTTTTGGATCAGGTTCCGAAAATGACCGAAAAAAAGAAAGAAGTCTTGCTGGATGGAATTTGCAATCAGGATGATGTGGAAGCCAATGTTCAGTTTTTTTCTACTCATGGTCTGGGAATCAGAAACATCATGCGGCTGGATCGCATCTATGGCAAAGAAGCGAAAGAAAAGGTGGAAGAAAATCCATATCGTTTGATTGACGAGGTGGATGGCATTGGATTTCAGATCAGTGACAAGCTTGCTTTAAGCATGGGCTTTTCAGAAGATGATCCGCGTCGCTTATCAGCAGCCTTGGTCTGTACGGTGATGGATCTATGCATGAAAAACGGAGATACATATTGCCTTAAAGAAGAAGCGAAACAATCATTCGACCAGAAATTCTTTGGTTTGGAATATGATTTTGGGGATATCCTCGATGATGTTTTAATGAAGAAAAAATGTTTTTTGGAAGAAGATCGTCTCTATCATTCTACCCAGTATCTTGCAGAAGCAGGGATTGCTCAGTATTTGACGACTTTTCCATCTGTTCCGCTCGATTACTATGATCAGGATGAATTGGAACGGGCATTAAGCGATTTCCAAAAGGAAATGAATATCACTTATGATGAAATTCAGATCGAAGCGATAAGGAGTTTTTTTGAACACGATGGCTTGATCTTGACAGGAGGACCGGGTACCGGAAAGACAACGGTTGTACAGGCGATGATCAAACTTTTTACTCATCTCTATCCAAATTTAACGATTGCCTGTGCGGCACCGACCGGAAGAGCGGCAAAGCGATTGGCAGAATTGACAGGAGTCAGTGCCTATACGATCCATAGTCTTTTACAATGGGACTTGGAGACAAACAGCTTCGGAAGAAATGAGGAAGAACCGCTGCTGATCGATCTGTTGATCATCGATGAATTTTCAATGGTTGATAACTGGCTGTTCTATAATCTGACCAAGGCAGGGGCGTTTATTAAAAAAATCTGTTTTATCGGAGATGAAGACCAGCTGCCGAGTGTTTCTTGCGGCTGCCTGCTGCGGGATCTGATCCGATCGGAACTGTTTCCGATCGTCCGGCTTTCCAGAATTTATCGCCAAAGCGAAGGAAGCGATGTTGTTTCCCTGAGTCATCAGATAAAAGAAGGGGAAACTGAAAATCTGCAACTGAAAGGAGATGTTGCCTTTTTTGAACGAGGGATCTACGATATCAGAAAATCGGTTTTGCAGATCGTAGAAAATGCATTGACCAAAGGATATGAGATGAATGATATTCAGGTTCTCAGCGCCAAATACTCAGGATTGGCGGGAATCGACAGCTTGAATAACACATTACAGGCCTGCTTAAATCCGCCTGATCCATATAAAAGAGAACTCAAAGTAGGTTATCGGATCTTCCGTGAGGGAGACAAGATCCTGCAACTGAAGAATCAGCCGGATGATGATGTCTATAACGGTGACATCGGAACTTTAGTTGAAATTATCTATAAGAATGAAGATGAAGCAAACCAAGATCGGATCATTGTGGATTTTGATGGAATCATCGTAGAATATACACCGGATTTCTTTATTCATATCACGCATGCTTACTGCATCTCGATCCATAAAAGCCAGGGATCTGAATATCCGATCGTCATCATGCCCTGTGTGAAGGAATACGGATTTATGCTGCAGAAGCGGCTGGTCTATACCGGTATCACAAGAGCCAGAAAGAGTCTGATCATTGTCGGTGAAAGGGAAGCTTTGGTTCATGCCATTAAAACGGGAGATCGTCATTTCAGAAATACGACTTTGGTATCAAGAATCGAAAAAATAATAAGTGGGAATGTATAAAAAAATGCTTTTTGCAGATAATACAACTGTAAGGAGCTAATAATATGAAAAGAATACTATTGGGTTTTGCGACAGGACTGATGGCCGGAGCGTTTCTTGCAGTAGAAAACGAAGATGAACTTGATATGGCAATGTATAAAGCAAATCGCTGCAAGAAAAAAGTGATGCGTCAGATCCATCACATGCAAAACAATGATTAATACCCTTTAAAAAGAAGGGTATTTCTTTTATGAAAAAAGTCAATCAATTTTTCCTTGTTGCCGATAAAGTCTTGCTTGCACTTCTGATTTTCTATTTAGCCTTAGTATGTTTGGATCTGCTTCACTGTCTGGATTTCTGTCTGGACTGCGTTCAATTGTTCTTTCCGCTTGTTTTTTCCGTATTTATTGTTTTTATCATTGAACCCTGCATTGAAAAGATACCGGGAAAACGAATCGTCGGATGTCTGATCGTCTATGGCGGTTTTCTGATTTTATGTCTGGGACTGATCATTTTAATTGCACCGATGATGATCGATGAAGCCAATAAACTCTGGAATCTGCTTCCTGAATCAGTAAAAGAACTAGCGTTAAGAACCGGAAAAGGATGGTTCAGTACTGAAAGAATCGATTCCACTATCAGGATGCTGATGGATGCCACGATCAATTCTACAGTGGGAATGGTTTCGGGACTTTCAAAGATCTCGCTGGGATATATTGCTGCTTTTTTTATTTCCCTAGATCTGGATTTTTTCAAGAAACTGTTGCAGCGCCATATGAAATCCTATGATGAATGGGCGAGATTCTATCGAACATGTTCCCATGTGATCCCGACCTATCTGATCGGGGTCTTCTATGATGTCTTATTCATCACTT
>CAZUVT010000077.1:0-9789 GCA_964623925.1 uncultured Erysipelotrichaceae bacterium
AGAAGTACTCAAGTGGCCGAAGAGGTGCCCCTGCTAAGGGTATAGGTCGGGTAACTGGCGCGAGGGTTCAAATCCCTCCTGCTCCGCCATTTTACTTAAAACTCTGCCTATGCGTAAGTTACGGTCCGTTAGCGAAGTTGGTTATCGCGCCTCCCTGTCACGGAGGAGACCACGGGTTCGAGTCCCGTACGGACCGCCATTTATTTTGCAGGTGTAGTTCAATGGTAGAACACGACCTTGCCAAGGTTGATACGGCAGTTCGATTCTGCTCACCTGCTCCATTCTATTTGTTAATTGCCAATTTCAAAAGAGATTGGTTTTTATTTTACAAAAAAAACAAACATCTGAAGATCCAAATGATATTAAGATGCTTGTTTTTTTATTTTCACTTCAATTCTCCTTTATTGCAGATCAATGTTCCGGTACTTGTACTCCATGTACTTTTCACCCAGGCCTTGATCTGGTGTTTCTTCGCCCACAGAATACTTTTTTCATTCATCACTTTAGCACCATAATAAATCAAACCGAGAAGTTCATCGTAATCGATCGACGAATACATCTTAGCATCCGGATTCTTTCTTGGATCTTTCGTATAGACTCCATCCACATCCGAATAAATGTAAACTTCATCCAATCCCAGCTCGGTTGCCACCAGCATGGCAGTCAGATCGCTTCCGCCTCGTCCCAATGTCGTAATGCGCTTATCACGATCCATTCCCTGAAATCCGGGAACGATCACCACATCATGCTTTTCATTCATCTCCATCAAATAAGTCGGATCCAAGCCGATCACATTCGCCTCTTGCCAGACAGAATCTGTGATGATCCCACACTGCTCGGCATTCAGGATCACAGCATCAATTCCTTTTTTCTTCAAAAGTGATCCCAGAACGATCGCACTGATCGTTTCACCAAGCGAAATCAGCCGATCCTTATCCTGCCCTTCTATATTCTCCGCCAGAGATAATAATGTGTCTGTGGCATAAGGACTGGGAGCTCTTCCCATCGCTGAAACAACCACCACAACTTTATTGCCCTGATCCAGAAATTCTTTTATCCGATAATAAACATATTCTCTGCTTTCTTCATCGCCCACGGATGTTCCTCCGAATTTTGCAACAATCGTTTTCAAGATGTTCACCTCTTATCTATTGTTAAGATATGAACATCTTGTTTTTAATCCTGTTCGGTTGCCTAATAATTAGAAAATTCCTTGAACAATCATCGCATCGATGACTTTCTGCATGCCGGCGATATTCGCCGCTGCAACATAATTCTTAGAATCCAGACCGTACTCTTCCATCGCATTTTGACATTGCTTATGAATCGAAACCATAATGTCATGAAGACGCTGATCGACCTCTTCAAAGCTCCAGCTCAAACGCAAGCTGTTCTGACTCATTTCGAGTCCAGATGTCGCAACTCCACCGGCGTTTGATGCTTTTCCCGGTGCAAACAGAATGCCGTTTTTCAAATATTCCTCAATAGCATCGTTATCATCCGGCATATTGGCTCCTTCCGCAATTGCAATAACTCCGTTTCTGATCAGTCTTTGCGCGCGTTCCCGGTTGATTTCATTCTGAGTACCGCATGGTAGCGCAATGTCACAGCGAACCTCCTCATCATAGACAGAACCTTCTTTATATGTTCCATGTCCGCAAAGAACCGGATAATCTTTTAAAGATCCCCTTCTGTTTTCCTTGATTTCCTTAACTGTACTCAAATCAAGATCTTCATCCAAAATAAATCCTTTTGAATCACTCATTCCAATAACTTTCATGCCGCACTGCATGGCTTTTTCAGCAGCATAGATGGCAACATTTCCACTTCCGGAAACCAAGACACGCTTTCCTTCCCGTACAATGTGATGTGCTTCCAACATCTCATTCAGGAAATAGATGAGTCCATATCCTGTAGCCTCTTTTCTTGCCAAAGATCCACCATATCCGACTCCTTTACCGGTCAAAACGCCTCTTTCCGCATCTCCTTTGATGCGCAGATACATGCCGTACAGATAACCGATCTCACGACCGCCGACACCCATATCTCCTGCCGGAACATCTTCATCCGGTCCGATATAGCGATTTAACTCCAGCATAAAACTCTGGCAGAATCGCATCACTTCCATATCCGACTTCCCTTTTGGATCGAAGTCACTTCCACCTTTTGCACCCCCCATCGGAAGTGTTGTCAAAGCGTTTTTAAAAACCTGTTCAAAACCCAAAAAGCGAAGCGTATCCATGTTGACAGATGGGTGGAAACGCAATCCACCCTTATATGGTCCCAGCACATGGTTATACTGAACTCTAAATCCGCGATTTACATGCGTTACTCCCTGATCATCGACCCAAGGCACTTTAAACTGAATGATTCGATCCGGCTCGATCAATCTTTCCAGAACTCCCATTTTTTCGTATTCCGGATGTTTATCAAAAATCATCTGGGTAGATCCCAATACTTCGTGCAGAGCCTGCAAGAATACAGGCATGGTAGAATCTTTCTTTTTTACTTCTTCTTCAATTCTCTGACAATAGTTCATAGTTTCATCCCTCTTTCTATACTATGTCAAAAGAGAGCTTTCGCCCTCTTTTTAATACTTTGCGTTTAGTGCAACTTCCATCATTTTTGTAAAAGAAGTCTGTCTCTCTTCAGCAGTAGTTACAGCATCTTCTACAAATGAATCTGAAATCGTCAAAAGACAAGCTGCATTCTTGCCTAAGATCTTTGCATAATGGAACAATGCGAAACTTTCCATTTCTACACAGCCGCATCCTTTTTCACGGACGTGATCCAAATAAGCATCTCCCAAATGATTGTAGAAAACATCACTGGAATGAACGCGGGTATGATGCAGTTCGATTCCAAGCTCATCGGCAGAAGCCTGCAGTTTTTCTTTCAATGTTTCACTTGGATAAGTGACATCTCCTTCAAATCCATCGACCATCTTTGCGAATGAAGATTCTGAAAATGCGCTGTCACAGAAAACAACATCGTAGATCTTCAAGTCCTTTACATAGCTTCCGGCAGAACCGATACGAATAATATTTTCAACACCATATTGGGTGAATAATTCATAACTGTAAATACCGATACTCGGCATTCCCATTCCTGATCCCATTACCGAGATCTCTCTTCCTTTATATGTTCCGGTAAAACCTAACATTCCGCGAACATTATTGAATTGCACCGGATTTTCCAAAAATGTTTCCGCAATGAATTTTGCTCGAAGTGGATCTCCCGGCATTAAAACTGTTTTTGCAATCATGCCTTTTTCTGCATTATTGTGTGGTGTAGCCATCTTATATTAACCTCCATTAAATCTGTACTCATTATATCATAGAATAAACAGCGCTGCCAAGTTTTTAGTGTAAAAGAGTCATGGCCAATCGGAAATAAATAATCAGGGTCAATGCATCAGAAATCGTTGTAATGACCGGGGATGCAACTGCCGCCGGATCCTGTTTGATCACCAAAGTTAAAAGCGGCAATAGCCCTCCAACGATCTTTGAAACCAAGATCGTAAAAAACAAAGTCGTGGATACGATCAAAGCGATTTGAAGATTCGATGAAGTAAATATCACGATGCGCAAAGTATTTACCACAAACAACACCAGACCGCAAAGAAAAGCAACCTGCATTTCTTTCAAAAATACTTTGAAAAAGTCTTTCATTCCCAAGCCATCTACCGAAATGCCGCGGATGACCATCGTGCTGGACTGACTTCCGGCATTTCCTCCGCTTCCCATCAGCATTGGAATAAAGCTGGTCAAGGACGGGAAAATAGCAAGCGCATCTTCAAAACCGGATATGATTCCACCGGTAAAGGTGGCGGAAACCATCAGGATCAAAAGCCACGGAAGACGGCTTTTCACGATTTCAAACACTCCGGATTCGATATAAGATCCATCAATCGGAGCAACTGCATTCATCTTATGGATATCTTCGGTTACCTCATCCTGCATGACATCTAAAATATCATCGACAGTAATGATTCCGACAAGACAATGATCATCATTGACGACAGGAACGACTGTTATATCATATTTTTGGATCGTCTTAACGACTTCTTCCTGATCATCGTCTGTTTTTACATAGACAACATTTTCATCCAGCAAATCTACGATCTTTGTATCGCTCTCTTCAAAAAGAACTTCCTTCAAAGCAATTTCTCCGACCAAACGACGCTGTGCAGAAACTACATAACAATGGTTGATCGTCTCTGCAACTTTACCCTGAGCTTTGATCTTATCAATTGCTTCCGCAACCGTATCCGTCTCATTCAACTCCACATATTCCGTAGTTAAGATAGAGCCGGCCGTATTCTCTTTAAAGCTCAAAAGAAAATTAATATCTTTTCGGGTTTGTTCAGATGCTGCTTTCAGCACAATTTTCGCAACATTGCTCGGCATCTCTTCAATAAAATCCACCATATCATCATCCATCAAATTATCGAGCAGTTCACGAATCTGAGGACTGGTCAATGTCTTGATCAATTCCTCTTGCACATTCACATCAAGATATGTAAATAGATCGGCTGAACTTTTCTTTTTCAACACCTTCATCATGACAACGATCCAATCAATCGGAGCTTCATTCACAACTTCTGCCAAATCAACAATATTGTATTCTTCAAAATATTCTCTTAATGTTTTGTAATCTTTTCTATTCAAAACATCCTCAATCATTTCATAGGTGATTCCATCAATTTCCATCATACTGATTTCCTCCTATAAAAGCAATACTTTGACTAGTGCAAAGTAAACACTGAGCGAGATGCTATCAACGATCGTATTGATCAATGGCGAAGCCAAAACAGCCGGATCAAGCTTCAATCTCGTCGCAACAATAGGCAACAGTCCGCCAATCAATTTAGCACAGACCAATACGATTAAAATCGTTAATGAAGAAACAAAAGCAGTCATCATTGAAATGTTGCTCATAAATAACATGATTCGTAACATATTTACTGCAAATAAAACCACACCGCATAAAAGCGCAATCCGCAATTCTTTAAACAAAATCGTAAAGAAATCCTTCATTCCCAGATTATCCACAACAATACCGCGTATGACCATCGCCGAAGCCTGTGATCCGGCATTTCCTGCTGTATCCATCAGCATCGGAACAAAGATAGAAAGAGCCGGAATCAGCACAAGTACATCTTCATTTGCAGAAAGGATCGCTCCGGAAATCGTCGCTGAAAGCATCAGGATCAAAAGCCAGGGTAAGCGACTCTTCGCAATCTTAAAGGCGCTGGTACTTAAGTAGGGTTCTTCGATCGGAGTAATACCTGCCATCTTATGAATATCTTCTGTCGCTTCATCTTCCAAAGCATCCAAAACATCATCGGAAGTAATCAATCCAACCAGTTTCTGACTTTCATCCACCACCGGAATCATCGTCAAGTCATATTTCTGCATTTCCCGAATCGCTTCTTCCTGATCATCAATTGTCTTTACTGAAACAATATCTTCATCCATAACCTCTTTTAAAATCGCATTCTTCGGCGCAAATAAAATATCACGCATAGACATAGCACCACGCAGCTGTTTCTTTTTATTGATCATATAACAGTAAGAAATAGATTCCGCAATTTCTCGCTGCTTCTTGATTTCCTCCATGGCCTGTGTAATCGTCAGATCTTCATCCAAATCAACATAATCTGTTGTCATGATCGAACCGCACGAATTCTCTGCATAGCTCAACAGCATATTGATTTCTTTGCGTTGCTGATTTGAAGCTGACTTCAAGACCTTTGTCACGATCTCTTCCGGCATTTCTTCAATAAAATCCGCAATATCATCGGAATATAGATTATCTAAGATCCCTTTGATTTCAGGTCCGCTTAAGATCTCAATCAATCGCTCCTGCTTCGGCAATGGAAGATACGAAAAAAGTTCTCCTGAACGTTCTTTCGTCAAGACTCTGAAAACATAGACCGCCTCTTCAGTGGATAATTCTTCTACCATTAAGGCCAAATCGACAATATTATGTTCGTCAAATACCTCACGAAGCTGTCGAACATTTTTCCCTTCCACAACTTTTGTGAGTTCTTCAAATGTAAACTCTTTCTGTTCCATAGGTTCTCCTTTCATAAAAATTAATCAGAAGAACACATGAAAACCTCCCTTGTGATAATAGTGTTCATCTGATGATCATTGTTTGTACTATCAGGATGCGCGTCCACTACTATCACCTCTCTTTTCTTCGTTTATTATACCTTCTCTCAGGCTTTGAAACAAGAAAAATCGAACTTATTTTCAACAAAAAAACAAGCCTATTCTAGAATAGACTTGAATTCTTTATTTCCCTATATCACTAAGTGAAAAACGCGCAATTTCTTTTTGGGATTCGTCAATTAAAATAGCAATCGGATCAGCACTTTCTCCAAGGAAATAGCGAAGCATTGCTACCTGCATCAAAACTCCAAAGGCACTGATTCTCTCATTAAAAGTATCCTTAGTAATAGTTAACACGATTTCATTATATTTTGAGTCATGAGTTATTTTACTGATTGTGTTATTTGAATCTTCGATGATTTCTTTAAATCCTTCCTCAATTTCTATTTCATATTGTCTCATTGATTCTTCATACACTGCTTTACTCATCGTAATTGTCAAAGATCCATCATCATTAAGTGTATAAGTCTGATTATTTTCTATTTCCTCTTTTTCTAATGATTTTTTCAATTCCTCAGGATCTTCAGATAGACCCGCCACAAAAGAAGCCGGCAAAACAACATCAACTGTCAATAAACTTTCATTCACTTCTATGGACTCATTTTGACTATCTTGTTCTTGGTTTATACCGGATTGATTATTTTCCGCAGTTTCATTTGTTCCACATCCAGATACAAATAGAAATCCTGCAATCATGATTACGAAAAGCTTCTTCATGCTACATCGACCTCTTTTTTCTTTCCGGCATTTCTCCACGCTACAAGTGACAATAATGAACAAACCAGACACCATGATGCCCAAATATACAGATCCCCAAATCGGCCTGCCATTGTAAATCCGCATAATGCTCCAATCAAATATAGAATCATCGTCGCCATACAGCCTCCCTTAGATCCGTTTTTTGTTGCAATCGATGTGATTCCGCCGGCCAATAACATAACAGAAACTATGATTCCTGCACTTCCGCCAACTTCACCATTTGCTTCAATCGAATTTGCGATTCCGACAGCACAAGACTGAAAGGAAACCATGGCAAACATAATGATTGAGAGAATGCCTGAGACTAATCTCCAAATTTTCATAAAATATCCTCCTTACATAGAAATTCAAAATTAGTTGCAAAGAGATTATACTGTATTTTGATTACCCCTGTTTTTTGTTACTAATTAAAAATTACAAAAAATTAAAAACTACCTAATTGATTTATAACCAGGTATTTCAATTAGGTAGTTTTACTATTTTATTACTAAATGAAACTGATAGCCGTATTGACTACGCCGCATATGATCATCACTTTAATCGGATCAATCTTAAATTTTTTCAGAAGAATCAAGGCAAACGCAAAGATCCCGGCAGAGATCCAATTGATTTCCTCTGCACTGAAACCACCCTCGCCGAACAAAGCATAAACAAGAAGAGTAAATCCGGCTGATGCAATCAACGAGATTACAGCAGGATGAAGGCTTTTCAGAATCTCTTTAATGACAACCATATCTCTAAAATGAAAATAGACATAGGCAAGAATCGATACAATGATAATAGAAGGAGTAATACATCCGATCGTAGCTGTTAAAGCCCCTGGAAATCCGGCAATTCGCGTCCCTACAAAGGTTGCGCTGTTAATCGAAATCGGACCTGGCGTCATCTCTGCAATCGTGACAAGATCTGTAAACTCTGTCATTTGTAGCCAATGATTCAGTTCAACAACCTGCTGCTGAATAAATGGCATCGCAGCATAGCCGCCGCCAATACTGAATAATCCGATTTGAAAAAAGCTCCAAAATAACTGTAAGTAGATCATCTCAAACCCTCCTTAATTTCCAAATTGTTTTTCCGATTCCTGCTAAAATGCAGCACCCCAGTACCAACACTGCATTTAATTTGAAAAAATAAGTTGCTATAAAAGCACAAACCATAATCGCAATATAGAACACTTTCTTTTTTAGAATCAAACCTTTTGCCATCGACCAGACGACATCAAGAATAATTGCCGCCACTGCAACACGCATCCCATTTAAAACGACCTTGACAACAACATTATCTTTAAACATCGTATAAAACATGGAAATGACAGAAATAATGGTTAAAGGCGGAATGACTGTACCAAGTATGGATACAAGTGCACCCGGAAGTTTACCGATCTTATATCCGACCAGAATGGCCGAATTGATCGATACGGATCCCGGAGAAGATTGAGCCAAGGCAGTCATATCTAACATCTCTTTTTCATCGATCCAGTGATATTGATCCACCATTTTTTTCTTCATCAAGGTTACGATGACAAATCCGCCGCCAAATGTAAAAGTACTTAGATATAATGTTGAAATAAACAATTCCCACAATACTTTTCTTTTACTCAACTCCACCATCTCCTTCCAAGATATTATTTTACGCTTTGACTTTTTATATGTAAAATAGTATTATTAAATAATATTCATAATAAATTCATTATAAGGAGGATTTATGACGATAAGGCATTTAAAAATATTCATCGCTGTAGTAGAAAATATGAGCATTACAAAAGCAGCTCATCAGCTTCATTTAGCCCAGCCGTCTGTTACACTCGCCATTCAGGAAATCGAGCAGTATTACGGAATCATCTTATTCGATCGAATCGGCAAAAGACTTTATATCACCGACAGCGGAAATCAATTTTATGATTATGCATCCCATATCATCGCTTTATTTGATGAAATGGAGAAAAGATTTAAAGACGGAGATATCTTGAAGGAACTCCGCATCGGTGCCAGTATCACGATCGGAAACTTCTATCTTCCTGAATTGATAAATAAATATAAAAGCGAACATCCGGACATCATGATTCATGCAATCATACAAAATACTGAAAACATTGAAGAAAATCTCCTCAGCAATTCAATTGATTTTGCTTTAATAGAAGGTGGTTTTGTCAAAGACAGCCGTCTCAAGCAGATCCCGTTTTGGGAAGATCAGCTGCTTCTGGTCTGCGGAAAAACTCATGAATTGTATGAAAGAGAATCAATAACGCTCAACGAACTTGCACATTGTGATTTTCTGTTGAGAGAAAAAGGAAGTTCTACAAGAGAAAGCCTTGAAAAGCTGCTTTCAGATAATCATCTTACGATTACCCCGATATGGGAATCTGTTTCAACTCAGGCGATTATTCGAGCCGTGGAGGCAGGATTGGGTGTTTCCGTCATCCCGAGTTCACTTGCCAAAAGAGAAATCCGCAAAAAAAGACTGCATGTCATCGAAATTGAAAACTGCAGTCTATCCCGTCATTTCAGCATTCTATATCACAGAAACAAATATCTTTCACAATCAGCGAATGATTTCATTGAATTGTGTAAAAATTCAGCTGAAACCATTTCCCAGGAAATTTATTAATTTCTTTTCAATCAAATTCTTTTAGTTTTTTCATTCAGTTTTTTCAAGAAATTCTTTTCTTTCTTGAACTGTTCAAAATCAATCATTCTCCATTTCCAGTTAGACTCTCCGATCGTTCCCGGAGTATTCATTCTTGAATCATTATTCAAGCCAAGAATATCCCACATCGGAACAATGGCAAGTTCTGCGATGCTGTCCAGACAATACGCAATAAAGGAATGATTGATTTTTTTGTTTTTAATTC
>CAZUVT010000078.1:0-9664 GCA_964623925.1 uncultured Erysipelotrichaceae bacterium
TCCAAGCATGCCGATCCGGATGATGGAATATGATGTGATCTTGTATAAGAAGCAGATCCAAGAGAAAAGGAAAAGAAGAGAGAGGAACAAGCTTCAGGGAGGAGAATTTCTCAGCGGGATGAAAGAAGAGGAACAGATCGAAGAAGTGATCTCGATGGTGGTGAATCTGAGCGGGAAGAGATGGAGGAGTGCGAAGAGTCTGAAAGAGATGTTGAAGACAAGTGAACAGACGCATGAGTATGAGATGAGACTGATCGAGCCGACAGAGCTCAAGGAAGAAGAGATCGAAAGCTGTCAGAGTGAAGTAGGGAAACTGTTGAGGGTGATGAGAGTAGCAGAGGAGAAAGAGAAGCTGATGGAATGCATGCAGAGAGAGGAATATGAAGAAGTAGGGGAAGAGACGATGCGAATGATCAATGAATTTGCCAAGATGAGGATCAAAGTTGAAGAAGGAGGAAAAGGGAACATGTGTAGAGCGATGGATGAGTTAAGAAGAGATTGGAAAGAAGAAGGTGTATTGATCGGAGCAGAGAATGAGAAGATCAATACGGCCAAAAGAATGTTGGATTTAGGACTTACAGAAGATTTGATTTTAAAGAGTTGCCTGCTTACAAAAGATGAGTTTGAAAAAATAAAGTTGCAGTTTTTTGCGGCAGTTTAAAAATTAATATTGAATCAAGAAGGCAATGATCGAAATATTTGAACTCATTGCCTTTTAGTTATGTTGTAGAAATGAATTGAACATGTGATATAATTAAAATTATTTAAATTTCAGGAGAATGGGTATGATAGAAACAACGGATCTGATTATGGAAAAGGCACGATTTTCGGATTGGAAGGGAATGTTGAAAAACGTTTGGTCACATCCGGAAAGTGCTCAGTATATGATGTGGAATGTTACAACAGAAGAGGAAGATGCTAAGATAAGAATACAAAAGACAATTGAATTTCAAAAAACACATGATACTTATCTTGTTTATGAGAAAAAGAGTCATCAACCCATCGGATTTGCCGGGATAGAATTGCTTGAAGAATTTGTTGTACAGGAAGCGGGAATCTGTCTGGGACCTGATTATGTAAGAAGGGGATACGGAAAACAGATTTTGGCTGGTCTGATCCAATATTCAAAAGAAAAATATAATGCAAAAGAATTTATTTATTCAACAAGGGAAAAGAATATTGCTTCTAAAATGCTTGCGGAATCTTTTGGTTTTGAAGCGTTTGCATCAGAAGAAAAAAAAGATGATCGTAATGGAGAATCTTATAGGATGATTCATTATCGCTTGAAATTGTAAAATTAAAAATCATTATCCATTCATTTGAGAAAAAGAGGAAGGATCAAAAACTTTAATCCGGTTATTTCGAATCAATTAGAGACACTTTGGTTAAAATGTTTCTCTTTTTCTTTTTTTTAGTTGCTATAATGATTGTTAATTGATTAACATGTGAGGTGAAAAGAATGGCGTTACCTGAGATTTATCCAAAAAACGAAGAGCAAATTCATCAATGTCTGTTTGATGCCTTGATCGAATTAATGCAGACAACACCGATTGATTATATTTCAGTGCATGATCTTGTAGAAAAAGCACATGTCAGCCGATCGGCATTCTATCGCCGTTATCGTGATAAATATGATCTGCTGAACCAAAGCTATGAGAGAATCTTGGAAAAAACATTATTTACTTTTAATCAGGGTACCAGCTGGAAAGAAGCAATTACTAAAATTTATCAGGTCATTCAGGAAAATCATGTCTTTTTCAAAAATGCATTTGAATCAGAAGATGACAATTCCTTAAAGAATTACATCTTTGATCGAACCATGAAAATGGAATCGGAGATCTTAGGAAAGGCAGGAATCGATACAAGTTCAGATAAAGTTCAATATCGATTGAGAGCCTATATTGCCGGTGGACTTGAGCTGACTGTAACTTGGGTTAAAAGCGGTGCAGTTTTTCCATTAGAAGAGCTCGTAGAGATTTTTGTAGAAAATGTTCCGTGTAGTTTTAAGAAATACTTTTTGTAGAGAAACAGAGAGAAGTCTTTGTTTCTCTTTTCTTTATAATTCTTGAAATGATTGTTTGTGATTTTTATAATTTGATACAGGAGGAATCGAATTATGAAAAAACAAGTTTCACGAAGGGACTTTCTGAAACAGTCAGCCTTAGCCGGTGTTGGTTTGGCAGCCGCCGGATTGTTGGGTGCCTGTTCTTCAGAATCTTCAGAAAAAGAAGAGAGCAACGAACTTCAATTCGATAAGGAATGTGATGTTCTTATTATCGGAGGAGGCGGAACAGGTGTTGCCGCAGCCGTTGAAGCAGCAGAAGCAGGAGCAGATACACTTGTGATTGAAAAGACCGGAGTCATGGGTGGATCAACAATGATGAGTGGTGGTATGATTCATGCCTATGGAACAGATGAGCAGGCTGAATTCACCGGAACAACAGATGACTCTGGAGAGCGCATGTATCAGTACTACTTGGGATGCGGTAAAGAGTATATCGATGAAGAAGTATGTAAAGATATGGCTTATGGTTCTTTGGAAGATTTCAAGTGGTGTAAAGAATGCGGAATCGAATATGTAACAGTGTTCGGAGTACAACCTATTCCGGGATTAGAAGATACGATCAGACCGAGAATTCACTTGCCTGGTGATGGAACAACAGGTACAGCCGGAATTCCGGGATTAGGTCATCTTCATGTCAATCCGATTTGGGCAAGAGCTGAAAAAGCCGGTGCAAAGATGGAAATGAACACAACTGCAAAAAAACTTTTGACCAATGCAGAAGGTGAAGTCATCGGAGCTGTTGTCGAACAGGACGGAAAGACATTGAACATCAAAGCGAAAAAGGGCGTTGTCTTGGCAACTTCCGGATATGATCATAATGTTGAAATGGCAAAGGCAATGTGTCCTGAACAGTATATCGCATTAACTGAAGCCGGAAATCTGGTCGGAAGTGCAGCCGGAAATACAGGGGATGGAATCCGCATGGGTATGGAAGTCGGCGGCGGCCTTGCCGGAATCGGCGGTTCTGTCAACGTTTCATTAAACGGATGCATCGGTCGTGACCCGACGAGCAATGTCGGAGGTCCAACAACCGGAATCACAGTCAATAAATTTGGTCAGCGTTTTGTCAACGAATGGAGCCAGTATGGTTACTATATGAATGCCTGCTTAAGACAGGATGATCACTATGCATGGACTATCACAGACCAGGCTGCAGTAGATCGCGAAGGCGACTTGATGGGATTCACATCAGCTGATCTGAGTGCTGATGTTGAAAATGGAAGTGTTGTCAAGGCAGATACAGTTGAAGCTTTGGCAGAAGCGATCGGTGTTGATGCAACAGGTTTGAAGAAAACATTGGAAGTTTGGAATGCCGATGTCAAGAAGGGTGTCGATACATGCTTCAACAAGAAGGAAGCATTGAACCCAATCGAAACAGGTCCGTTCTATGCAGCTCGTGTATTGGATTACAACTTGGGAACAACAGGTGGTTTGAAGATCAATACTGATGCCCAGGTATGCCGTTTCGATGGAACCCCGATCAGTCGCTTGTATGCCGGTGGATTATGCACAGGCGGATGGTGCGGAAAGTTCTATCCGGGAAGTGGAACAGCGATTCTAAGTACAGTACACTGGGGAAGAAAAGCCGGAAAAAATGCAGCCGGATTAACCGATTGGCAATAATTTTAAAAAGAAGTGATGACAAGAGTTCCTCTCGTTTTTCACTTCTTTTTTTTGTGCCGCAAATAAAATCTTATTTAGATAAGATGAGTTTTAGAAAGATTCAGAATCAACTTTTTATGCTATTTATCTGTCAAAACTATGAGTTCCTCAAAGAAGAGGATGTATTTCTTTTTTGTTATCTGATAAAATAGAGGCGAACATAAGGAGGATCGGATATGATTCGCTGGGGAATATTGGGAGCAGGAAAAATTGCATTTCGATTTGCGGAAAGTCTCAAACAGGAACCGAACAGTGTACTGAAAGCAATTGCCGTACGCAAAGAAGAAAAGGCATTAAAATTTAAAGAACAGTTTGATTTTGAAAGAACTTATTTGAAGTATGATGAACTGATTCATGATAAAGAAATTGATGCGATTTATTTGGCACTTCCTCATGGATTACATAAAGATTGGGCAATCAAGGCACTTCAGCATCATAAAGCCGTTCTCTGTGAAAAACCGGCAGCGTTATCTTATGAAGAGATGAAGGAAATCGAAGAGGCAGCTAAAGAAAATCACAGCCTGTTTATGGAAGCCATGAAAACAAGATTTGTTCCTTTATATGATAATATTAAAAAACTGATTCAGACAGGAACGATCGGTAAGATACAGCGAATTGAAACTCATTTCTGTTCTTTGGCATCTGCTGATCATATTGCGAATACCTATCTTTGCGATCCAAAACAAGGCGGCTGCTTATTAGATACGGGAATCTATGGAGCCAGCTGGATCGAGGATCTTGTCAAAGAAGAAATCAAACTGAAAAGAGTTTATGCCAATATCAAAGAGGGTGTAGATCACTATGTTGATGCATTTCTTGAATCTGAATCAGGAATCGAGATCGAATTGGAAGTTGCCTTGGATCGTAAAAAAGCCAAAAATGCAAGAATCGTCGGAGAAATCGGAAGTATTGAAGTCACGGATCATCATCGGACTCAGGAGATCTTGCTTACAACAAAATCGGGAGAAAAAACGATCAGGAAACCATATGTGGTAGATGATTTCTATGATCAGATCCGTCATTTTGCCGAATTGATCATGCATCAGAAAATGGAAAGCGAGATCATGCCTTTATCGGCATCATTGAGATGTGCTCAGATTTTAGATATGATCAAAGCCGGATTCACGAAATATGAAGATTCTGATCTGGACATCTTGAAAAAACAGGAGGAAGTCTTGCAGTTTGAATCTTTTGATTCTAAACAGGCATTGGAATTAGGAAAAACACTGATTGATCTGGCCGGCGAATATGATCGGGAAGTAGCTGTTCAAATCGTACGGGAAGCGGATGGAGCGGTTATTTTTCAATATTTGATGGACAGCAAGTCCGCAAGAAATATTGGTTTTATGACAAGAAAAAGAAATACAGCACTTGCCTGTCAACATGCCAGTCTTTTTGCGGCTATCGAAATGAGAAAGAACGGGAAAAGACCCGATTACTTAAAAGAAGATATGGCAGCAGCCGGAGGTGCATTTCCGATCCGGGTTGATGGGGAATGGGTGGCAACACTTCTGGTGAGCGGTCTTCATGAAGGCAAAGATCATGAATTGATGATACGTTCACTAAGCAAATATTTGAATGTTGAATGTCCGGAGTTTGTTAAAGCACTGATCTGATAAAAATTATAATAAAAAATTTAGGATGACCCGTTTTTTGGAAAAGGTGAAAGAGGCGAATGAGTTCGATGCAACGATTACGACGATTTCATTAATCGGATCATCAATTCCTTTTAGATGTTAATTAAAATGAAGAAAAAATAAAAGGCTTATAAAAGATTCCTTTCTTTTAAAGCCTTTATTTTTAATGTCATGGCAATTGTTTTTCCATCGACGATCTCTCCGATCAGAACTTTTTCCACCAATTTATCAAAAGACATGTAGGAAAGTTCCAAAAATTCATCCGGTTCCAAGCTTTGACCGACTAAGGTCAGATCATCGGCATAGTACATATAGATCCTTTCCTGCAGGTAAGCTCCGCTTGGAACAAACTCACCGATGAAGACAAGCTTTCCGGCAACATAACCGGTTTCTTCCATCAGTTCTCTCTTTGCGCAGTCTCTCGGATCTTCACCCGGGGCTAATTTTCCGGCAGGAAATTCAACCATGCTGCGCTGTTGGCCGTAGCGGTATTGCGTGACAAGATAAACATTATTATTTTCATCAAAGGCAGCAACACAGGCTCCGCCCGGATGCTCGATGAGTTCTCTTGTAACGATTTCGCCATTGACCAGCTGAACTGAATCATTTCTGACATTAAAGATATTTCCGTTCAGGACAGTTTTTTTGACTAATGTTTTTTCCTTTAATTCCATAGTAATCTCCTTAAGGTAATAGATACTATTTATTATACCCTAAAACCAATGTTTTTGATACAATTTTTCAATTTGTCTTGAAATGGAGTGCGCTCCATGTTTTAATTAAAGGGGTGATATTATGAAGGTTTCTGAATGTTCAAGACGAAGCAGTACGCCGATCGATACGATTCGCTATTATGAAAAGATCGACCTTTTATCTGTGATCAAAGAAGAGCACAGTCAAAAAGATTATACGGATCAGGATGTGGAACGGTTGTGTGAGATTGCCGTGTTAAAGAAGACCCATTTGACCTTGGAAGAGATCCGGGATTATTTGAAAGCCAAAGATACGATCGTTTCCTTGGCAGAGGGAAATCTTGATTTTGTGGCAGTCAAGGAAAGTCTGGCAACTTTGAAATCTTTAAATGATAAGCTCAATGAGGAAAAGGATGATCTGATAAGGGCTCAAAGATCAATTGAAGATGCGATGAATTCTTTGAAAGAAAATCTATTGAAATAGCTTAAAGAGGAAGTGTCATGATTTTGGCATGATTCTTTTCATCAAGACGGGATTATGGTAAACTAAGAATGTGTTTTATTCGATAGGAAAAGAATAGGCAGGGTGATCAAATGAGAAAAGGATGGTTTATAACCTTTGAAGGGCCGGACGGAAGCGGGAAGACGACCGTTTCTACTTCAGTCGTTAAAAAACTGGAAGAATTCGGCTATGAAGTTGTTTATACAAGAGAACCGGGAGGAATTGATATTGCAGAACAGATCCGTCGCGTGATTCTCGATCCAAAAAATACAGCGATGGATTTTAAGACAGAAGCCTTGTTGTATGCGGCAAGCCGTCGCCAGCATCTTGTTGAAAAAGTGCTTCCTGCTTTAAATCAAGGGAAGATCGTTATCTGCGATCGTTTTGTGGACAGCTCTTTGGCTTATCAGGGAGTGGGACGAGGTCTTGGCATCGAGGAAGTGTATTCCATCAATCAATTCGCAATCGGGGAATTGATGCCGGATAAAACGATCTATCTGGATCTGAGTGCAGAAGAGGGATTGAATCGGTTGTCCAATCGAACCTTTAAGGATCGGCTTGATCAGGAAAAAATTGATTTCCATTTAAAAGTTGTGGATGGATATAATCAGGTCGTTGAAAAATATCGGGATCGTATGATTCTCGTGGATGCTTCTCAACCTGTGGAAAAAGTGATTGAGGAAGCCTTTGCGGCTGTGTTGAATCTGGTGCGTGTGCGATGAATACAGAGCAGTTAAGAAGCTTGCAGCCAACAGTGATCCGTATCTTGGAAAATGCTTTGGCAAAAGATAAGCTTTCCCACGCTTATCTGTTTGTCGGAGAAAAAGGAACCTGTACTTTGGAATGCGCTTTATGGCTGATTGGAAAAGTGATCAATCGGAATCTGGATGAAAACAGCGAAGAGGCGCTATCGAATATTCGGCGCTTAGAAGAAGGAGCTTATGCCGACTGTCTGATTCTGGATGGGCTGAACAAATCGATTAAAAAAGATGAGATCTTATCTATACAGGAAAGATTTTCGAAAACAGCTTTGGAAAAAGCCGGATGGAAAGCATACATATTAAATGGAGCAGATAATGCGACAAGCGAAGCATGCAACAGTCTGCTGAAATTTTTAGAAGAGCCGCAGCCGGATACACTGGCCATTCTGATTACCGATAAGCTGGATCACGTCTTGCCGACCTTGGTTTCAAGGTGTCAGACACTTACTTTCAAAACTCAGCCGTTTGATGGATGTTATCAGGAATGTCTGAAAAAAGGTATGGATGAACTGGATAGTTATTTTCTGGCACATTTAGTCCATAACAGCGAAATGGCAATTCAAATCAGTGAGACAGAGGGATATCAGTTGGCAGTAAATCTGGTAAAAGGATTTGTAAAGAATTTTGCGGAGGATCCGTCTTATGCCCTGTTTCAAATACAGAGCGAAGGATATCAGGATAAAAACAGAAGTTTGGAAAGAGAAACGATGAATTGGTTCATTGAACTCTTATCCTTATTTTATAGAGACTGCATCTTATCCGAAGGATTAAAAGAAAGTTGGTATAAGGAAGCAGTCGAAAGATCCAGAAAAGAGGATCTGGAATTTGAGTCTTTGATCCGGATCTTGTTGGAGGGAAAAGATAAATTCCGGCAGATCAGTTTTAATCCGGAATTAGTCATAGATGAAATGATCTTGAAAATGAAGGAGGTCAGAAAATGGAAGAAGTAAAAGAAGTTATAGAAAATGCCGAAGAACAGATCGATGGCGGACAGGAGTTTAAATACTATGTCAGCATTCGGTTCAAGAATACAAAAAAGGCATACAGCTTTGGCTGTGATGAAAGCATGGCTGTCCATTACGGGGATGAAGTTGTGGTTGAAACGGCAAGAGGTATGGAGCTGGGGAAGGTTATCAGCGATGTAAGAGAGATCATTGCACCGCTTTCCATTCCTTTGAAACCGATTCTTCGTGTTGCGACAGAAAAGGATATCGAGGATGCAAGAATAAATGAAGAACTTGCGAAGGACGCGCTGATCAAATGTCAGGAATGCGTGACTCGCTTGAAGCTGGATATGAATTTGATCAGTTCGGAATATACTTTGGATCGCGCCAAGATCATTTTTGTGTATGTTGCTGATGAACGCGTCGATTTCAGGGAACTGCTGAAGGAGCTGGCGGCAATCTTCAAATGCCGCATTGAATTGCGTCAGATCGGACCGCGCGATAAAGCAAAGATCGTCGGCGGGATCGGACCGTGCGGCAATGAAACATGCTGCAGCCGGTTTTTGAGTGATTTTGATGTTGTTTCGATCAACATGGCCAAAAATCAATTGCTGGCATTGAATATTCAAAAGCTTTCAGGTCAGTGCGGAAAATTGATGTGCTGCTTAAAATATGAGGATGACTTATATAAGGAATTAAAGGAAGGTTTGCCGAAAATGAATTCGCAGGTGGAATACGAGGGGAAGATCTATCGTATTACATCGATGAATGTGATCAATCGCATCGTGAAGCTTGAAAACAAAGAAACATCTCTTTTTTTGAGTTTTGATGAAGCGCTTGCGAATGGATTAAAGAAAGTCGAGCATAACAACAATCCAAACAATCACAACAAGGAAAATAAAAAAGAAAACAGCACACCGAAAAAGGAAAAGAGTCATCATGATCAGGCAGAAAAGCTTTGAGAATGAAAGACCTTGTCTGTATCTGGTGGCGACTCCGATCGGTAACTTGCAGGAAATGACGCCGCGGGCGATCGAGGTGTTAAAAGAGGTAGATGTGATTGCGGCTGAAGATACGAGAAATACGATGAAATTGCTTCGTGCTTTTGATATAAAAACGCATTGCATTGCGCATCACAGCTACAATGAAAAAGAAAGCGCTGAGGGAATTTTGGATCTGTTGAGAAGCGGCAAGCATGTTGCGATCGTCAGTGATGCCGGCTATCCGCTGATATCTGATCCGGGGCAGATCCTGGTGAAAGCGGCAAGCGAGGAAGGATTCAATGTCATACCGATTTCCGGATGCAACGCAGCGCTCAATGCATTAGTTGCTTCCGGCATCTGCGCTCAGCCGTTTATGTTTTACGGATTTCTTCCGACTAAAGAAAATGATTGCAGAAGC
>CAZUVT010000079.1:0-9369 GCA_964623925.1 uncultured Erysipelotrichaceae bacterium
ACGCCGTCCGCAACGTATCTTTCGATTACGGAAATATCGTCCTGTATGGGCGATCAATTCCTTTCTTGTGCAAATATCACAAAATTTAACCATAATAAAACTCCATTTAAAAAGACGTATGGCAACTCATTATGCGACAGAAAGTAAACGTTAACATCTAACTAAACGAGCTGGAGGAGCAAAATTTCCTACCATTTTAATCAACACTTGCGATGCGCAAGTACACAATCTTGCCATACGTTGTAATAAGTATATAATAAATTATTTTCTAATTCAATATTTTCTCCTTTAGAAAAGTGAAAGACAATTATCTGGAAAATTCTATTTTGGTGCTAGGAATATAATAATAAATATTTAATAAGAAATAAATAAAGGAATGTATAAAAGGTATTTGAAATGCATAAAAAACCTTTTAAAATGTGATTAATTGCAAGGTGATGATGAAGAAAAAGATTTCTTGAAAATATTAGAGAACCGGCAATGACAGAGTCTTCAAATTTTGAGATATGCATAGTTTATATTACAGAAAAAGGGATCTAAGTTTTGTGGATTCAATTTAACTCATTTGTGGTGCAATGGTGGATGATTACAATCTGCTTTTATTCTATAAATTCAGGAGCAAAGAAAATCCGCCGTTAAAATAGATTGTGCATTATAAGGAAAATACTATTCTGACACTAATGCAGCCAAGGTTAAACAAATGTCTAGATTTATATTTTGGATATGACAATGAATATAAGCAATTTATATTAATATTCAAGTGTATAAGTAAGTCGTTAAATATCGTCATCCAATTTTGATTATAATAGTAATAGATGTTGCAAAAATATTGCGGAAGAGTTCTGCTATTAAAATATTGAACATGGGTTAGAAAGTATTGACAAAAATAATCTAAATTATGGACTCTAAGTGAAGTTGACGAATTCGAAATATCAAAACTGAAGCCTCTTCTGAAATACCCAAAAGGATGTTTAGAGTCAGTCTAAAAAACAAACTAGAAACGTTATTAACCAAAATTTTGTTGAATAAAGATTGTCTCTATAAATTGAACGATAAGAAATTGTCTAGATCACCTGATATTGCACTAACAGAATATCATATGGTAATTTTTGTAAATGGTAAATTTTGATATAGAAAAGATTTTGAAAAAAGAAAATAAATTGATTAATTATAAAGAACATTGGATTGAAAAGATTCAAGAAGGTATTGATAAAGATAGAAGAAATGATTTGCTACTAACATAAATTCATTGAATTTGATCTATGTTTAGTTAAAAGATGTTTTAAAACATACAGATAGTTGTATAAATGAAATAGAAGTATTTATAAGACAATAAAATAAGAATGAATTTTGCGTCATATCATAGGATAAATGCCGATTTTTATTAATTGTTGCAATGAATTCTATATTAGATACTTCCACTTTTGTACTTGAGTCTAAATGTTTGGTATCGAAATATTTCTTTCCTTCTTGAAACACTATTTTGATCTCTTTTAGTATTGTGGTTACAAAGAGCTATGCCTTTCATGGCACGGAGATACAGAAATAATAGGATCATGAATAGGGATGGCATTAAAATATAGATGGGTATTTTTTTCGTTATAGGATTGAAAAATGGTGAAATGTTTATTACAATAAATTGCATAAATAATGTAATTTGTTTCAAAGTAAGTAGATGAAGCAGAAATTAACGCTTAAGATTAATGGTGAAGTTGATGTGAAGACAAATCATATAAAAGCAGAAACCATAAGGACTAACTTTGTCGAGATTACTGGAACTACTTCGTCTTATATGAGGTATGAAAAAATGAAAGGAGATATGTATGAGAGGTAGTGTTAAAGTTATAAAATTTACTACAGTGATGTCAATTTTATTTTTGGTATTGACTTACCTTACTGCCGTGAATATTGAAACGCATATGGTTGGATTTAATACAGTATGGCTTTCAAATAATTTCGCCCTTACAGTATTTGGAGGGGTATTTGCAAGCATGCTTGTTGTTTTGATTTGTGAGTTTCAAAAATATATTACTACCAAAGCCTCCGTTGAGGAATATATATTTTACCAGGGTCTTTATTTGTATTGTGCATTATATTTAATGAAACAAAATATATCGGATTATCAAAAAATGCAGAAGCAGTTGTTCCGGGTATCCTTTTAGATGAAACAACAAGAATGATTCAATGTGAGATTTTTGCTTTGCAAAATGCTGATTATACACCATTTAGTAAAAAATGCTCCTTGTTAGTAGTACACCAAAAATTTTGTAAGGAAATCATAAATAATATACAACCAGTTTTGAATGGATGTATTAAGGTAAAAATTGCAATTGGGCAAGTAAAAATCTATTACTTGCAACAGAATATTTTTAACAGAATGGTTACTTCTGCAGATGAGCCACTTTAGACGGTATTATCTAACCAATTTGATATAGTTTCAGTTGCTTTGTAAGCTGTGGATAAATATCTGAAAGATATTGACGAGTATTGTGATCGCCGATATGATTGGGAAAAACAGAGGGAACAGATACAATCTAATTATGTGAATATATTTAAAACATGTAATTTTGAAAAAGAGTTTCATAGAGAAGGTTAGAGAGAAAATAATGTATTCCGAAATCGTACATATGGAAAGTGTGTGGTTTTGTTTAACATGATATTGGAACTAACTGGTTTTGTACTAATTGATGTGGAAAAGAAAAAATAAAAAAAGAATAAAGCAGAACATCATTTCGAATTCTTTAAAATCGAGTGATTGCAATTTTCTAGAAAATTTGAAAGCAGAAGAAATGTCGCATATAATCGCATATGCTATTGAAGAGGCTGAAGATATAAAAACAAAAAAACTAGAAAAGCAACATCAAACTGATATTTAGAGTGGTATAGGACAATTGGGAAAAAAGAATATCAAACTAAACACGAAGAATTATGGAACATAATCAAAGCATCTGTTAAAATTCTATTTCTGTCCAAAAAAGATATAAAAGATGACAAAGTTTCTTTGGCATTGTTAAAAACGATCCTAGTGTGGTTCTTTAAAATTATAAGAGTTAGTTTGCTGTTAATTACCGTTTTATTGGTTACATGGTATCCAATTAAATTTACTGTGGGAAGTATAAGTCAATTCCGGTGGGACTTGTACATATGTTATGCAGTATTTGCACTTTTTGCGTTTATATTTTCGCAATTGTTCCGATTGATAAGTATTGAAGTCGATAACATTAAAGGTCGAAATTATCTTTTTAGTTTCTTTGCGTCTGTTACTTCATTTATTTCAATTATTATTGCGGTTATTGCTCTTACAATGGGCGGATAATTATATATCATATATTAAAGCTGTGATTCAGTATTACCCGTATATAGATAACAAACAAAAATACATAAAGGATTAACTAGCGTGATGTATGATTAAAATTAAATACATATTAAGTATAGAAAAATAAGAGTTAAGATATACATAAGGAGTTTTGATTTATGCAGAAGTCTATACATGCAATATGCCAAATGCTTGGGTATTACAATAATTGATTTAATTATTCTTTCTTTTTCCTAATGAACTATGTTATGATACCACCAATAGGGAGAAGAGTTATGAGAAAGATCTGTTTTTTTGATATTGATGGTACGCTAACTGATGATGGACACGGAGTAGAAACGGCGATTCCGGAGTCTTGTATCCAAGCTTTGCAACAAGCTAAAGCAGAAGGACATCTACTGTTTGTCAATACGGGGAGAGTGTTTAGTACTGTTCCCAATCTGATTCGTGATTTACCGATAGATGGATTAGTATTGGGCTGTGGAACGGAGATCAGAATCAAGGGGGAAAGTGTCTTTTATCATGAAATTGATGCAGATGAGAGAAAGCGGTTGATTGGGGAAACAAAAAAGCTGCCTTATTCCACTGTGTTTGAAGGTAAGATGGGATGTGCTCAATATCATGCAGAAAGAGATCCATATGTTATGAAAATCTTGTATCGTTATGGGGAGGAGAAGTTCCCGATCTATGATGCAGAAGCTGAAAACTATGTGTTTGAAAAGTTCTGCATGTTTAAGCTGCCTACGGATGAGTGGGGAGATTTAAGCTTTCTTGAGAATTATAACCTAATTGCCCGTGATCCAAACTTCTATGAGGTTACACCTCTTTCGTGTTCTAAAGGGAATGGTGTAAGATGGTTATTGGATTACTATGGATTAAGCAAAGAAGATTCCTATGCTTTTGGTGATAGTGAAAATGACCTAGAAATGCTTAAAGCAGTAGGCCATGCGGTGGTCATGGGACAAGCATCGGATAATATAAAAAAGCAGGCGGAATATGTAACGGCATCACCTGCTGAAGATGGCATCATGAAAGCGATGATCCATTATGGATTGATTCATTTGGATTAAATAAATTTTAAAAAAAATAAAATACTCTGTTTAAGCAAACAGAGTATTTTTGATAAATATTAAAAGAAATCTAATTCTTATCTCGTTGGAAATAGGCATCCAGCTTTTTCTGCATGTCTTCAGGCATACCTGTTGCTACAGGGAGAGTTGCGGAATTGACAACACGAGAGATGAAATTGATTGAGAACAGTGCATCTTGATATAATTGTTTTTCACTGAGTGGGTACATCACATCGTAGCGTGTGTGGATCTCCGCTGTTCTTGTACCTCTGCTGATTCCAAGAGCCGGAATTCCTTTATCGCAGAATGGTGCTGAATCACTGGAATGGACAGTCACGATGATATCAGCGGAATGGCCGACTTCTTTACAATATTGTTCGGCATAGGTTTTCAAAGCTTCTGAACCGGTCACAAAAATATGGTTAGGACCTAAGACGGTTCCGCACATATCGAAGTTGAAACAGAATTTGATTTGCGGTAACAGCTCTTCATGCTGGGCTACATAAGCTTTACTTCCCAATAGTCCCTGTTCCTCAGAGCCACACCAGATAAAACGCATCGTTCTTTTTGGCGGATTCATTAAGAAGTGATGATAGACGGACATCAAGGTGGCTGATCCGGTTGCATTATCCCAAGATCCTGTTCCGACGGAAACACTGTCATAGTGAGCGGTCAAAACAACATCTTCCTCTTTGATCTCAGTTCCTTCGATTACGGCAACGACATTACGGGATGTGTGTTCACATTCTGTCTGTTTTAACTCAAGATGAATCGTGGTGACCTCGTTGCGGATCATTTCCGTTGCGTCTTTGGCACGAATGACAAATCCCGGAACCTTGCCTAAACTTAACATCTTCGGACGAAGCATTCTTGGAATCAGATCCGTATTTTCATCACTGTTATGCCATTTTTCCGGATTGATGACAATGAACGCTGCAGCATGCTTCTGCACTAAAAGCTTGTACATATCATAATCAAGCATGTTGACTAAGACTGCGGTATCGGATAGATCCTGAATGTGATTGAAATCTTCTTCTTTGCTGCGTTCAATGTAAAGAAGCTTGAGATCGGCACCCTTTTCCGGAAGATCTCCAGACAGTCCATAAGGAACGACTTCCAATTCTTGAGCGGTAGGGGCAGTGATTTTAGCATGGCAAGTATGCATTTCATAAGCGGCGATCTTAAATTCTTCCAATTCTGCATGACCGCCTGCTTTTTCGATTTCTTCTTTGAGTATGTTTGCGGCTTTCAGCTCTTGATCGGTTCCGCCATAGCGGATGAAACTCAAGCGTTCAACCAATGAATAACTATAATTTTTTTTCATTTGTATTCCTCCTGATTTTTGATGCATTAAGTTTATCATAAAAAAAGAAATCATGAAATGTTAATGATTCATGATTTCAATTAATTCAAGTGCTTCCCGAACATTCTTGACGACAAATGTGGCTTGATCTTGAACTTCCTTTTCACTGTGATCCATGCAGAAACTGATTTCTGCTGCTTTAAACATGGAAACATCGTTATCGGAATCGCCGACAACGGCCATCTGATCCATGCCAAGCTGATAGGCCTGAGCTAAACGACGGATCCCGCTTGCTTTGGAAATATTCAAAGGCATGATCTCAATGAGGTCACTATCACAGCTGTTGACCGTATAGACATTTTGGAATTTGACTTTCAAGATCTCTCTTAACTGAAGCATATCTTGTGGATGCACCAGGACGAAGAGCTTTCGTGTCTTCCAGTTTTTCATGGATTCAAAGTCGATAAACACATGATCATAATGCCAATTATCCCGCTTTCCCTTTGTGGCATGATTGCTGAGGGTCGGATAATGATCGGTATCGGAAATCCAAGTTTCACCTGCTTTTTCGTCTCCCCTATAAAAAGTAAGGGATGCATCCAACTTAGAATCTTTGACACATTCAACGAACTTTTTTAGAGCATGAAGATTCATCATTTGACTGAATACGATCTGATCGTTGACAGAGACTTCTGCTCCGGTTGCACCGATAAAATCAACTTTGGTTTCGAGTCTTTTTTCAATTCTCTTTTTTTCTCCGACTCCTCTTGATGAGGCAATCGCAAAGTGATTGCCACTCTTTACAAAATGAAGGATCGCTTCTTTATTTTCGTCACTGATACCTTTAGAAAAGTCGTTTCCGATCTTAAATAAGGTTCCGTCCAAGTCACTGACCAGACATCGGATTTCAGGCATTTTCTTGATAAATTTGACCATGAGCTGATGAGGACAATGCTCATCCATATAAACATCTCCCAGCTTATGATAACCGGCCTTTTCATAGAATCCCATCGCCTGACATTGTGCCGAAAGCATGAGCCGCATGACATTTAATGATTGACAGTACTTTTCGATGGCTTCAAGCATGGCTGCGCCCAGATGCTGCTTACGGTAGGGCTTTAAAACAGCGATCCGTCCGATCATCATCGTATTTTTATCTGTAATATAACATCTTCCTGATGCGACAGGAATTCCTTCGATATAACCGGTGAAATGAGTACAGGTATCATCAATTTCATCTTTTTCACTGCTGAATCCCTGTTCTTTCATGAAGACTTCAACGCGTACCTGATAAGGATCTTCAAAACGGTCGAGTCCATGTGTGATCTTAATATCCATAATCTACCTTCTTTTTATCCCTGAATAATCATAGCAGAAAGTTTCAGTAAATCAAGATTTCTAGATTTTTTGAAGAAGAATTATCCATTTTTTAATTTATTCCAGATTTTAATAACATCTGGCTGAGTTGGTGTGAAAATTACTCCTTGTTTTATCATTCCGAGAACTTTTCTTGCTTTTTTGTCAATTTCTTTAATTGCTTTGTCGCTTGTCAATCTCAAATGATTTGATCCAATTGTATATTCTCTTTCTATGTATTTTTCTGTAATTGGAAACATATCTTGAATTAAAAAAGCATTTTCTCTTTCATTATCCAATTTTAATATATGAATGATATGACATGCTTTTTTTGATGCTTCTTTCTCTTTCATAATACGTTTATATTTACCAATGCGGCTAGAAAGGGGAATCATCCAGTAAATCCCATCAATCGTATCCTGAAAACAATAATAATGTGGACGATTTTCTTTTTTATTTTCTTTGAGATAAGGATCATTCATTTCTTTAAAAAAATTGTCTTTGATTATATAAAATCTATGTTTCTTCATTCTTACTCCTTTCATTATGTAAAAAGTCCTCCACATGATGCGAAGGACTAAAATTTAACCCAACCATTTTTATACCGCATATTGGTCAGCGGTAAACTTACGACCCAACCATTTTTATACCGCATATTGGTCAGCGGTAAACTTTCTTTATATGCTTATTTTAGCAAAAGCATTATAGAAAGTCAATGTAACTCTATTTTTATATTATGTCAAAATTATGAAAAGATAACTACATATCATTGATATTATAAAATAGTAAAGCTAATAATTAAAATGCTCGAAGTGAGTTGGATTCCGGAAAATCTCTTTCAATTAAGAGCTTAGTTTGATATAATCGCTTTGTGAGGTGAAACCGATGGAATATCAAGTATCAGAGCGAAGCAGAAAAACAGTAGAAAAGATTTTGTCTATGCCGAAAGTACAGCAGGCATTAAAGGACATTGAGGCAGATCATGCCCATTCATTAGAAGAACAGAAAATGTTGACTTTGATCCCGTCTCCGACTTTTCATGAACAGAATAAAGCCAAGAAAATGGCTTCTTTGTTTGAAGAGCTGGGATTGGATGCAAAGGTAGAGGAATCAGGCAATGCCATTGGAGTACGCAAAGGAAATGGAAAAGGAAAGATTGCCGTTGATGGACATATGGATACCGTCTATCCTTTAGAAACTGAATTAGTGATCAAAGAGGATGAAGATACGATCTGGTGCCCGGGAATCTGTGATGATACAAGAGCCCTAGCAGTCATGCTTTCTGTGATCCGTGCATTAAATAAAAATGGAATTGAAACCGAGAAAGATGTTGTTTTTTTGGGAACAGTTCAGGAAGAAGGAAAAGGTGGATTTGGAGGCATGAAAGCCTTCTGCAAAGATCATAAAGATATCGATGCTTATATCAATATTGATGGTGCCGGAGCACAGGGTTTGGTTTATCAGTCTACCGGATTTAAGACGATTGAAGTCACATTCCATGGAATCGGGGCGCATGCCTTTGGCGGATATGGAGAAGTATCCAATGCATTGAGTGCTGCAGCGAGAGCTTGCGCCAAGATTGCAGAAATCAGAACACCGCAGGAGCCGAAGACGACAGTGGCCGTCACGAATTTCCATGCCGGAAATGATGCCGGTATTCATGCGATTGTCAATGAGGCAACGATCAAGATCAACTATCGTTCCAATGGTCAGGCAGAATTGGAACAGCTGGATAAAGAGATCATGCAGGCCATCGAAGAAGCATGCAGGGAAGAAACTGAGCGCTGGGGTAAAAATGAGATCACACATACGATCAAGACATGGTGTGATGTCCCGGTCGGCTCTCTTGGTGAACATGATCCGATCGTGGAAACCGTCTGGACATCCATCGAGCAGACATTTGGCTTAGAACCTTATTTATGCCATGGCGGATGCACGAATGCCTCTGTTCCGATCGGATTAGGAATTCCGGCAGTCTGCTTGGGTGCAGGCGACGAGCAGTGCTTTGTCCATAATGCCAACTTGGAATGCTTCCCGAAGAAAAATACATGGCGTTTGCCACAGCTGGCTTTGATCACGATTTTGGCCTTGGCCGGTGTCAAAGAAGAAACAGAAAGCACATTATAAAGTCAGTTTCAATTCGGCTTTATGTTCTTGAATAAATGTCGGAATAAGTATTCTGTGTTTGAAATTACTTGACTTCAGGTATAGGAGTAATATGAGGTAGAAAAAGATGTACGAAATACGAAAAATACACAGTGATGAAGTAAAGGAAGCCCTTGATTTGGCATTAGAAGTGTTTTTGCAATTTGAAGCACCGGACT
>CAZUVT010000080.1:0-9305 GCA_964623925.1 uncultured Erysipelotrichaceae bacterium
GATCCTGTAGGAGTAGGTACACGCTGAGCAGAACCGATCAACTTGCCGTTGAGTTCAGGAATTACAAGACCGATAGCCTTTGCAGCACCTGTAGAGTTAGGAACGATGTTAACAGCACCTGCACGAGCACGACGCAAATCACCTTTACGCTGTGGTCCGTCAAGAATCATCTGATCACCTGTGTAAGCGTGAACAGTTGTCATGATACCGCTCTGGATCGGAGCATATTCATGAAGTGCTTTAGCCATTGGAGCCAAGCAGTTTGTTGTACATGAAGCAGCAGAGATAACTGTATCTTCAGCTGTTAGCTTTTCATGGTTAACATTGTAAACGATTGTTGGAAGATCATTTCCTGCTGGAGCAGAAATAACAACCTTCTTAGCACCGGCATTAACATGAGCCATAGCTTTAGCTTTGCTTGTATAGAAACCTGTACATTCCAAAACTACATCAACATTCAATTCACCCCATGGCAAATTGTTTGCATCAGCTTCTTTGTAGATTTTGATTTCTTTTCCATCAACTACGATAGAATCTTCTTTTGCTTCTACTGCATGACCATAACGTCCCTGTGCTGAATCATATTTCAATAGATGAGCAAGCATTTTTGGATTTGTTAAGTCATTGATTGCAACTACATCGTATCCTTCAGCACCAAACATCTGTCTGAATGCCAAACGACCGATACGTCCGAAACCGTTAATAGCAACTTTTACTGTCATTATAATTAATCCTCCTTATGACACATCTTTATTATACTTACACCGACTCTAAAAGTCAATTGAGAAACATATCACATTTCCATTTCTTTTTCCTTTTTTTGAAAAATCACTCATAAAAATCAATTACGAGTTCTTCTTTCATTCCTTCAGCCAAAAGCTTTGTTAGTATAAGCATCTTTCTTGGTTCTATGCATCAAAATTTTCAAAATCAGTTTTAATTTTTCTGCTTGGGGCATACTCTTTAATGAGGTGAACCAAATGATCATTCCAACTGTCATAGAACAAAAAAATAATATTGAAAGAGCCTATGATCTTTATTCCTGTCTTTTAAAAGAAAGGATCATTATGCTGACCGGTGAAATCAATGATTCCCTTGCCAGCGTGATCTGTGCTCAGCTCCTCTATTTAGATTCTTTATCTCATGACGATATTCAGCTTTACATACAATCTCCCGGAGGATCTGTAAGTGCCGGACTGGCCATTTATGATACGATGCAAACCATTCATAGCGATGTTTCAACTATTGCCATGGGCATTGCGGCTAGTATGGCAGCAGTTTTGCTCAGTGCCGGAACTCATAAAAAAAGATATGCCCTTCGCAACGCCGAAGTGATGATCCATCAGCCTTTAGGCGGTTTTCAAGGTCAGGCAAAAGACATTGAAATTGAGGCAAAGCACATCTTAAAATATAAAAAACAGCTCAACGAGATTCTTGCGACACATTGTCATCAGAATATTGAAAGCATTTTGATCCTTACAGACAGAAACACCTATATGAGTGCTTCTGAAGCAGTTGCTTTTGGTTTGATTGACAGTGTCATCCTGCCAAAAATAGTAGAGTAGATAAAATCCGGTTTTTACACCGGATTTTTCTTTTAACAATTGAAATAAACAAACAGCATTCTGTTTTTTCCGTTAATATCTTTGAGAACTTCTCCGCGAGCTTTATCTCCGAAATGATTTTCTACTTCTTTTAATAAAGCCTCTTTTTGGTTATACCCGATTTCAAAAGCCATCATTGCCTTTTCTTTCAGCAAAGCAGGTGCCGCTTTAAACACTTCACGGTAATATTGAAGTCCATCCGCTCCGCCAAAAAGAGCGACATGAGGTTCATATTCTCTTACCGACTCTTCCAGTTGTTCATCTGATGGAATGTACGGTGGATTACATACAAGCACATCCAGTTTGATTCCTTTTTCAATCAAAGGATCTGTCATATTTCCTATCAGAAAGTCAATTTGAACTTCATTGAATTCCGCATTCTTCTTCGCAACCTGCACAGCTTCTTCACTGATATCCGTTGCAGTCATACGGACTTTCTTCTCTTCCGATGCCAGCGCAATCGCAATATCTCCGCTTCCGGTGCCGATATCAGCACAATCGATCACATCTTTATCAGAAAAATATTCATCGATATCTGCCAGAATATTCGCTACCAGCTCTTCTGTTTCCACCCTCGGAATCAAAACATCTTTGTTCACGAACAATTTATAACCGTAAAACCAGGAATAACCCAATACATATTCCATCGGTTCATGGTTCAAAATTCTTTGAACTCCCTCTTCATAGCGGTTCAGAAGCTCTTCGGGAACTTCATTTTGATATTCTGAATAGAGATTATAACTCTCCATCTGTGCAAGCTCCGTCATATAAAGCATTGCAGTTTGAGAAGAGATTCCTTTCTCTTCCATGCATCTGGAAGCGGATCGAATTGCCTCCTGATAACTAGGCATTTTCTTCTCCTGCCATCTTCACACGCTGTTCCTCTGCCAATAAAGCGGCAATAATATCGTCCATTTTACCTTCCATAATGCGATCAAGCTGATTTAATGTAAATCCGATACGATGGTCCGTAACACGATTTTGCGGATAATTGTAGGTTCGGATCTTTTCTGAACGATCTCCGGTTCCGATTTTTGATCGGCGGATCGCTCCCTCTTCTTCCTCTTTTCTTCTTTGATACTCTTCATATACGCGGGCACGAATCAACCTTAAAGCTGTTTCACGGTTTTCAATCTGAGAACGTCCATCTTGGCAATTGACCGTGATTCCCGTCGGCAGATGCACGATTCTGACCGCTGAATCCGTCTTATTGATATGCTGTCCTCCGGCACCCGATGCACGATGTGTTTCAATCGTCAAATCACTGTCATTGATTTCAATATCCTGTTCCTCTGCATCCGGCATAACTAAAACCGTTGCCGTAGAGGTGTGAATGCGTCCCTGAGTTTCCGTCTTCGGTACTCTTTGTACACGATGTGCACCTGATTCAAATTTTAATTGTCTATAAACTTCATTTCCTTTTACTAAAAAACTGATTTGAGAAAATCCACCGGCTTCCGATTCACTCATTTCAAGAACTTGAAATTTCCATCCCTGAGATTCGCCATATTTTACATACATGCGATAAAGATCACCGGCAAAGATATTTCCTTCGTCTCCTCCTGCTGCACCGCGGATTTCCACAATAGCGTCATGATCATCATTCGGATCCTTCGGTATCAGTAAGACCTTTAAATGCTCAATCAGTTCTTCTTTCTTAGGATTAAGCTCTTCCAGCTCCATCTCAGCCATTTCTTTCAGTTCTGCATCATTCTCTTTTAGAAGTTCCTGAGCCTGTTCAATATGTCCCAGAATTTCTTTCAACTTCAAAAAAGCATCGACTGCACCTTTTAAAGAAGCCTGTTCTTTGGAAAGACGTGCCATTTCTCTTGGCTTTGATACGATATCCGGATCCATCAAAAGATCATTGATTTCATTATAGCGCTGATACATACCTTCTAAACGTTGCAACATAGCATCCATAACTCTTTCCTCCTTGTGTATTTTACTATTTTCATAAATAGACTGATTAATTTAATTATAATTTAAAAAAATAAGGGTCATGTCAACCCTTATTATTTTAAACCGTACTTCTTATTGAACTTTTCAATTCTACCAGCTGCAGCTGCGAAACGTTGTCTACCTGTATAGAATGGATGACAGTTTGAACATGTGTCGACTCTAATTTCAGATTTTGTTGAACCGGTTTCGAATTCAGCACCGCATGATGTGCAAATAACCTTACACTTTTGGTACTTTGGATGAATATCTTTTTTCATAATTAATCTCCTTCCGCCTTGAACCTCACTTGTGTCCAAAGTAAGTTACTATAGTATTCTACCACAATAATATGGCTTTGGCAAGAATGAGTTTTAATGAATTCTTATTTTCAATGCAGTTATTTGTCAAACAAAAAAATCAATTTGAATTTCCTATACAAAGTTAAACTTATCTTGTATAATATTCAATAAAGTGAGGAATACGATATGTTATTATGTGAAAACGATCAGGTGATGAATTTTGAAGGAGCAATTCGTGGTGCCAGGAATCCGATGAACAGTTGGAATAGAACTGATTCCTATTATAATGAAAAAGGGCAATATGTTCTTGGAAAAAACGACTTGGATCTTGCAATCCGCTTATGTAAAGCAGGAAGTGATCACCGTAAATTTATTCGTCAAATTCTTGTAAGTGTGGATATCACTGCACCCCTATATTGGTGGAAAGAGTTCGATACTTATAAAGTTGGAACTGTTGCCAACTCTACCAGTACTATGCATAAAATTCATTCAAAACCTTTCTCTATTCAAGATTTCAGCCATGATCATCTGAGCGAGAAATCTCTTGCAAAGATGAATGAATTAGTTGATTATCTGGAACAGATCCGGCTTGAATACATCGAAACAAAAGATAAAAGTTTGTGGTATGATATGATCGTTCTTTTACCGGAAAGTTATAACCAAAAGAGAACTGTCACACTTAATTATGAAGTTCTATTCAATATTTATTACGCCCGAAGAGGACACAAACTTGATGAATGGCATACCTTCTGCGACTGGATCAAATCTTTGCCTTATACTGAAGAACTGATTACTTCAATTAAAGACTGAATTCACTGTACCAAAAGCTGAGATTTTTGGAAAAAAAATTTTAATTTAATAGCAAGCTAACCATAAAAGATAATTCCTATGCAAAGAATTATCTTTTTAATTGGCTTGTACTTACCCTATATCTTCTCATTAAGCATTATACCAGTACAATTAGTTCGACTTTTACCTGCCTCTATACCTGTCCAAGCATTATAAAAAAACCTATAAAGTAACTCTATTTTCTCGAGTTTTTTATAGGTTTTATTGAATATGATTTATTGATCTCTATTCAGCTTCAGCTTCTTCTTCGTCCTTTTTACGTTTAAACAGAATAATGAAGAATAAGAATGCTAATGCTGCAACACTACCCAAAATCGGCAATGTCCAGTTTGCCTTTTTCTCGCCCGGTGCTAATGGAGTATCGTTTTCTTCGATCTCTTCAACTTCCGAACTATTTTCAGATGACAATGGAGTATCATTTTCTTCGATCTCTACATTAGGATCTTCAGTTTCTTCGTTCGGATCTTCTTCCGGCTCATTCTCTACCGGTCTTACCGGAGTATATGGTTGAGGTCTGCTTGGTGCAGGTACGACCACTACCGGTTGTACCGGATTCGGTGTTGGTTCCGGTTCCGGGGTCGGCTCAGGTGTCGGTTCTGGCTCCGGTTCTGGTTCCGGTTCTGGTTCTGGTTCTGGTTTCGGATCTACTGGTTCCTCTGGTTTTGTAATCACTTTATCTTCTATAGAAACAGAACATCTTCCATCGCCATTATCTGTATATTTTACTTCTTTATCCTCAGGAAGTGAAGTAACATCTAATTCAACCCCAGTAACCAAAGTAAGCTTATCAACGTTCGCTGCTAAAGTCTCATAAGAAACTACTGCATCATCGATTACAACTAATTCATCTTCTGTGGCAAGAGCCTCTTCAAGATTTGCGTAAAGAGTTACCTTCTTTCCTGAATTAGCAACCGCAACAGCCGGTGCATTCAATACTGCATTCTCATTTTCAACTGTTACTTTTCCTTTTTCCAATGCATCATTTACATCAGATTCTTTAGTCATATATTTGACATCCGCTTTTTGATCAGCAGATTCAAATAGCACTGCATCCGATACGGTCACATTTACAGTCTGAGTTTCAACTCCCTCAAGATTGTATACTGCAACTGCATTTCCATTTTTACTTACTAATTTACCACCTAAAACATTTACAGTTAAAGTCGGATCATTCTTATACTGGCTTTCATTCTTTCCATATTGCTGTGCAATAATGCCTAATGCAGATCCATCTGCAACAGACAAACCGCTCTTAATTGCTTCAAGATCTTCCGCAAATTCACCATTTCCTTCAAGAACTGCATTTTCATCAATGGTAATTGTTCCCATTCTGGCATTGACAGCTGTTCCACCGGAAACTCTTGCGTCTCCCTTGATTGTCAATTCACCTTCCATTGGCCAATAAATTGCCGGATAGATACCTGTACATTCTACCGTATCGCCCGTAATTTCAACCTTTGTTCCTGCAGAATAAAGGTTATTTCCACATATTGCGAAATAAGTTGCAGAAACCGTTCCGCCTGTTATAGTTACAGTTGAAGGATTTGCGTCGGCAGTATTGTTATATGGATTGTTGTAAAGACCCATTCCATATCCACCTGTAACAAGAGTCTTCTTTCCTTCAGCTTCGCTGATATTAACGATACCATACTGACATTCAATTGCTGTACCTTCACTGGAAATTGTACCGCCACTGATATTTAGAGTTCCGCCTTTTTGTGCTCCTGCTCCCAGTTTTCCGGAAACATCTCCATCATAAACATTAATAACAGATGTTGCACCAGAAGCAACAACTCCATAACCATTCTTGCCTGTCAATTCTCCACCGTATACATTTGCTGTACCGCCGGAGACATGAACACCTGCAGTTGTACTTCCGGAAATCACATTGCCAGTTCCCAAAACATTAAGTGTTCCATTTGATTGAACACGAACTGCCGTTTTTCCTGTTACATGTGTATTGGTTAAATTGACCACACCGGTAGCACCGGAAACAACAACACCATAACTACCCTCATCAATCGTAACATTACGCAAAGTAATCTCGCCGCCTTCGGCACGAACCGCACCGCTTGCTGCAGATTGAATCGTACTTCCGATTCCTCCTTCAATTGTCAATGCAGATCCAGCATAAACCAATACCGTCCAATTGCCTTCCGATGGAGAAATCTGGTGGCCTTCTGTAGAAAGCACAAGATTTTTTCCACTATTTAAAACGATATTTTCTTCCACATCCTTGACAAGACGAACCGTTGAATTATCTTCTGCTGCCGCTAATGCTTCATTCAATGTTAAATACGGCTGATCGTTGGCATAGGCAACAGCTGTATATTCAGCTGTATAAGAAATATAATCACTCTCAGGAATTGGCTGTGCAAATTCACCACCGCCAATGGTAACCTGAGCGCCTTCTTCCAAACGCCAGTTATTGACATTCAATGTTCCGTCAAAAATTCCCAACTGAGCTGATTTTGACAATCCTGCTGTATGGTTTTTTACAATAATATCGCCATTAATCACTGCACCATTATTGATGACTGTCTTTGAATCAAATTCATCAGACCAATGGGATACATATAAGATTCCATTCACAGTTCCACCGCTAATATTGGTTGTGCCCCAGCTTTGAATTGCACTGGAAGCTGCTGAATTAATGACTCCGCCGGTTACATTCAATTCTCCCAAATCATCATTCTTGATCGCTGTGAATTCATCTTGTGTAATGACTCCGCCAAACACAAACAAGTAAGCCTCTTTTCCTGCGCCGGCATTGCGAATCAGCGATGAATAGTCAGAATGATTCGAAATCTCACCACCATTGATGATCAAAGTACCTTGATTGTCGATAACATAATAAGATGCACTGCCATCCCCAACCTTATCTTCACGGATGATTTTACCCGAATTATCTGCACTTTCATCTGTCACTGTCAATCTTCCTTTATTGACAATTGCAGGAGCTTTAGCCACAGTTCCGCCGTTTAATGTTTTTCCGTTCAAATTCAATTCAATATTCTGATCTTCTTCAACGACAATGTTTTCATTTACATCTGCTTCCAGACTTACCTTAGCACCGAACGGAGCATTTTGAATTGCTTCTGTTAAAGTTTCATAATGATCCCCATTTTCAACATACGCAACATATTGCGGATCATTCTGTTCCTGTGCCTCATCATTTTGAAGACTGATTTCCGAATCTGTTGCTTCTGCATCGATTTCTTCTTCAACAGCTTCTGATGTTTCAACAACTTCATCATGCTCATCAGAATCAGTTTCTTCTTCAGCTAAAACAGCAATATTCCATGAAGAGAAAACCATCAATGCTGATATCAACAAATTTAAAAATTTCTTTTTCATACTCTCCCTCCTTTTTACGCTTTTTACAAAATTTATTAGTAAAAAACAATTATTTTTACTAATTATACCATTAAATTTAAAGTTATCCAATAATTTCTTTCTTTTCATTCAATTTTTTATACTAAGGAATATTTTATGTACAAAAAATAGAAATTTCATGAGTTCTAACTATGATTTTTCGGCCTTTTATCTTTCTTTCCATAAAATAAATGCTTATTTGAAGAACACATTCCCTCCTTCTTAAATCTACGAACTTTAATTTCATTGATGACTCAAGATCTTCCAATCAGTTCGATCACTTTTTGCCTCAGAATTTTGATTGTCAGCATTCAAAATTAAAGTCAAAGCAGGACTGCTCTGACTTTATTTAAAATTCTTATCAAGAAATTCCATTCCTTTTTTTGCTTGCTCATATTCGTCGTGATGATTGATTTGATACCGTCTGCCATTCATCACAAAATTAGAACCGGTCTGATGAAAATCAAATCGGATCCGATGATCATCGCAAGTCTTTTTAATGTGCTTCACCCACTCAAAATTACATTCACGGGCATTTTCATAAGATCCCCCACTGACGGATATCATTTCAATCTGACCATCTTTCAAGTAAGGATCAAATTCAATATCCTCCAAGATCGGCGCCGCAAAAATCACTTTATGCTTCGCCTTGATATTCACACGCTCTGTCCACTCAGAGGGGAAGGAACCGCCCGCAAACTCAAATACTTCGGCTGGGTTGATTTCCAGGAACTTACCGCCATTGGAGATACGGGTTTTTACTTCGGGTACGCACCCGTCCAGCCTGCCAATCACGGTGTAGAGCCGGGTCGCTTTCTCATCGTGATCGTCAATGGGGGAGAAGAATGCGTTCATGGTGTTGTGGGAATGGATGTCCATATAATGGATATAACGCTCGCTGGCATACTTCTCGCTGAGCTGGCTGTCCACGGAGATCTTTGTCACCACCTGTTCCGGCGCGTCCACGATGAACTGCTGCTCTTCCTTGTCCCAGTAGATGTTGAGCAGGGCCTCATTTTCGGCGCCATTTTGGACAAAGTGGCGGAAGAACGCCAGAACCTGCATCATCAGCTCCGCAGGGATTCGGGGCAGAGCCGGGGTAAACCCGGCCTGCACCTCGGAGAGCAGATCACAACCGGCAACCGGCGTGATGAACCTGCCCATCTCCGTATCTCTGATCTCGTACACCCTGCCATCCTGAGACGGCACGATGGAGATTACCTTGCCAGCGGCCTCC
>CAZUVT010000081.1:0-9300 GCA_964623925.1 uncultured Erysipelotrichaceae bacterium
AAGATAAAGCATATTCAAATGAAATATAAGATGGCCCATAGATGCTTGTGGCAAGTAAATATCCGGGAGTATCAGCATCTGTTTCATATAATCCATTGATTATTTTAATTAGTTTTCCATCTCTGACTTCTCTTGATAATTTAGTGTCTCGATTAGCGTATCCTTTTAAATTATCTTTGAAAATATCATTTGTGACCAGCATATTTTCACCTCTTTTTATCATTATATGATAAAAAATGGTGAAAATCAATTGTTTTTCGACTTATCTAATATATATTATTTTAACAATTCTGTACGATACATTTCAATCTGCATCAAGATATGACCTATATTTCCTTCTCCTGCATATTGTGCGGCATCAAAAAAGTTGTGATTCAAAGAGCTCCAGTATAGTTCGTTTTCATCTCCCATCACATCCAGTTTTTTATTTAATTTTCCGACATAGATTTCAAGATAATAGTTTCCCATATAGTATGTATAATCCATCAGATGAGAAAGGCTGACATCCGCTTGGGTGATCGCTGTTTCTTCCTTTAGTTCCCGATAGGCTGCATCAAAGCCGTTTTCATTCTTTTCTATTTTTCCGCCGACAAAGTTTGATAAGCCTTTGTAGGGATCTTTTCTTCGCTTACACATCAAAATCTGATCACCTTGTTCATTGAAAATGACGATTACATTGTATCCTTGCATTGAGAGCCTCCATCTTTCTGACTGAAATAGCGGTTATAGATATAGAGACCGCTTAAACTGATGATTCCGGTGATGACAAAAGCGTAAAGTGCAAGCAAATAATTCTGCATGCCCAAAAAATCGCCGGCAATTGTGGATGTGATAATGGAAGGAATCCGGGCGACTCCGGCTATAAGAAGCCATGTTGATAATCGCATATCGGTAAGTCCGACCGCATAAGAGAGAAGATCCTTCGGGGTTCCCGGGATAAACATGACAAGAAAAACGATATTCGTCAGATTCCGGGGATTTTTTAAAAAAGAGATGGAAGCGATCTGATGTTTTGGAAACATCATTTCAACCAGTTTTACTCCGAATTTTTTTACGATGATAAAGATGACGGCACTTCCTAATACGATTCCTAAAATACATAACAGGGTTCCTTCGATCGTTCCGAATGCATATCCTGCCGCAATTTCCAACGGCTCACCGGGAATAGCGGCGATGACGACTTGCAGAAAGACCATCGCGACAAAAACGATGCGTCCGATCAATCCGTAACTGTCTACCCAGGCCTTGAAGTTTTCCGAATCACTGACAAATTCGATCATCGGCTTACCGATAAGATAACAGATCAAAGCACAGAATATAAGGATCAAGGAAAGAATGAAAAAGCTGAGTTTCTTTTTTTGTCTTTCTGTGAAAGTTTGATGGATCATGAAAGAGTCCTCCTTCTCAGAATCGGTTCATTAATGATATTGTAAACTTTTGAATCACAAAAATATAGGCAGTTTACCTAAATTTTTTGAAGCTTTAAGGAAATATTAATAAATGTTCAATAAATCTTATTATTCAGCAGAACTGTTTTCAGTGGTTTCCGGCTCCTCATTCAAATCTTGATCCGATAGTTTTGCAGCATCAACAGATTTTAAGCGGTAAAGTACGACTTCAGCGCTTGAAAAGAGGCGGGCATGGTATTGCGTTAGTCCGCATCCGGAAGTGATATCCAGAAGAATTGAATTGATCTGGTGTTTCCCTTTAATATATTTGGCATTTTGGTTGATCTTTAAACGGAAAAAGGGGATATTTAGCTGGCCGCCCATTGTGTGGGCTGCTAAAAGACGATCGATGCTTTTGTTGCTGAAATTGTCGATCAGATCCGGATTATGGACGACCGCGATCGTATATTCGCTGGCAGAAACGGAATCAAAAGCCGAACTGACAGAAGCAGTATCCGTATCCAGACTGCTTATTCCGACAAGGTTGATCGACTGGGTCTTTCCATTTCTCAGCTTGATGCATTGATTATTTAAGACTTCAAATTCACATTCATTTAAAATATTGATTACTCGATCATGAATCATTTGATTCTGGGTATCATAGTCGCCAAGTACCGCAAATTTTCCAAGCGGAGCTTTAAGACTGCTTAAACTTTCAATGACTGTATTCTGCATTTTGGCATTAGGATAAGAAAGGGAGGGATCATCAAAAAGATCGCCGCCGAATATAATGACATCGGGATTAAGCCGATTGATTGAATCGATGATTTGTTTGAATTGATCTTCATCCATTAAGCTCCCATAATGAATATCGCTGAAATAAGCGATTTTAATGCCATCCAATTGTTCGGGAATGGCAGAACTTTCCAATGATTCATAACGAATATTCAGTCGTGTTGGTTCGATCATGGTTGCATCTATATAGAAAACTGCTCCTAAGATGAAAAGAAGCAGCAAAGCGATCAAATAAATCTTCTTTTTCATAAATTCACCTCATCTTCTTTATTTTAACATATCAAAGAAAAAAAGACCATTTTATTGGTCTTTTTGTAATGTTTTATTTGGTGCCATGGCCGCTTTCTGATTCAATATGACCGGAATGACGATTGGATTGCGGTTAGTCATTTGATACAGATACGGCTCTAAAGAAGCGCGGATGCAGTTTTTTAGATCACCGAATGTCGTTTTCTGCATCATCTTTTTCTTTAAGGCTTCATATACGATGATTTCAGCTTCTTTGAGAAGCGTCTGACTTTCCTTGATAAAGACAAATCCCCGCGATACGATATTCGGACGGCACAAGATCTTATTGTAGCGTGAATCGATCGTGACTATTACTGCAACCATGCCATTATCGGCTAAAATCTTTCTGTCTCTTAAAACCGCTGTAGAAAGTCCGGAGATATCATTTCCATCTACATAAATGTCATCAGTCTGAATCCGTGTATGGCTTTTGAACGCTTCACCATTTCTCAGTACAACGACATCACCGTTTGCACAGATCATGACATTTTCTTTGGGAATGCCTGTTTCCATGCCGGTATCACCGTGAACTTTGAGCATCTTGTATTCTCCATGCATAGGCATGAAATATTTTGGCTTGATCAACTGAAGCATGAGTTTCTGCTCCTCTTGCGAAGCATGCCCGGTTGTGTGAAGGGATGTCAGCGGACTGTTGACCATGACATTCGCTCCGGCTCGAGTTAATTTGTTGATGACCTGCGATACGCCATGTGCATTTCCGGGAATCGGATTGCTTGAAAATACGACGGTATCTCCCGGATAGATCTTGATCTGACGATGGGTTCCGGCTGCGATCCTGCTTAATGCGGCCAACGGTTCGCCCTGTGATCCGGTACAGACGATGCAGATCTTATTAGCCGGCAGTGTGTTCAACTGTTCCGGAGAGATGAAATGTTCTTCTCCGATTTTGATCGTACCGAGTTTTCTTCCGATTTCAACAACATTTTCCATGGATCTTCCGAATATAATGACTTTTCTGCCGCAGGCGACAGCTGCTTCAAGGATCTGTTCGACACGATGGACGTTGGAAGCGAACGTAGCGACAAGCAGACGTCCCGGAGTTTTTTTGGTAATATCTAAGATCGATTGAGCAACTTTCTTTTCGCTGATACTGAACCCGGAAACAGAACTGTTTGTGGAATCACTCATCAATAAAGTGACTCCGATCTGTCCTAGGTAAGCCATTTTCTGATAATCTGAATTTTGGGCAACCGGTGTCAGGTCGAACTTAAAGTCACCTGTTTCTACGACTCGGCCGTTCGGTGTATTGATCAAAACACCCAATGAATCGGGAATAGAATGGATCGTGTTGAAAAATCCGATCGTAAAATGCTTTGTTTCGATTCGTGATTCATCATTGACTTCCACGATCTGTACACGGCGGCTCATTCTTCTTTCTTCTAATTTGCGACCGATCATAGCTGCTGCAAAACGCGGGGCGTAGATCTTATCCAAGTGAACGCTTTGCAATAAAAAAGGGATTCCTCCGATATGATCTTCATGAGCATGCGTAATGATCAACGCTTTAATTTTATTTTGATTCCTGATTAAATAGCTGTAATCAGGAATTACATAATCGATTCCGAGCAATTCATCTTCCGGAAAGCGTACACCGCAATCTATAATGATAATTTCATCATCATGTTCAAAACAATACATATTTTTGCCGACCTCTCCCAAGCCGCCTAATGCAAAAATAAGTGTATCGCTACCATAATTGATTATATTATCTTGGCTATTGCTGATTCTATGCTTTACATAAGATTTTCTCGGTGCTTTTGTTTGTTTGATTTCCATTGAATTTCTCCTTTATTTGCACCTTTATCATAATCAGTATTGCAAAACTGCACTGATTTAAACCTATTCGATGACTAAGGCATCTGCAATAGGCTTGAAAGGGTCTATTTTATTGATATGATCATAGAATAAAACTCCGCTGAGATGATCGATCTCATGCTGCAAAACGATAGCACGATATCCGTTGGCGCGGATCGTCACCTCTTTTTTATTCAAAAAGTCATAAGCCTGCACCTTGATGCGGGCACTTCTTACGACATAGCCCTGATGGGGATCTTCTACAGAAAGACAGCCTTCGCCATCTTTTAAATAAGCTTGCTTGGCAGAATAAGAAATGATCTTGGGGTTAACCAGTGCATATTCGCAAAGCGTTTCATTTCCATTTTCATCTTCTTCATTGATTGATATCGCAATCATTTGTTTTAAGATCCCGATCTGCGGAGCAGCGATGCCGACAGCCGGTCGAAGATCATATTTCTCTGCCAGTTCTTTATCTTTTGAATCGCGGACAAATTGAAGCATGCTGGTCAATGTATCTGCATCTTCCTGACTGAGCGGAAGCGATACAGGACTTGATTTTTTCCGAATCAAAGGATCGTTATCTTTCGTAATAGTGGAATTATTTATCTTCATACTCATACCTCATATTCTATTTTATCAAAAATTTTGAGATTGTGAAGAAAAAAATGATAGGTTGCAATAAAATATGTTAAAATAGAAGAACGAGGTAAAGAGGATGGCAAAGAAACACAGTTTTAGTTTAAAAATGCCTGCCAAATGTGATTGGGTGATCCAGATCTGCATTTTGGTCTTGGCATGCTTTGGAACTTTAATGATTACGTCTGCTTCTATGGGAACCGTAGCCGGAAGCAATGCTGCTTTGTTCAGAGTCATTATCAAGCAGCTTGTCTTTATTGCGATCGGCTATTTTTCACTTGTCTTTATGGCCAGATGGTTTAATTTTGAAAGATGTGAAAGATGGATTCCGATTGCTTCTGTTGTGATGGAAGGCGCTCTTTTAATGTGTCTGTTGTTTGAGCCGACCAATGGTGCTTTTGCGTGGATCAAAGTACCGGTTCCGGGCTTTGAAATCACGATCCAGCCGAGTGAATTTGCCAAAATCGTTGTTATCTTGCTGATGAGCCGATATTTAGGTGATATTGATCCGACGATCGATGTTACGGCCGGGATGAAAAGAGTTTTGATCATCATCGGTATTTATGCATTCACGATATGGCTTCTTCAAAAAGACTTCGGATCCATGGCGGTCATGGTGGCTATTGCCGCAGTCATCTTTTTGCTTCCACGCCATCGCTTGTTGAGTAAATATCAAGGTATCACTTTTCTTGTGATTTTAGGAGGGATCTCCGCTTTGATCTTGATTATGACGCCGGCCGGGTCTTTTATCCTAGAACATATTCCGTTCATGCGTTATCAGATTTCCCGATTTACATCGGCTATGAATCCTTTTGCGGATCGATATGGCAGCGGATATCAATTGATTTCCGGCTTGGTCGCTTTTGCGAAAGGGGGATTAAGCGGTGTCGGATTTGGAAATTCTTTCCAGAAATATACGAATTTCCCGGAAGCCTCTTCAGATTTTATTTTATCAATCGTCGTTGAGGAAACAGGAATGCTTGGCTTTATCCTGATCTTCATCTGATTATCTTGCAGCTGTTCCGTTATGCATTTAAGATCAAGAGTCAGCGCGGCCGGATGATTCTGGTTGGTGTTGCCATGTATATCTTTATCCATTATACATTAAATGTCGGCGGCGTTACCTGCCTGATTCCATTGACAGGAGTTCCGCTTCTGATGATTTCGGCCGGTGGATCCAGTATGATGTCAGTCATGGCAGCTATCGGAATTGCCCAATCGGTCATATCCCGATATCGAAGAGGGCTCATTCGATAAAAAAAGAATCCCCGCAATTAGGCAGGGATTCAAAAGAAAGGGAGAGGAGAAACAAAGATTGGGGGGATAGCATCTTATCGATGCATTAATATCATTCCCTTCATTTTTGGGTTTATACATCAAAAAGGAGAAAAAAATGCGAATTGTTGCAGGAAAATTTCGATCACGTCCGATTGAGGCTGTAAAAGGGAACAATACCAGACCGACTTTAGATAAAGTCAAAGAGGCCGTCTTCAGCATGATCGGCCCTTATTTCGATGGGGGAAACATGCTTGATCTCTTTGCCGGAAGCGGCAATATGGGATTGGAGGCTTTATCACGGGGATTTGATCAAGTGATTTTTGTGGATAAAGATTATCATGCCATTCAGACCATCACAAAGAATTGCCATTTATTGGGGGTAAAGGAACAGGTAAAGATCTGGAAGATGGATTATAAGACGGCATTGAATCAATGTGCAGCAGATAAAAAGAAATTCAATCTGATTTATTTGGATCCGCCTTATGCCAAACAGAAAATCGATGAGATCTTGCATTTTATTACAGAACAGGATCTTCTTGAAGAGGGGGGAAGAGTGATTGCGGAAAGCCTAAAAGAGGATGAGTTTGCATCTGAAATCGGGAATTTAAGAAAAGCAAAGGAATCCTGTTATGGGATTACCCGCATTTCGATTTATAAGAATGAAATCAGAGAGTAGAATAAAGTGAGGAAGAAGAAATGAAAAAAGCAATGTATCCGGGATCGTTTGATCCGATCACCAATGGTCATCTCGATATTATTGAACGAGCGAGCGCTGTTTTTGATGAAGTGTTGGTCGTCATCATGCAGAATCCGAAAAAAAAGAATCATTTTACGGTGGAAGAACGCATTGAAATGATCCGGGAAGTTGTCAAGGACTTGAAAAATGTCAAAGTGGATGCCGGAGAAGGTCTGACTGTAAACTATGCTAAAAAAGAGGGGGCAAAAGTGTTGATCCGCGGTATTCGTGCTGTTACGGATTATGAATATGAACTCCAGCAGGCAAGTGCGAATATGTTTTTGGACCCATCTATTGAAACGTTGTTTTTCTTGGCGCGTCCGGAGTATTCTTTCCTGTCTTCTTCTTCTGTTGTGGAAATGGCTTCCAACAATGGAAAAATCACCGGATTGGTTCCGGAGTGTCTGGAAAAGAAGATCACAGAGAGATTATTATCCAAATAAAGGAACAACTGACCAGAAGTTGCACGATCCGGGCGGCGGCAAATTTTAAAAAATCAGGTTTACAGGACGGAGTGAGGGAGAAGACCTGTACCCACGTTGCAAGCCCGTTAAAAGAAAGCAAAGCACAGATCAGCAGGATCTTGACAGGATGTTTGAAGCTGCTTAGGGCGATGAGATTGCAGCCGTTTGTAAATTCTGCAAGACATTGAATGATCTGCTGAAAGCTTTTTGGCAAGAAGCAAGTCAGCGTGCTGATGGAGACGGTGGTGACCATGAGATAGCCTCCGATGAGAAATAAGGTTTTCCAGGTTTCAAAAATATTTTTTTGCAGACTATCAAAAATAGGCTGCTTTTTTTTATTTATTGCTATGAATTCTATCGGGGTTCCTCTTGAAATGAATAAGAGAAAAAGACAGCTGATGATTTGAGAAAACCAAAGGGCGATGCCGATTTTTACATCTTTCAGCAAGACAGCGCCGCAAGTGGTTATAATAAAGGAGGGGGTTGCCATACAGCAACAGGTGCAGATCCGCTTTCCCATATTTTCACTGATCCGGTTCTGTTGACACAGAGAATTGATCAGAGCCGCATTGCATGGGGCACCGAGAAGAAAGGAGCTGATGATTAAAGAAAAAGCACTTTGACTGATATTGAATACGGGCTGTGCAAAAATACAGATCCTTTGTGATATTTCTTTGAAAAATCCGCAGTCATGCAAGATCCTTATTAAAAGAGTCGTGACAAAAAGACTGGGAACCAGTTTCTCAAACCAGGAGGTTAGAGTTACAGAACATAATTCAAAAGAAAGTGATCCCAGTAAAAAGCACAGAGAAATAATCAGAGCGATAAATAGCTGGTTGATCAATGAAATTCACCTCGATAAACTCTATGCAGGATTTCTTCTAATATGAAAAAAAACAAGCTATTTTGCTTGTTTTCCTCTGAACTTGACTTCTTCGAAATTTTTTGAGCAGTTGCCATCACACTTTTTCTTATTAAACGGACATTTCTTTGTTTCTGAGAAATCACAGATATTGTAGAGCATTGCGTCTACATAAACTGAATCGCATTTCATCTTTTTCAATACGGTTGACAAAGACGCATCTAATATGTTCATTTTTTCATTCCTCCTCCAACATAATAATACACTAATTGCGAACTAAAGTATAGCAAATGATGAAAAAAAGATTTCAAAACTTGGTTTTCATGTATAATCAAACTAATAAAGGATGTGAAAGGTTATGAGTACATTTCAAATGAGGTTAAAAGAATTATTAGATGAAAAACATTTAAGTCAGGTAGATTTTGCAAAGAAGATCAATGTGCAAAAAAGTACGATCAACGGATATATTCTTGGTTATCGTTCGCCGTCGATTGAAACTTTGATCTTGATGGCTAAAGAACTAAATGTTTCAATTGATTTTCTGATAGGGCTAAGTAATGTTCGAAAAAATCTCACAGAATTGAATGATGATGAAATTCAGATCATTGATGCTTATCGCAGTTTCGGATCAGAAGGAAAAGCAATTATAAGAAATATAACAAAAGTAGATCGATAACACTTAATAAAAACAAAGAGCCAAGGCTCTTTGTTTTAGTTTGCTTGATCAAAAGAGGAATCCTGGGGATTGATATATCCCGGCCAACAATCATTATCGATCATCCAAGATCTGAGATCGGCACTGATGAAAGGATCATTGCTGTTCCATTCCAGCGTGGATAAGACTTCAATTTCGTTATTCTCGTTGACTGTTGTTTTTATAAATGCAGGATAATTTTCGATGGACCATTTTTGTCTGAGTTTTCCTGCGGTATATTCCTGAGTGCTTTCATCAATGGATACGACCTGAACAAAATCAAAGTTTTCTATATTTAATTCATCTGTTAAAGGCTTGATAACGCTCTGTTGGACATAATC
>CAZUVT010000082.1:0-9283 GCA_964623925.1 uncultured Erysipelotrichaceae bacterium
AATATTTATTTACTGGAGATTTGGTATATGAGGGAAAATTAGATGCTTATTATCCCACTACAAATCCATTAGATTTTAAAAATTCTATTGATAAAATAAGAAAATTAACTATTAACAAAATTTTACCTGCTCATCATAAATTAAATGTAGATAAAAATTTAGTTAATGAAGTTTGGAGGGCATTTGAAGATATAGAGAAAAAAGGAAACTTAAAACAAGGTAATGGTATTTATGAATATGATAAATTCAGTATTCATATTTAGTTACAAATTACAATTTGAAAGCGAGATTTAATATGAAAAAGAAAGAAGTAATTATAATAGGCATTCTTACAATACTATTGGCATTTATGGATATAAGTGGTTTACCTAGTGCCTTATTTATAAATATTGAAATATTAGATATTACACCATTTTATTTTACACTTATGTTTAATTTTATATTGATTGGCATTATTGCATTTTTAACTTTAAAATATCTTTGTCCTAATTGGAAGATAGGACTAAATAAGAAAAATATAAAAGATGGATTAAAAAAATATGGAATAGTTGGAATTTTTGTAGGAATTATAACAGGAATAGCATTTTATATCGGATTAAAACCTTTTAATTACAATCCTACAATATGGAAAGTTTTAATTGAGGGGATTATTTATTATATAGGTGTTGCAATAGTTGAAGAATTGTATGTTAGAGGATTATTATTAAACTTAATTGAAAAGTTATGTTATAAGAAAAAAAGTAATACTGTTATAGCAATTATTTTATCGTCAGTTATTTTTGGACTAGGGCATATAATTGGAGTTTTAGGACAACCAATTCTTATTATAATTACCAAAGTAATATGGACTATTGCTATGGGAATGTATTTTGGAACGATATACAAGAAAACAAATAACTTATGGTTACCAATTATTCTTCATTTTATAATAAATGTATGTGCTTTACCTTATTGTTTTACAACTATAACAACATATCCTGATATAAGTTTGTATATTATTTTACCAACTTATTTATTACTTGGTATATATAGTATATTTATTATGAAAAACAAAAGATAAATTACAATTTGAAAGGAGTGCAAAATGATTTTTAAAATTCTCTCATTATGGATAATGATCGTGTTTTATAGTATTTATTTTGGTAAAATGTTGATTCAAAAAAAGCAGGGAATTCAAACAAGACAACTTGGAAAAGGCAAAAATCAGAAAGTCAGAACTGTAGAAATGTTAGTGTCGATTGCAACATTTATCATTGTTTTGATCCAACTGATATCGATCAACTATGATTTAACGATTTTAAGTAATAACATGAGGTTCATGGGATTTTTAATTGGAATGTCAGGAGATATCTTGTTTTTAATATCTGTAATAACAATGAAGAATAGTTGGAGAGCAGGAATTCCAAGTGAAGATCATACCGAACTTATTTCTGACGGAATTTATAAAATAAGCAGAAATCCGGCTTTTTTAGGGTTTGATTTAATGTATATCGGAATTTGTTTGTTGTATTGTAATGCTTTAACGATCATCTTCTCATTATTTTCTATTATTACGCTACATTTTCAAATCCTTCAGGAAGAAATATATTTGACAGATACATTTGGAGAGGAATATAGAATATATAAAAAACAGGTTTCTCGTTACTTGGGAAGAAAATAAATTACAGATGATCGATCAAAAATGCAGTATAGAAAATGTGTGCGGGAATTGCATGTTTGATGCAGTGCATGTATAATGCTAGTCAAGAATGTTGAATGGAGGTTGAACCATGAAAGCGTGTATATTAAATCACTCTTGTGAAGCAAGAGATTTAAAATTAACCGATATTGAAATGCCGAAAGTAAAAGATGATTGGGTATTAGTAAAAGTCATGGCTTTTGGAATGAATCATAGCGAGGTATTATTTAGAAAATTTGAAATAGATAGTCCTAATTTTAAGAAACCGGTAGTGCCGGGAATTGAATGTGCAGGAATAATTGAAGATCCATCTGATTCCGGATTTCAAAAAGGCGATAAAGTAATAGCTCTTATGGGAGGAATGGGGAGAACTTTTAATGGAAGTTATGAAGAATACGCTTTACTTCCTGCTTCTCATGTATTTAAAGTCGATTCCAAATTAGATTGGATCAACTTAGCAGCAATACCTGAAACTTATTATACTGCGTATGGCTCATTATTTACTTGTCTTAATCTGCATGAACATGATTCTATTCTTGTAAGAGGAGGAACATCTGCCCTCGGAATAGCAAGTATACTCTTGGCAAAAAGTTTGGGTTGCAGAATCATAGCGACAACAACTTCTGAAAGTAAAAGTGAATTATTAGAGAATTTGGGTGTTGATAAAGTAATAGTCGATAGAAATGATTTCAAAGAACAAATGGATGAAAAAGTAGATAAGATCTTAGAACTGGTGGGAGTTAAGACCTTATTGGAATCAATGAGTTATTTGAAACCAGGTGGAATATGCTGTCATACCGGAATATTGGGAGGAGTTTATGCTTTAGATGATTTTGATCCAATAAAGCAAATTCCGAATGGCACTTATTTAACGGGCTTTTATAGCAACTATCCTACTCAAGAAGAAATAGATGAAATGATGGATTTCATAGATAAATATGCTATTACTCCAAGGATAGGAAATGTTTACCTATTTGAAGAAATTGCTAAAGCACAGGAAGATATGGAAAAAGGTAAAACGAATGGAAAGGCCGTAGTTGTCGTAAGTGAAGAATTAAAAAATGATATTAAATGCAGATGCAAAGAAATGGAAAACCTTTGCCCGTAAGATTGATATTAATACTGATAATTTTGGTACTATATTGAAAAAATAAGAGTTTTCTCTTCAAGCTGTTTATTGCAGCGATAAAATGTAAAATCTTTTATGAACAATGGTCTTCTCAAAATGGCGAGTGGATGTAAATGAGAAATAAAAATGGAATGTAAAGATATCATAAGTTCTGAAAAGGCTGTAGAGCTTGATTCATTCAATTAAAAATCTTCCGTTTTCTCACACTCACTTTTTATTATTCAATAAATATTAGTGTAACTTGTTTGATGTTTAAAAAATCCGCCAGTTTTCTGACGGATTTTTTGTAATCTAGGTTTAGATCTTATTCGTGCTCAAGTGCAAGAGTTACTGTTGTGATATCGCAGACTTCGCTTGGTCCATAATACTGAATAGCACCCGGATATACGAAGCAGGTATCCACTGCCCATTCTTCTCTGTGAGCTTCAAAGAATTTGAATGGCTTTCCATCCAGTTCAACAAGTGCTTTCTTGATAACCGGCTTGTCTTCTCCATGTCTTCTTTCGATGTTCATCATCTTGGTGATCGGCATACCGCCTGCAACCCATTCATTTGCCGGTTTAGAAAGATTAGATACTTTTGACAAGTAACCATTGTAACCGTACTGGATCAACATGAATGCGTTATATCCCAAAGAGTAGCAGTAGTCAGCATCAAAATTAGAAGGGAATGCACATCTTCCTTCATATCCTAAGAAATGATGAAGAGGACTGAATTTACCTTTGTATGTTCCGGCTTTCTTTCTTTCGGCTAATTTATCTTTGACAAGTGCTGAGAACAGCTTTTCAGATTCGATCAGGGAAACCTGATCATTTCCATGAGGGTCTCTTACTAAGAACAACTGCTGCTGAATGCTTTCTGGAAGAATTGCGAATACTTCCATTTAATCTTTTGTCAATCCGTTTTGAATGAATTCATACTTATCTTTCCATGTTGGAAGAGCATTGAATGCATTTGCTTTGTCTCCTGCAAGAAGTTCATTGATCTCATGAATCAATACAGAGAACTCAGGCACGAATTCAACAACCCCTTCTGGGATGATGGCAACACCGAAGTTCATTCCGTTAGCCGCTCTCTTTTCTACTGAGTCTGCAATATAATCTGCAATCTGGGAAAGAGACATTTTCTTTTCAGAAACTTCTTCAGAAACTAAGCAGATATTCGGTTGTGTCTTAAGTGCACATTCCAAGGCAACGTGGGAAGCAGAACGACCCATAACTTTGATGAAGTGCCAGTATTTCTTGGCAGAGTTTGCATCTCTTTCAATATTTCCGATGATTTCACTATATGTTTTAGTCGCTGTATCAAAACCAAAGGAACATTCGATATCTTCATTCTTCAAATCGCCGTCAATGGTTTTCGGACATCCGATTACCTGAACACCGGTGTTGTGTGCTGCGAAATATTCAGCCAAAACAGCAGCGTTCGTGTTGGAATCATCACCGCCGATAATGACGATTGCGGTAATGCCATGTTTTTTGCAGACTTCTGAAACGATTGCGAACTGTTCATTTGTTTCAAGTTTTGTTCTTCCAGATCCGATGATATCAAATCCACCTGTATTTCTGTATGCATTGATGATTTCATCATCAAAGATCAAATAATCATCTTCAATCAGACCGATCGGACCGTTTTTAAATCCGTACAGTACATTTTCACTGTTTGTAGCTTTTAGGGCATCATATAGACCACAGATGACATTGTGTCCTCCAGGTGCCTGTCCACCGGAAAGAATAACACCGACAACCTGTTTCTTTGCTTCAGAAGTGTTTTTTCCTTTCTGGAAAGTGATTTCCTTTTTACCATAAGTGTTTGGGAAAAGCGCTTTGATTTTTTCCTGATCGGCAACACTCTGGGTTTCTTCTCCCGCATTAACGCAAATATCAGCGATTCCGTTTCTCAGCATTCCCGGAAGTTTTGGAGAATACTCATATCTCGCTGCCTGCAATGATGAAATTTTCATAATAAGCCTCCTTTTTTATATTTCCGTACGATTAAATTTTAAGGTATTTCAGTCAAAAAGTAAACTGTTACTTTCGAAAAATATAAGGATTGGGAAATATGATTTGAACTTTACGAAAGAAGAGAAGCAATTGCAAAGTTCTGGATCCTGTGTTAGATTATTAATAATTGATAAGATAAGGAGAGATTGCGGATGAGTAATGTTATAAAAGTTGCAGATCATTTTTGGATATTGGAAGAGGATGCAGTTCGTTCCTTTTTGTTTGAGGGTAATCAAAAAGCGATGCTGATCGATACCGGAATCGGGACCATGGATATTCGTGCGAGAGTTTCCGAATTGACAGACTTGCCGGTATTTTTGGTCAATACGCACAGTGATCGGGATCATATTGCGAAAAACGGTGATTTCAAAGAAATCTATATGCATCCTTCTGAAATGGATCGGTATCAGACTTCTTTGCCGGAAGGATGTTCTATGGAAAATGTGCTTCCGCTATGGGAAGGCGAGATCCTTGATTTAGGAATCTGGAAATTTGAAGTGATTCTTACTCCGGGGCATACACCGGGCAGCATTATGCTTTTGGAACGGGAGAAAAAAATGCTGATTTCAGGAGATTCGATTCAAAACGGGATGATTTTCATGTTTGGAGCAGGAAGAAATATGTCAGCTTATCAGCATAGCTTGAAAAAAATAGAAGCGATATCGGATCAAATTGATTCAATATGGCCATCACATGGAAGTTGTCCATTAAAGACAGATATTATTCCGGGTTTAATAAAAGGGGCTCATGATTTGATCTTAGGGAACCTGAGTGAACAAGAACCACCGAGATCCATGCCATGCAAAAAATATGTTTGTGATGTGGCAAGCTTTCTCTATAGTCCAAAATAAACGGCGAATATGCAGATGAAAAAGAAAAAGCGCTTATTGCAGAGAGTTCCTTAAAGTTTAATAAACTTTAAGGAACTGCTGAAGTGCTTTTTTTTATTCAAATATTGTTTTGATTTCGTCTGCTTCCTCTTCTTCCGATTCTTGTTCCGGAATCCATGCTTTTCCAAATTCCACATCTTTAAAAAGCTCAACCAATCCGGTGATCTGTTTTAATCGAAGGATCTCATCGAGGTCCATTCCCAAATGCTCGCTGATCCAGTCATCTGATCTTCCGATTTCACTTAATTCCATAATGATATTACTCATCAGATCGATATCATGGCTTCCTCTTGCCCGATTATGCCTGATCGTGCTGGCCATGCGTTTATCTAACGGTTTGTCTATAACAGATACAGGAATCATGCCATTTTCTCTATCATAAATATCAGCGTGATCCAGCATGATACGGTAGCGATGGAAACCATCTACAATGATGTATTTATCCGATTCCCGATCATAATAGCAGACGATCGGCATAGTGTAGCCGTCTTCACGAATGCTGTCATAAAGAAGTCTCATTTCAGGAGGGGCAACGGCATTTGGATTGTAATCATTCGGCTCGATTTTTCTGATTGGAACCGGAATAACGGAATAAACAGGACTTCTATACTTTTTCATGGTCTAATTCCTCCAGACTTTTATATTTTTCTTCCATGATCGAAACTCTTTTGCGCTGCTGACGATTCAATCCAAAACCCATAGTTCGGCATATATGATCGTTTTTCAAAATGCAGTAACACATTCTTTTCCAACTGGGAATATCTTTGGTAAATTTGATATCATCCGTATCATCGGGAATGTTTCCTTCAAAGATGACACGGGTCTTTTTATCTTTGGTATAATTGGATGTGCCGTTTTTTATAATTTTATAACCTTTTCTTTCCAGTTCGCGAATTGCTACATCAGGAAGTCCTCCTCCTGTTTCATGCCAGAATTCGATGGAAGTATTGAATTTTTCAATATAATTATTCCGTATTTTCTCAGGTAAAGTATCTAATAGAAACTTTGTATAAGATTCCCAGGTATGTCCTTTAGGCAAGTGGACAGACCGATATCCTAAAGCTTTCGTCTTTCCGTAAATGGAAGTGAAATTTGCACCTTGAACACGCGCAATCAGCTTCAGCCAGATATCCGGATCAATGACCCGGTATAAATTCAGGCTATCTTTTGCATAATCATTAAAAGGAGATGCGACGCGCATCTGAGAAGGTTTTAATCCGGCTTTATAATATAGATCGTAAAGATGATTATACGAATAATGAAATTTATAATAGGCCGCCCACACATCATTGGTTGTCCAATCATACAACGGAGAAGCCATCCATACATTTTTGAAACTTTTTGTGATCCAAGGCTGATCCTTGTAAGGGTTGGATTTGTTCACAATAGAATTATATCGATGCAAAGATTCTGCTGCTCTCATGCCCAAAAGGCAGATCGTTTTTTTCTTTCCGTGAATATCACGGTACCACCGGCCAAACTGTCGGGAAAGATCTTCCTGATGCATTTTATAATGATAATGAAAAATCGGATTATTCTCAATGTTGATGACATAATCCTTCTTAGGCATTTCTCTGACCCATAATTCTTTTTTCGTATCATCCCATGGATACCAAAACATTTCATGACTGCTTACAGCAGTTCTGGTCGCCATAGGAAGGCAGATCCAATATGGCTCGATTTCATCCAAATGTGTTTCAAATGTTTCCTCAACATAATTGGAGGTAACGGAATATTGTGCTTCAAAATCAAGATGAAATAAGCCGATTCTCTTTTCTATGTTATTTCTTTTCCGATAGTCTAATATTAACTTTAAGAGAAGTCCGCTATCTTTTCCACCACTGAAAGATACATAAATATTATCAAATTCTTCAAAAATGTAATCAAATCTTTTTTGTAATGCTTCGTATACATTTAATTCCAAAAAATGCTTTTTCATTGTATTCCTCCATGGTATTGGAATATTTTACCAAAAATGGAAGGAATTTACAAATTTTTCCAAAAAACAAATTCTTAAAAAATCATTACTAAACTTTATCTTCCAGTCCGCTTGGATCGAAGATATATCCTCTTTTCGGCACACTTCGAATGATTTTCGGATCAGAGGCATCGATTTCAAGCTTTTTTCTTAAATTATGAATATGAACAAGCACAGTCCGCGTATCGCCTAAGCTCGGTTTTCCCCAGAGCTTCTTATAAAGTTCCCGCGAAGAGTAGTATTCTAAAGGATGTTCGATGAAAAAGGTAAGGATCCTGAATTCCATATTGCCTAAGATCATGGTTTTATCCCGTACAGAAATTGATTTGCCATCGGGACTTATTTTCAATAAACCATAAGATTTCTCACTTAATGTTTCTTTTTCTTTATCTAAATTGACTCTTCTGAGGTTCGCTTTAATTCTGGCATCAAGGATGATATTGCTGAAAGGTTTTGTGATATAGTCATCTCCGCCATGGGATAGGGCATCAAAAATGATCTGATCATCACTGATGCAGCTTATAAATAAGATCGGACATTTCTGCGTGAGACGGAATTGCTCGCAAAGATCGATCCCATTGCCATCCGGCAGCATAACATCAAGCAAAATAACATCAAAACTCTGATTGAGATAAGATCGGGCAGAATCAATATTTTTAGCCAAATAGACCTCATATTCTTCTAATTCTTTCAGATAATTGCTGATTATTTCAGAAATGGCAGCATCATCTTCAACTAAAAGTAAACGTATCATATTAATCTCCTTTCTCATCGGCACTGTTTAGTTCAATCACAAATTCTGTCATGGAAGTACCATCACTGTTGATTGATATTACACCGTTATGAAGCTCGATCAATTCTTTGGCAATATAAAGACCGAGACCGGTTCCTCCCTTTTTTGAAGCAGAAGTATAGTATCGTTCAAAGGCGTGATTGATTTCGTCTTCATTCATACCGCTTCCGGTATTTTTTATTGAAATCATGACTTTTTCATGATCAAATGAAGATGTGATCATGATCTGATCTTTTTCATTTGAATGAAGGATTGCATTTTGAATCAGATTTTGGAATACTTGAGTCAATCTTGTTTCATCAGCCCATACGATTGATGAATGAAGCGAATGATTGATTTTTCTTTTATATGAATTTTCCATCTCTTCGATGATTTCTTCTAGAAGTTCATCAATTTCTACACAGTCTTTTAAAATTGAGACTTTTTTTGCTTCGAGCTTCTCACTTAAAAATAAATCATTGATCAATCGCTGCAGAAAATTCAATCGCTGAATCATCGTCTTTTTAATTTTCTGTTGATCTTCATTTTCATCCGGCAGTTTTTGAACACAATCTTTTAAGATAAAAACCGGATTGCGGAGATCATGAAAAACATTCAGCATGAGATTTTGCAGCTGTTTATGAGCTAAATTTAACTCAGATGTCCTTTCTTCGACTTTTTTATCTAATTGTGAATTGATTTCTAAAAGCTGCCCGGTCAGTTTCTCTGATTCATTGTATTTATCCGAAAGACGAAGACAAATAAAGACCATGCAGCTGATCATGCTTGCAATATAAGAGAAATTTGTGATATTCATGCATATCATGGCACTT
>CAZUVT010000083.1:0-9278 GCA_964623925.1 uncultured Erysipelotrichaceae bacterium
AACTAGACATATCTTCCTCCTTTTGGTCAGTTTATATCTTAGCTTTTCAAAAGTCAAGTAATTGGAAAACACGGAAAAAGAAATTTCCGTGTTTATCCGATCATTTCAATAATTCATCAATGCTTTCAGCCGCAATCTTACCTGAAGTAGCTCCCCAACTCAGATATCCGGCAGAAACATCTCCCTGAACATTGCCAACGATTTCTCCGGCAGCATATAAGCCTTCGATCACTTCATCATTTTCCAATAGGACTTGACAAGAAGTATTGATATCTAATCCTCCTAAGCTTGTGGCAAATCTCAAATTCTGCTTAACAATATAAATCGGACCTGTTAAGTCAAATTCACTGACCAGCTTTCTACCGAATTCATCTTCTCCTTTTTGGAAGCCGTTGTTATATGACTCAATCGTCTTCGCCAACTGCTCAAAATCAATTCCTGCCTGCTTTGCCGCTTCTTCAAGATTTTCACCTTTCACAAATACCGTGACTCCGCTTCCCTTTTCACTGATCCATTTTTCAACTTCTTCAGCTGAGAACAGATGTTTGTCAATTCCGGCATTATAGAAGACATCATAAGATGCTTGATCCATAACCGTAAACATAGCCCAGTCATTCTGTGCTTTATAAGCTTGAACAAGAGCTTCCTCACCGCTTGTTTCACTGACAACACGCTTTCCTTCCTGTTTGACAGAAATCCCGGCATAACTTTTCCACATAGCATTGTTGGCCGGTTGCGTATATTTACCGACTCCTTCTGTTATTTCAAGACCATTCGGCTTGACTCCCAAATACTGCAGATTCGTCACTTTTGCCCCCAGTTCTTTTGCCATCAGTAATCCTTCACCATTTGATGAAACCGGACCATAATACACAACTCTTCCAACATTGGCACTTTTAATTAATTCCTGATTATTGCCATATCCGCCTGTTGCCAATAAAACAGCCTGAGCGGTAATTGAATATGTATTTCCATGATCATCTTTCGCTTTCACACCGACTACTTTGCCCTGATCAACAATCAGTTCTGTTGCTTGTGTATTTAACTGAATCTCAATATTGCGATCAGTCGCGATCTGATTCAATGAATTCATCATTCCCGCACCGCCGCCTACTGCGACGAAATCAAGAGAGCCTTCATCTGGAACATTAAATTCTATTCCCAGATCATCGATCAACCAATCAATCGTTGGTGCCGCATTCTCGCTGTGCAGCTTTGTCAATTCAACATCATTGATATTATGACCCTTTTCAAGCAGATATTCTATCATCGTTTCCGGATTCATGCCCTCCGGCTGATATTTTGAACCGGCAGCCAAAAATCCACCTCCGCATGTGGCAGAAGCGCCTCCGGTATAAGCCATTTTTTCCAAGACAAGAATATCATCATGTCCTAAACTGTTTAATCTGATTGCCGCACTCAGTCCAGCTGCACCTGCACCTACAATAACAACCTCTTTACTGATCGCAATCTCTTTTCCGCTGACTTCTTCAATCTCCTTTTCAAACTGAGACAGATCCGCGCCGGCTTGATTCAAACAGTCTTTTACCGCTTCTAGAATTGCATTTGATGTATAGGTGGCACCACTTACCCCATCCAATGCTATACTTTGAGCCTCTACGATCTGACCCGGCAATTTTTCAATTGCCATGCCACCCACACTCGTGGTTTCATTATTGTCTTGAACCTCAACACTTAAAATGCTGTTCTCATCAACCGTTACAGCCACTTTGACTTCACCGGCATAACCAGTAGCAACAGCTGTATAAGATCCCGCAACCATTTTTGACGATTCAATTTCACTTGGTTTTGACGAGCATCCTGTCAACAGCAGCACGCTGGTAATAAACAAAATAATTAATCTTTTCATCATTACTTCCTCCTGATTTCAATTAAAAACCCGACAGGAACTGTCGAGTCAAGTGATTTATTATTTTTTTAACAAAATTGATGCACTATAAAAAAAGAAAAAGACGAATGTCTCTTTCTTTGAACGGTTTCTAATTCTACATGATATTCCCGACAATTTGATAAGATTGCCCGGTAAACTGCATAACTTCGATTTTGTTGCCATCCGGATCATGGATCCAAAATTTATAGGTTTCTGATGGACCTTTGGATATTTCCGTATCGATTTCGATCCCTCTTGATTTAAACTCTTGTTCAGTTTCAAAAATATCATCTACCAAAATCGAATAATGTGAGTAACCGACACGGGTATTCCATTCCTCATGCTCCGTTTGCCCCGCTCTTTTCGGAAACAATTCAATAAACTGTCCAGGTGCAATTTCAAAATAAACGATGATGACCTTTTCAGGATCTTTTTCAGCTAATTCACCATAATAGTTTTTCTTACCGGCATAGGCTTTAGCCTTCGTCTTGATCTTCATTTTAAATCCCAATTTGTTTTCATAAAAATCGCACATCTCTTCCATGTTATCTGTATAAAATGAAACATGCATGATTCCTGTAATTGCCATGATCTATTTCCTTTCCAATTAAAATAAACTCATCTGATTTTCTTCCTGCAGCCCTTCAAGCGATCCGAGAATTTCAAGCTTCTTAATCAAAGTCTGGGAAAGCTGTGTCCTGCTGGCAAGATCCTGCTTCGATAAAAACGGCATTTGTTCTCTTGCCTCTACTACTGTTTTGGCAACGTTGGCCCCTAAGCCGTCTATCGCAGTGAATGGCGGGATGATCGTCTTCAGATCATCCGGCTGAACACTGAATTCGGTTGCTTTGGAAAGATTCAGATCGATCTTGCCGAAACGATATCCCCTGCATACCATTTCTAATGCATTTTCCAAGGTAGCATATAAATCGATTTCTTTCTTTGAAACAGAATTCTTCGTTTCAGGATTATTCATTTTGGAAGCAATCTCATCCATTCTATCTTTGATTGCCTGTTTTCCTTTGATCATTGTATCAATCTCATAAGCATCACAGCGCAATGAGAAAAACTCGCAATAATACCAATGCGGATGATGTACCTTAAACCAAGCTGTTCTGATTGCCATAATAACATAGGCGACCGCATGAGCTTTCGGGAACATATATTTGATTTTTTTACAAGATTCGATATACCAATCCGGGACATTGTGCTCTTTCATCATCGGGATCCATTCCTCTTTTAATCCCTTTCCTTTACGAACACTTTCCATGATAAAGAAAGCATCTTTCGGATTCAGATCATGGTGTAGCAGATAAGTCATGATATCATCACGACATCCGATAATATCCTGTAAAGTCAGTCCGCTTTCAACCAGTTCTTTACCATTGTTGAGCCAGACATCGGTACCATGCGACAATCCTGAAATTCGGACCAGATCAGAAAATGTTGTCGGCTTCGTCAATTCCAAAATTCCCCGACCGAATTTAGTACCGAATTCCGGCAATCCGACAGCTCCGGTGATTTCGTTGTAATCCCGGCTATCTATTTTCAAGGCATCGCAGCTATGGAAAATCGACATGGTTTGCGGATCATTCATCGGAATGGTAGTCGGATCAATTCCCGAAATATTCTGGAACATACGCATTGCAGTCGGATCAACATGGCCTAAAATATCAAATTTCAAGACATTGTCATGAATATCATGGAACTCAAAGTGTGTGGTCAGCCAGTCGGAATTCGGATTGTTCGCCGGATAGTTGACCGGTGTAAAATCATGAACATCCATATCGGAAGGAATAACAATAATTCCGCCCGGATGCTGCCCTGTCGTTCTTTTAACTCCTTCACATCCTTTTGCCAATCGAAGCCGCTGTGCCTGACGCATATTCGTTAATCCTTTTTCCTCAGCATATCCCGAAACATATCCGAATGCCGTTTTTAAAGCTACGGTACCGATCGTTCCGGCTCTGAAGACATGATCATCTCCAAATACGGTTTTTGTGAAATTATGCGCTGTAGGCTGATATTCTCCTGAGAAATTCAAATCGATATCTGGGACCTTATCTCCTTCAAATCCCAAGAAAGTTTCAAAAGGAATATCCTGACCATCGCCTCTCATGATTGATCCGCAAACCGGACATTTCTTATCCGGCAGATCAAAGCCGCTCTGCACTTCTCCATTCGTTAAAAATTCGCTGTATTGACAATGCGGACAGATATAATGCGGGGCAAGCGGATTGACCTCTGTAATTCCTGACATCGTTGCTACAAAGCTGGAGCCGACAGAGCCTCGCGATCCAACCAGATAACCATCTTCATTCGATTTCTTTACCAAAAGATGAGCAATGTAATAATTCACTGCATACCCATTGCCGATAATGCTTTTCAATTCTCGTTTCAAACGAGCATCTACGATTTCCGGCAGGACTTCACCATACACTTCATGAGCAGTTTTATAACAGATTTCTTCCAGCTTCTCATTCGCTCCTTCAATAGAAGGCGGATATAAGCGATCATGAACCGGAATTACCACTTCTGTCATATCTGCAATTTTATTTGTATTGGTAACGACCATTTCATAAGCCAGATCTCTTCCCAGCCAAACAAAGGCATCCAACATCTCATCTGTTGTCAGAAAACGCTGATTCGGTGATTTCGTTTTCCTTCTTCTTTCAGCATTATAAATATACAACGGATGCCGGACACCGCCGATTCCCTGGGCCTGAATATAAATATCGCGATAGATCTTCTGTTCATTAGTCAAATAATGGACATCTCCTGTAGCAACTACGATTTTTCCCATCTTCTTTGCAGTTTCAACGATATTGCGCAAGATCTCTTTTAATCGCTCTAAAGTGGCTACAGAATGCTGTTCGATCAGCGGTCTGTAACATTCCAAAGGCTGTATTTCAACATAATCATAAAATTTCATTGCCTCTTCTAAAGTTTCTTGGGAACGATTGGAGGCCAACTCAAAGATCTCTCCGTTGAAGCAACTGGTTCCGACTAACAGATTTTCTCTGTTGGCGGCAATGCTTGAGCGTAGAATACGCGGTTCAGCCGCTACATCTTCCCCGGCCGCTTTTGTCGCTTTTCCTAAAACGGATAAATATTTCGTATGTGAAAGAGAAACAAGATTGAACAGATCTTTCAAACCCTGCTGATTACGGCATAAAAGCGTTGTATGATGTTTATAAACTTTCTTGAACGCTTCATCATCCTGAAGATTCTGTAAATCGGCAACTGTTTTTGCCCCCATATTTTTACAATCTCGGATCATGCATGTAAAGACATTATTCAGCACTTCGGCATCATAATCAGCGCGGTGTGCCACCTCTTCGTCATAAGTGATATGATAAGAGCGAGCGATCGCACCCAGTTTATAGGTCTTTCTGTCTTTTAAGACAGCACGTGCCAGATCCAAAGTATCAATGACCGGATTCTTCAATTCATTACGTCCCAATTTGCGCAGCGTTTCGTTTAAGAAACTAAAGTCAAAAGTCGCATTATGGGCAACAAGAACACTGTCCCCTATAAAATCCAAGATCTTATCGATCGCTTTCTCAATCGGTTCCGCATCCTTGACCGTTTCATTTGTGATATTTGTTTTATCGGCAATAAAGCTGTCAATTTCTACCGGAGGCTTGATAAACATCTGAAGTCTTCCGATTTCGGCATGGTGCTGCATTTTTACTGCACCGAATTCAATGATATGATCATAACGGCAGGATAAACCTGTTGTTTCCAAATCATAAACGACATATGTCGCATCATTTAAAGATTCATCCGTAGCATTTCTTACGATCGTCAGATCGCTGTCTACCATATTCATTTCCACACCGTAAAGAACTTTAAAATTGCGATCCGGATCTTTCTTATGCAATTTTGCCAAAGAATTATGTACTTTCGGAAAAGTCTGGACAACCATATGATCGGTAATCGCTACCGCACGATGTCCGAGTTCAAAGGCATAGGCAACCATATCTGTTGCTTCGCAAACACCATCCATTTCCGACATATTCGAATGCATATGCAGCTCAATTCGCTTGATCGGCGCTTCATCTTTTGCCTTTGCCTCTTTTGCATCCACCTTTATCACTTCATTCGGCATGAAAACCATCTCATTCGAAAAGCTATCCAGCATTGCCGAACCGAATGCTTTAACCGTATCCCCTACTTTAATTTCATCCAATTCTTCTTTGGTGCAGCGGTTGTTTTCAAAACGCTTCATGATGATCGAATCATCTTCATCCATGATATAAAGCATTCTGATCTCGCGATTGGTTTTGCGGATCACTTTGACTTCCTGATCAAAAATCTTTCCTTGGATGGCAATATTTTCCATCGGTTCTTCAATATCCTGAATCTTTAAAACCGGATAATCCTCTATTTTTAATTTTCGATAAGCCGGTTTTCTTTTTTCAAGCGGAGCTGCTTCCTGAACTTTCGGAGCCACAACATCCAGTGATTCAAATAACGGAAGTTCTTTTACTTCACTGTCAAATTCCGCGTCAACCCCAAACATCTTCAATGTCTCTTTGCATCGATTTAAACACGCATCGGCCCCAGAGGCGGCAATTGATGAATCGAAAGAAAAAATCAGCTTGTTCCCTTCAATCTGCAGTGAATCATAATAAGGCAATGCTTCCTTGTTCATAGCGCAGCTCAATTTTAAATACTCTTCAATTTGATCCTGGCTCAGATTCCATTGCTTAGCCGAAACATATATTTTAACTTCGCTTTCAAGAATTTCTTCAAAAAATTCGCAAAGAGCTTTATATACTTCCATAGACAATGCATCCGAAATAGAAATATGAAAAATCACTTTTCCGGTATGACGATTGTAAACGCATCTTTCGACAATGCCGCCTTCAAATCGTTCTATGTATTCTTTGTTGAATTCATTTTCGCTTAAATATTCAAATAAATTAAATCGACTCATAATTTCACCTGACCTTTAGATATTTTACCATTTTCTGAATCGCTTTGAAATAAAAATTGTGTGAAAGTATTATTGGATAAATCCTCTGTTCTATGCTAAAATCTTTTTTAGGAGAATTATTTGCCTTATGAAACATGTTTTTATTATTAATCCCGTATCCGGAAAAGGTGCTGCAAGAAAAGCGGTCAGTCTCATTGAAGAAATCTGTGTCCGAAATCATTGCGACTATGAACTGATTGAGACTTCAAAGCCGAATGAAGCAACACTGATTGCATCCAGATATAAAGAAAGCGATGATGTCTGCCTTTATGCTGTCGGCGGAGATGGGACAGTTCTTGAAACAGCGAGCGGATTAAATAACAACGTTCCTATGGGGATCATACCGGCCGGAACAGGAAATGATTTTTTCCGCTCCATCTATTTTGAAAAGAAAGAATTGAACGTAATTATTGAAGAAACGATCCTCGGCAAATTTGTACAAGTCGACAAAGGAATAGCCAATGGCTCCACATTTTTGAACTGTATGACCTTCGGGATGGATGCCCAAGTCAATGAACTGGTGGTCAAGATCATGAAAAAAACACCGATTCCTAAAAAGCTCGTCTATATCCTCGCCGCAATCTGGGTCATTTTAAAGCCCAATACGACTCATGTCATCATTGAATCTGAAAACCAAAAAATTGAGAAGGAAGCCATGATCGTGGCGATCATGAACGGACAATACTACGGAGGCGGTTTTCATCCGACCCCGATGGCAGATCTGCAAGACGGACAATTTGATTGCTGCATCGTAGACAAGATCCCGCTTTACAAACTTTTCGGAGTCCTTCCCAAATTTTTTGCCGGAAAACATACGAATATTCCCCAATGTCATTTCTATAAATTAAAAGACTTTACCTGCCGTTGTCTTCAGGAACAAGTCTATTCACAAATGGATGGTGAACAGAAAAATGAAAAAGAAGTTCAAATTGCCTGTCTGAGCAATCAACTTCTACTTCGTGTTCCTGTTCATTCCCATTTAAAATAAGCGAAAGCTTATTTTTTTTCGGGAAGCTGAGCAAGAATAATAGCAATAAACATCAAAACACAGCCGATTCCTTCTTTAAATGAAAGCATTTGATTTAAAAGGATCCAGCCGGCAAGAACTGAAAAAACAGACTCAAGTGACATCAGCAAGGAAGCCACAGTCGCATCCAGATCTTTTTGGGCAATGACTTGAAATGTATTTCCGATTGCATTCGAGCAAAGACCGGCATAAAGAATCGGAATTATGGCTCCAGTAATGGCAGAAATTGTCGGCTTCTCAAAAATAAACATTAAAATCGAGGAGCAAAAACAACATACAAGGTATTGGATACACGAGAGCTTTACCCCATCCAAATGACCGATGACTCGATCTACAACGATGATCTGAATCGCAAAGGCCAATGCCCCGATCAATTCCAAAATATCTCCTTTTGATAAAGTGAATGCTTCATTCATGCACAAAAGATAAAGTCCGAGCATGGAAAGAAGAACACTGATCCATACATTCCTAGAACTTTTTTTATGCGCAAAAAAGCCGAATACAGGGACAATGACAATATATAGGGTCGTAATGAATCCTGCCTTTCCAACCGTCGTATACTGCAGTCCGACCTGTTGAAAGACACATCCCAAAAACAAGGCAAGTCCGCAGATGATCCCGGCATTCAGCAACCCCTGCCTGCCCTTCTCAATTTCCTCTTCTGTTTTGTTTTGATCCAATATTTTAGTGACAGGATAAAGCGCTATTCCGGCCAATAGAAAACGACAGCTCATAAATGTATACGGACCGACATGATCCATTCCTGTACTTTGCGCCACAAAGGCAAATCCCCAAATGACCGCAGTAATTAATAAAAGACAAATACTTCGCATTTTTCTGCTCATTTTTTAATCCTCACTTCCTGATAAAACCGGATCTGACAAATCCGGTTTATTCTTCTCCCAAATAGTAGCGGTGAATGATTTCCTTGGCAGCCACATGGTCTCCCATCCATGGTTCCCTTCCGAATTCCCTGTAGATAAAGGTTTCATCGCCTTTCCCCAGAATCAAGATCGTATCATCCACATTGGCGATTTCTACGGCCTGTCGGATCGCATCATAACGATCTTCGATCACGATCGTATTGGTATCCTGGATTCCGGACTTGATTTCTGCGGCAATATCCAAAGGACTTTCATCGCGAGGATCATCTTCTGTAAGGATGATCATGTCACAATATTTATCTGCCAGATTGCCGAAGATCGGACGCTTCTTTGTATCGCGCTTTCCGGCTGAACCAAACACTCCGATGATCCTGTTCCCTTTCGGTGTGATCGAAGAAGCATATCTGAATACCTGCTCCAAGCCATCCGGAGTATGCGCAAAGACAACAATTACATTGAACGGCTGCCCTTCATGGATCTGATCCATTCTTCCGG
>CAZUVT010000084.1:0-8239 GCA_964623925.1 uncultured Erysipelotrichaceae bacterium
ATAAAAATCAACTTCATTTGAAATCCTCTCAGTTTTATTTTCAAAAGTCAATAACTCATTCCCTTTTACACTAAATATTGTATCTGTAAGTTGGGTGAGTTTTCCATAATATGAAAGATTAATTTCATGTCCATCCAGTGATTTTCGCTCAATATCTTCTGTCTTTGATATTTCGTAATCATAAGTAAATCCTATACAATCATTATCTTCTCCAAAAAAGATCACAATCGCACTCGGTCCATACAGACCATGATCTTCAAAATAATCTGCTGTTCTTATCCCTGCTCCGTAATAACTTGGTTTTTGTTCAATTTCCGTATTCCAAATTCTCTCAGTGAAGCATTGCGGACAATTAAGAAAATATTCATCATAATTGGAAATAAGTTTTGCGAATGTGCTCGGATAATACTTTTCTAATTCTTCAATAGGTCGTTCTTCAAAAACAAAATACATTTCATTTTTATTGAATACAAGATAAAAGTCAATTTCATCTGATACCTTACTAATAGATGATTGCCATGATGATGGACAACTCCCTTTAACACCATAAACATTCATTGAAAACTGGATCATCTCTCCATAATAAAGATATGGATCTCCTACAGTATCCCTTTTATAATCTTGTTTTCTTTCTTCTTCAGACAATCCCAAATCATAATGATAAACAAATCCAATATTCATATTATTATCTCCGATAAAACAATGAATCATTGTTGGGTTTGGAATATTATTTTTTTTAAATAATTTTTCAGTCAAATAATCTGCTTTATATATTAATGGTTCTCTTCTTTCACTCTCTGAACCGTCTATAATATCTGTGAAAAGATCTTCTTCATGTTTATTGCTACTGATTTGTGTGCTGTGATTCTTTTCATTCACGTCATGAATTGAGTTAGAACTACCGCAACCAATCAATATCAAGCATAAAAAACACACTAAGTATTTTTTCATAAAAACCTTCTTTCCATAGCTCACATCCTGTATCGCTCCATATTATTCCAAACTTTTTTAGGTAAAAACCCTTTTTTAGATATCAATTAAACTACCACTGATTCTTCTATGATTTTTATACATTTTCTGTATAAGATGATTTGTATATCATATACAATAAAAACTAGTATAGATGAATGAACTAACGAAGGTTATCATTTCTTCTGTTTATGTTAATGAATAACACATTTCCCTTGTTCATGATATTCCGAACCGCAATATCTTCTCCACATATGCTTTAGATATTCATCGCTATTTTTACTAGGGTCTAAATCATAGTTTTTAGATATATAATCATTTAATTCTTTAATATATGGAAGAAGTATTTCAAAATCAAAGTCTTCGACTCCGGTATATGCCAGATTAAGAAATGAAGTTTCTTCACAACCAGAATGGATATTATAGAGAATGACTGCCATACTTTGGGTAAGTGCCAGCTTTTCATTAAGTCCAGAACAATGGTCTGATTTAATTTCTTTTTGTTTTTCATCATAATAAATCATGCATGACAAATCATCTTGTTCCCTATAGGAATTTAAAGAAATTTCTTTAAAATTCAATGTCTCTCCTGCCATTAAGATTTCCGAGGTATTAAAATTAATAAATGCATATTCCAATGCAAATCCCTTGCATTCCTCTACAAAATAAATATTTTCATCTTTTTCCTCAACTATTTTACAATGATTTTTTAATTCCTCAATCGGATCATTTATTGTGTTTTCCACTTTAACAGCGCATCCACAAAACAATAATAAAATCGTAAAACAGGTTATCAACTGTTTTTTCATGTTCCCTCCATGATCGTATTTCAATTTTTTGTCTCTATAGTAGAGTGATTTCTAAATCATACATCTTATAAAGACTAACCCATTTATTAATTTAACCAAAAAAATCAATTTTAAAAAGCTTAGCTTACCTTTACTTTTTGGTGAAAACTTCTTCTACAGACATAACCTCGGCTTGATAATAACAAATACGGATTTTTGTAAGATCCGTTAATCCTTCTAAGTAGGGAATTTCAACACCAACATCATAGATAGCCAGACCAATACCATATAATCCATCATCAGTTTTTACATTCAAAAAATAATATTCACCTGTGTAATGAATTTCATCGTCAAACATTCTTTCTTTGATATTTTCTTCAAGAAATATCGTCTTACCTTCCGGATTGACATACTCTCCTGCAATAGACGAAAAATCTCCGGCCATGATCTCATCATGATTCAATTCTGAATCAATTTCAGGTTCTTCAATTGAAATCTCCGAACTTTCCTCAGGTGTTGTTGAATCTAGGATTTCTTCGCTCTCTTTGACAGTGCATCCGCACAGCAATAGCGCAATTGTAAAATAGATGATTAATTTTGTTTTCATTTTTCCCTCCATATTTTCTGTTTTTTAAATCTTTATATTTGATTTATTTTTGAATCTTAAAATCGAAAGTGATCTCAGTATCTTAATTAGTTTTGACGCTTGATTTATAATTTCGATTTCAAACCATTTATTGTTTTCGTCCAATGCCAATTTGAAAAAGAATTTCTTCTTTCTATTTTTTAGTATAGATTTCTTCTACACGCAAAGGATAGTCTTGCCCATGACAAATTCTAATTTTTGTAAGATCCGTTAATCCCTCCAAAGTCGGAACCTCAACACCTTCCGGAAAAATCACAAGGGAATATCCACCATCCAAATCCGTTTTCTGATGAATACCCATGAAATAAATGTTCTTTGGGATACAATAGATTTCCCCTGTTTGTCTTTCATCCTCCGTGAGTCCATCTTCATCAAGAATGAAAATAAGACCTTCAGAATTGACATACTCCCCTGCAATAGATGAAAAATCTCCGGCCATGATCTCATCATGATTCAATTCTGAATCAATTTCAGGTTCTTCAATTGAAATCTCCGAACTTTCCTCAGGTGTTGTTGAATCTAGGATTTCTTCGCTCTCTTTGACAGTGCATCCGCACAGCAATAGCGCAATTGTAAAATAGATGATTAATTTTGTTTTCATTTTTCCCTCCACGATCCTTTTTAAATCTCTCTTTTATTATATCGAATCATTCAGGCGAAAACAAGCTTTGATGATGGATTACCATACCATCTGGGCTGCCATAAGCACAAGGGGCAAAGAGATCAAAGAAAGAAGTGTTGATAAGCTGACGATTTCTGCTCCGTAATCTGTATCTCTGTTTACGATCTGGGCAAAGATCGGAAGCAGGGCTCCGACCGGAGCACTAGCCGCAATGAAGATGATCATTTTGATTTGATCCAATTGCGATGGCAGGAATTTAAATACCAATAAAAGCAGGATCGGGGCCAGGATCAGTCGATAAAAAGAAACCAGATAGATCCTTTTATCAGTAAATATTTCCCGTAACTGACATCTGCCTAAATAAGATCCCAAGACCAGCATTGCCAAAGGTGTATTTAGATTCCCCATCATGGAGATAGATTCCATAATTGGCGCAAAGGGCTTGATTGGGGAAACGAAGAGTACGATTCCTACAAAAACTGCCCAAATACATGGATTTTTAATCAATTTCTTGATGGAAGCCATACTTTTATCATGAGACATCGTTATGATTCCGTAAGTCCAGCCAAACAAATAGAAACAAACAATATAAACAGACAGATAGAATACGGATTCAATGCCCAACAAGCCGGTAACCAGGGGGATCCCCATAAATCCAGCATTAGAAAAAACGACTGAAAATCTTTCTTCTCTGTAATCCTTCTTATATAACAGATTTGCTATGCCAATAAAAAACAAATAAGTAAACACGCTGAGAATAAATGCATATCCCAAATTGATCAACTTTTCAGATGAAAATGCCTGATTGAACGATGTAATCAGTGTACATGGGGTGGCTACCATCAAAAGAAGATTGGATAAAACCGCTGTCGAAGGATCTGTAATGATCCTCTTTTTATATAATAGATAACCGACTGCAATCATGATAAACATTTTAATAATCTGATAAAAAACTGTGATGCCTGTCTCCATAAAATTCTCTCCCTTATCAATTCATCTTCCCTATTTTACAACTAGAACAGAGAATGTCAACAGTTTATCGCGTTCAATACAAAAAGGGATTTCTTATCAAAATCATCACTACTAACTATAGCTTATAAAAATATAGACGGATATCTTCATAATGGGGCTTGAATCCCGATCTTTCAGATAAAAGAATATCAGATACAGAATATAAAGACGGCGGATCTTATTCCGTTTTTCTTTAACGACTGCATTTTGACTCTCTGAATCATGCAGTTGGGTTATGCTGTATATCCTCTTTTACAAACCCCCATCTTGAATAGGATGAATTATATCATAAATCTTTTTTCAAATGCTGCATGATATGGATGATTGCGGTATATCCTAAAACTATATCAGGAATTGTAGTAATCTCAATATATTCAATATTTTTTTTGATCGATAAGTTTCTCTTATCACGCGTATTTTATGATGATGTTATAATGTAGACAAGAGGTGATAGTGAAATGAATACAACACAGATCCGCTGTTTTTTAGAAGTCGCAAAAAGTTTGAGCTATGTTCAAGCTGCTGAATCTCTTTTTACAACTCAGCCTGCTGTCAGCTATCAGATCAATTCTTTGGAAAATGAGTTGAATCTCAAGCTTTTTTATCGTAATAACCGGAATGTCTCGTTGACTTCGGCAGGAGAATTTTTATATAAAGAGCTCTCTTCCCTTTCAAATGGTCTTCAAAATATGATCCAAACGGCTAAGATCCTGCATGATATGGAAAATCGATCGGTTATCACATTACTGATTCGCCGTCTTGCCGATCATTCTATTATCTCAAATACGATCAAGCATTATTCGGAGCATCACCCTTCTACTCAAATTGAAATACTTTCACAGAGCGATGCAAGCACAAAAGAACTTTTGATTACCAACGACATCCAATTAGCTTTCTGCTATGAATATGAAATGCAGGATGATCCGATTTTTTCCTTTCTGCCTTTAATTAAATGCGGATATTATGTCTTTGTCAGCAAGAATCATCGCTTAGCTGCTTACAAATCGCTGTCCTGGAAAGATTTAAGCGGAGAAACTCTTCTTTTTGCCAAGACTGAATTACAGAAAAACAAAAATGTGTTTAACTTTGCCGATCTGAATGAGATGAATATCAAAGTCTTGCCTCCTTATTGCAGCTTCGATAGCATGTTCCTCAATGTCGAAGCCGGAATCGGATTTACGATCTTGCCTTGCAGCAAAAAGAAACATTTTTCCGGATTGATCAAGATTCCGCTTGAAGATCTTCCGGATATGCATGCAGGTCTGGTATGGATTCCCGAAAGGAAAAACAAGACTGTTCAAGACTTTATTCAAATCGCCAAATCATGTACTAAATAGAAAAAACAGGAGCAATCCTGTTTTTATTTAAGAAAGAAAGTACGGATCTTGGCAGTGAAAAAAGAAATGAACGAGCCAAGACAGAATGCATGAATGATACTACTGATGCCCACTGTGGCATGAAACAAGAATCCAATGAAAAGTCCAAACAGATCCTGTGTGATCCGAAGCGGCATATAGGGAACTTTCGACAGATGTTTCGTCACAACAAACGCAAAGGAATCCCAAGGAGAAGCTCCCATATCTGCCGCCAGATAGAAAGCACATCCAAACGAAGTAATCAACACACCGACTATCATTGCCAAAAAGAAAGCATTAAAAGGCAAGGAATTTAATAATCCTGTACAGAACGGACTGACAAAATCGGCACAATATCCTACTAATACCATATTTCCAATCGTACCCAGTCCGATCTGAGATCGATCAAAAAGCAGCGGAATCAAAAACAGAAGACAGTTGACAATCAACTGCACATTTCCAAATGAAATCCCCGTAAAAGAAGAAAGTCCCAGATTCATCGTACTGAATGGATCATTGCCCATGTTGGCATATAAAGAAAATGCTATTCCGATTCCGATCATTAAATTGCCGCCCAGCATTAATAGAAATCGGATGACTGTTTGCTGTTTCATATTTTATCACCTTCTATAAAGATAGCAGAAAATTGAAATAACTGCAAACACTGATCTTTGTCAACAAAATAACGAACTGGATTTTTCTTTTCACTTCGATTATAATATACAGGTTTTGGAGGTATAAAAATGACTGAAAATAAATCAGAGAAACTAGGCACGATGCCTATTGATAAATTGTTGTTGAACATGAGCCTGCCGGCTGTCTTTTCAATGCTGATCCAGGCCCTTTATAACATCGTTGACAGTATTTATGTTGCCAAGCTCGGGCAGGATGCACTCTTTTCGATCGGCCTTGTCTTTCCGATGCAGATGCTGAGTTTAGCTATCGGACTTGGATGCGGAGTCGGAACGAATGCGATGGTTGCCCGCCGTTTGGGTCAAAAACGACTGGAACACGCTAATCAGACGGCTACGACCGGTTTGATCTTATCGATCTTTCACTCCCTTCTGATTCTGGGAGGTGGTCTTCTTTTTGCCAAACCATTTTTAAGCCTATTTACTCAAGATGCACAGATCATCGAAATGGGTGCTTCTTATTTGATGATCGTAATGGGTCTGGGTATGGGACAGCAGATTCAAATCATTTGCGAAAGAATCCTGCAAGCTACAGGCAATATGATCCTGCCTATGTTCTCTTTATTGATATCTGCAGGAATCAATATTGTCTTAGACCCAATCATGATTTTCGGATATTTCGGTTTCCCGGCTCTGGGTGTTGCCGGTGCGGCTTTGGCCACGGTAATCGGACAATGGATCGGAATGCTTTTCATCCTATATGTTTTGATCAAGCAGAATCACGATATTAAGATTTCATTAAAAGGATTCAAACTGGAAAAGGTCGTTATTCAGAAAATCTATCAGATCGGAATCCCAACTATGATCATGAACGCAATCGGATCCGTAACAACAACCTGTATGAATGGGATCCTTGTCGGATTCAGTGATGTTGCGGTCAATGCCCTAAGCATCTATTTCAAATTGCAGAGTTTTGTATTCATGCCGATATTAGGTATGAATCAGGGCGCGATGCCGATCCTCTCTTACAATTATGGTGCACAAGACAAAAAACGCTATACCGATACTTTAAAACTGATGCTGAAAGTAGCTATCGCAATCATGTTGGCAGGGACACTGATCTTCAACTTCTTCCCAAATCTGATCCTTTCCCTGTTCAATCCTACTGAACAGCTGTTGGAAATCGGAACTGTGGCACTACGCATCATCAGTTTCCACTTTATCTTTGCCGCCGTCGGATTAGTCATTACAGTCCTTTTCCAATCATTGGGCTATGGCATTGTCAGTATGCTGATGTCCTTATTCCGACAGCTCGTCTTTTTAGTTCCGCTGGCTTATCTCTTTGCGAAATTCAGCGGACTGAATCAGGTCTGGTGGTCTTACGCTTATGCCGAAGCCATTGTCATGTTTATTTTTACCCCATTTGCATTAAAGGCAATTCATAAGAAATTTAAAAATTAAAACAAATAGAGAATCAGGTTAATCCAATTCTCTATTTTTTTATTTGTTTTAATCGCTCGCAATTACAATTCTGATATTTAATCTCATTTCTATTATTCAGATCTTTACCGAATCAAAGAACTGATTAAGATCCATTTTACGAAAATCTGTTTTGAACAAAAATGAAATTCATGCAAGAAGCCCCATTTGAATCTTTAGTTTATTTAATTCCTTTTTATTGATCTGACAGCACTTTAATATCAGCTCATCTGCAATTTTGAATTCAATCATCCGCTTTGCTGTGTTGAGCTTCTCTTTTTTATGTCCTCTCTTCTCACCTTTTTCAAGTCCGATTTCAAGCCCAATCATTTCTCCTTCTTGTTTCTATTCCTTTTTTAATTCTTCCATTGCTCTGCACATATCCACCTTTCCCTCCTTTACTGTGAGCTTTATCTTCATTCCTATAAAAGCCTCGATCATTCTTGCTGTCTCTTCCCCGACCGCTTCATATTCTTTTCTTTTTAAACATTCTATCATTTCTTTTCGCTCTTGGAAATACTTCAAAACTCTTAACAATTTGCATAATTCACTTTTACATTTTTCTGTACTTAAATTAAAAACGATGCTACATCCCGTGATTACCCTTTTACTACCACATCCATAACAAATGGTTTTATATAGAATAAAAAGAACTCAGCATGTTACTAAGTCCTTTTCAAATTCTTTAATAATATTATCAATATCAGATATAGGAATTCGTGTATTATTACTTTCTT
>CAZUVT010000084.1:8249-9173 GCA_964623925.1 uncultured Erysipelotrichaceae bacterium
CTTTACAAGCATTAATTGCTTCTTCATTCGTAATCATACTTTTATTTCTCATTAATCTAATTATTTTTAAAGTTCTGATCACTTCTATACCATTTGCCTCACTGTACTCTTTTAGTTTTTTATCACCTGTCGCTAAAATAGCATTATTATTTCTAGCTATTATAAAATTAATAATATCATATGAAGATAATCCATGAATTTTCTTCGATATTTTAAAAACTTCATCAATTTCCTCTGAAGTAACACTAATGGTTTTCATTTTTTTGTTTATATTAACATTTCCGGTTTTAGAATTTATTTCATCTCGTTTAACCATATCGATCATATAAACATTATCTAGTTGAACAAACTTATCTAAAACATCAGCATTGCTGAGATCTGTTATTATATTAGTATCGGTAATTATTATCTTCGTTGTTATATTCATCTGCAGTTATTCCTAATAACTCGCATGCTCTATTTAAAGATAGGATGTTATCAACTTCCAGTTTATGAACAAGTCGCTTAAATTGATATGATTTTTCCGGATCAATAGGATAAGGCTCATGTTTTTTATACCCTTTCGAACTCAATGAAATGTTAATTTTTTTAAACAAATATTCAGATATTATGTTTAAATCTCTTAATCTATAAAGCGTAGCAGCAATACTGACTTTATACTCGCTTTTAAATGCTGCTAATTCGTAGAAACTAATATTTCTTCTGGAAAATCCAAATTCATTTATAACAGCCTCTTTTGGCATTAAAAAACTGCTTGCAAATCTATTACATAATTTTTCTTCATCCAAATCTTTATTATTTATGTTTAATACTAAGTGTCCTAGCTCATGAGCAATTGTGAATCTTTGTCTTGCTCCATCATTAATTCCATCCAATAAAACAATGACCGGAACATTATTTACAAATTCACTCAATCCATCAAAA
>CAZUVT010000085.1:0-9156 GCA_964623925.1 uncultured Erysipelotrichaceae bacterium
TGATCTCATATCAAGGAAGGATCCTGGAAGGACAGATCTGTCTGATTGACGAAAAGATTCGATTGCCCAAAAGAGATGATTTTTGGATCAATCTAAGTCGTGACTTGGATATCAATGTACTGACAGGAAGTTTGAGGGTTCCTTGGATTCCGATTGGAAAAGAAATCAATACCTATACTTTTCGTTATCTGGATTGCATGGAAAATCAACTGATAGTTTCTGAAAGCAGAGAAAAGGTCGAAATGTTCTATGACATGATTAAGACATTGCTTGAAAAGGATATCAGTTTAAACACTGAATCAGTGATCGAAGGATCATGCGTAAAACTGATCTTAAGAAAGGAGCAGAAAGAAGCAAGATTTATATTTGCTTATCGGGATTTTCATAAGATCCCGTCCTCAAAAAACGGGATCTGGCTCGGAAAGGGCTTTTTGAATCAAAGTGCATTGAAAAGTGATGAAATCAAAAAACAATTGATTGAGGATCAACAGGCCATTTGGGTTAAAGACGGGAAAATGGAAATAATCTATCCGATCAGAAAAGGAGGTGAGAAAATTGGATGAAATCGTAGTTATGGTCTATCTGCCGGCATGGGCAATTCAGTATGAGTGCCGTATAAGCGAAGAAATGACTGTGTCAAAAATTGAAGATCTTCTAAAAGAGGTCATTCAGGATGATCTTGAATTTGATGATCGCGTGTTGTTAAGCGGAACGCTGTTTGACAAAGAGGATGGTAAAATTTTGCAGCAAGAAAAAACTTTGCTTGAATGCGGATATCAGAATGGGGATGAACTGATGTTCATCTAGGTCATTCCTTGCTTTTGTTTTTATGAAAAGTTGTGTATAATAGAACAGGTGATGCAGATGGATGGAATCTTATTAGTTCATAAAAAGGCCGGATGTACTTCTTTTGATGTGGTACAGCGATGCCGTAAAATATTGATGCAGAAAAGTGTCGGGCATACCGGAACTTTGGATCCGAATGCAACAGGTGTTTTGATCGTTCTTTTGGGGAAAGCATGCAAATGTCTGCCATACTTGGCTCATGATCAAAAAGAATACATTGCAGAAATGAAACTGGGTGAAAAAACCGATACCGGTGATTGCTGGGGGAATGTTATCGAAACAAAACCGATTTTGGATCTCTCTAAAGAACAGGTCGAGAGCGTACTGAATAGTTTTTTAGGCAAACACAAGCAGATTCCTCCGATGGTCTCGGCAATCAAGGTAAATGGAAAAAAGCTTTATGAATATGCAAGAGAAGGAAAAGTGGTTGAAAGAAAGGAAAGAGAAATCGAAATCTTTGAAATCGAACTTCTTGAGTTCAAGGAAACGATTCGTTTTCGTTGTTTATGCAGTAGCGGAACTTATATTCGTTCACTGTGTGAAGAGATTGCCGAGAAATTGAATACTGTCGGCACGATGACGTCTTTGGTCCGTACGAAAGCGTGTGGATTTTCTTTGGATGAATGCATGGATCCGGATGAATTGTCTTTTGAAAATGTGAAACTTCATTCCGTGTCGGACATATTGAAAAAGCTTTATCCTTGTGTTGAGGCGGAAAACATCGCCGATATCAAAAACGGCAAACGGATCCGGATAGACAGCGAAGAAGAACTTCTTTGCATTACCTATGAAAATGAAGCGATTGCGATGTATGAGCGGGTAGAAAAGGGCTTGTATAAGTCAAAAAGAGGATTGTGGTAGTATGAAGAAGTGGAGAATATCGATGAATAATCAGGTGGTGTTGGATGTAAGAGTTGCGGCATGCATCGGATATTTTGACGGAATACATTTGGGACATAAAGCTTTGATTGATAAAGCAGTTCAGATTGCCGAAGGCAAGCACATCGAAAGTGCTCTGATCACATTTGATCCGGATCCCTGGGTAACGGTTAAAGGGGCAAAATTCGTTCAGCATCTGAATACAATGGAAGAAAGGGAAGCCATTGCCGAGAAATACGGCATTCAAAATTGGATCGTCATGGATTTTACCAAAGAAATGAGCCAGCTTTCACCGCTTGAATTTGTCCATTGCCTGCGAAGATGCAATATTGACACTTTGGTATGCGGTTTTGATTATCATTACGGAGCATTTGGAAAGGGCAATACGACTACTTTGATCGAAGATTCAAAAGGATGCTTCGATGTGGCAGTTATCGATTCAGTGGATCACGGTGGTAAAAAAATCAGCACGACAAGAATTACTGCTTTGATTCAAGAAGGGAATATAGAAAAGGCAAATGAACTCTTGAATTACCATTACTCTATTAGCGGTATCGTGACAAAAGGCCGTCAAAGAGGAAATGAGATCGGTTTTCCGACCGCTAATCTGGAAGTTGAAAAAGAATATATCTTGCCAGAGTGCGGTGTGTATGGGGGAAAGGCGATCATCGAGGGAAAAAGTTATTCCTGTATGATCAACATCGGACATAATCCCACCTTTAACTACAAGGAAGAAATCAGCATCGAAGCACATCTGTTTGATTTTCACGGAGAACTTTATCAGAAGAAGATGCGATTGGAATTCAACTTTAAAATAAGAGAGGAAAAGAAATTCAAGGGGATCGATGAATTAATCAGGCAATTGGAAGAAGATAAGAAAACAGTTCAAGGAGTCTTAAAATGAATGAAGAATTTTTATCTAAGATGAAGTCTTATCTTAAAGATGAAGTAGAAGATTATTTGAAATCATTGGATCTTCCTGCCTATAAAGGAATTCGTGTCAATCTGCTTAAAAGCAATGTGCAGGAAATAAAGCAAAGACTGGATCTGCCATTGACGGAAACACCGTTTTGTAAAGAAGGATTTTACATCCCGACTGATGAAAAGCTCGGGAAAACGATCGAACATCTTCAGGGGTTGTTTTATATTCAAGAGCCTTCTGCCACCTCCGCTGTTGAAATACTTGATGTCCAAGAAGGGGATTGGGTTCTGGATCTTTGTGCGGCGCCGGGTGGGAAAAGTACACAAATCGCTTCGAAGCTTAATAATACCGGATTTCTTTTAAGCAACGATCCGATTTCATCAAGAGCATCCATCCTTGCGGCAAATATGGAGAGATGCGGCATAGGAAATGCAATGATCACCAACAGCCTTCTGGAAGAATTGTGTCCGAATATCCAGGGTTGGTTTGATAAAGTCTTGGTAGATGCGCCATGCAGCGGGGAAGGAATGTTCAAGAAGAATGATCAGGCGATGAAGGACTGGAGCCAAAGTCATGTTGAGTCTTGTGCGAAAAGACAGCTCAAAATTTTAGAAAATGCTTATTTGACCTTGAAAAATGAAGGGATTCTGGTATATTCCACATGTACTTACTCGATGGAAGAAAACGAAGGTGTCATCAGTGAATTTCTGGCGAAGCATCCGGATATGAAACAGATTTCTTGCGAGGCCGATTTTGGCAGGGAAGGATTTGATTATGGAGAGTGCAAAGGCGCTCTTGTCCGCAGGATCTTTCCGATGGATCGGGGAGAGGGCCATTTTATTGCCAAAATGATGCGATTATCAAATCCATACTGTTCTAAAAAACGTGTCATGTCTTCTAAAACCGGAGCAGAAGTGAAAGCATTTTTAAAAGATCAACTGAATCTTGAGAATTACGATCTTTTAGAAATCAACAATCGGGTTTATCTGAATGATCAGCCGTTTCTTTCATTGGAACATATCAAAGTGGTGAAAGAAGGCATTTTGGTAGGCGAAGTTGTCAAGAATCGCTTTGAGCCGAATCATCACTTTTATATGAGTTCTTATTTAGCTCCTTATCTCAAGAAAAAAGTTGAATTGAATCAGGAAGAATGTCTGGCTTATCTGAATGGTCAGGTCTTATATAAAGAATGCGATAAAGGCTATGTCGCTTTATTTTATCAGGGAAACGCTATCGGATTCGGCAAGAGCGATGGTGTGATGATCAAAAACAAATTTCCGAAAGGATTACGGATTTAAGGAATAAAAAAAGTTCTTTCTACATACATTTGTAATGCATGCGGGAGGAACTTTTTATGAATAGACAGGCTTTTACTTTTTTAACTTTATTTTCGCTTGTTTTGATGCTTACTGTTTATTATGTCACGCTGCCTGTAGAAAATACATCGGATCTGGATCCAAATGCTTTAATCGCTTCGGCTGAAAATACAGGAGAAAGCTATCAAGCACTTTTGAAAGCAGTAACAGAAAAAAGGTCGATTTTAACAGATCAATATAATTCCATTCTTGCCAGTTCCGAATCATCTGAAACAGCTAAACATGAAGCTCTGATGAAACTGAATGAATTAGAGACCTTAAGAGTAAGTGAAACGGCTTTGGAATCCATGCTGGAAGAAAAGGGATATAAAGGCTGCTTTGTGGAGATCATGGAGGAAACGATTCACATTACCTGTCAGAAGCAATACAAAAACAATCAGGATGCAGCTAAGATCATTGCTGAAGTACAAAAATCATCAGACCGGGATGTTTCCGTTGAAGTATCTTTTGAATAAATAATGTTTGTATTTCTTTGACACTTCGGCTATAATGATACCAGAAGGTGATAATATGGCACAGGAATATATTCTTATTAACAATGACAAAGAAAACGGTATGATTACATTATCTAAGGGAGTCTTTGATTCGATCATGCAGATCTCGATCGAGGATGAAGAGAATGCTTTTCCGGCAGAAGGAAGCGGCTTGAGAAAGACTTCTAATTGCAAGATCATCAATAATGAACTGATCGTACATGTTGATGTCAGATTAAAATACGGCGCAAATGTCAATGAGACATGTGAAAGCTTGCAGCAGCGTATCGATTCGGCCATCTATCAGATGACCAATCTTCATTGCGGTCAGATCGATATCCATGTTGTTGGATTTGTTTTTTAAAAGAAAAAAGCGGTTTTAACCGCTATTTTTTTTGTTTCTGCGAAATTCTTTGACATCCTTCTTTAAAACTCTGAATGCTTCCTCTTCACCGCGATCTTTGATCATTTCAAGGTATTTCATATAGACCTGGGCAGTGTCGGGATGCATCAGGGGACGATCCATTCCATTTACGAAATAATTATAGGCACTTGCCTGCGTATATTTCTCTTTTTGATAGATGCGGCATGCCGAGACCCGATCACAGATCGATTCGGCAATATAGTTAAAGGCCATCGGATGGACAGTGATCTGACGGGTAACTTTATCGACATCAACCCAATATTCCCAATGGTGAGGATTTGCACCTTTGTGATGAAGCCATCCCATTGAATAGCCGTGTATTTCTTTCTCTTTATCAATCGGACTGCGATCTCCCAGATAGTATTTGACTCCAGCACAGAATTCGATTGGCATATATTTCGAAAGATCATGTTTGATTCCTTGTTTATAAAGACCGATTTTGAAACAGTATTTTGTCACCAGAAGCTTATGCGAAGTAATCGTTTTAAAGTGTCCCCATAATCGAAATAAAAAAGACTTTTTCATAAATGACCTTCTTTCTGAAATATATTATAGCAAGAAATCATTAAAAATGAATCTTAATTATTTAAACAATTTCCGTTTCGTGATAAAATGTTAGGTATGATGGAGGTAATTTACAATGAACCGACATAGGCAAAGAGAAAAGGCGATGACTTGTATCTATCAGTCTTTGCTTTTGAAAAAAGATATCAATGAAGTGGCTGAAGAGGTACTTCAATGTAAAAAGGATGACATGGATGATTTTTATATCACCTTGATCTATAAGACAATGGAAAATAAAGATCGTTATATTGAATATATTAATGAAGTCTTGACCGATTGGACTTTTTCTCGTTTGGGATATCTTGAGCAGGCAATCTTGTTGCTGGCATGCAGTGAATTGGATAATCAGACTGCTCATGCAGCCGTTATAATTGATGAATCTGTGCGTCTGACTAAAAGCTACTGTGATGAAGCGGCATACAGGTTGATCAACGGTGTTTTGGATCGTCTATGAGAAATGTTGTCTATACAGTCAGTGATCTGGTCAGATCTTTGAAAAGCAAGCTGGATCTGGATCCGACTTTGCAGAAAATCATCGTACAGGGAGAAATATCCAATTTCACTGCTCATCGAAGCGGACACTGGTATTTTACATTAAAAGATGCGGGAAGCAGGATCTCCTGTGTTATGTTTGCCTCTTATGTGGCACGATGCCAGTTTAAGCCGAAAGAAGGTATCAAGGTCTTGATTCAGGCCAACACAAGCATTTTTGAATCATCCGGTCAGTTGCAACTGTATGTTCTTGCGATGAAGCAGGATGGTATCGGCGATTATTATCAGCAGTTTGAAATGCTGAAAAAGAAGCTTTTCGAACAAGGATATTTTAATGAAGCTCACAAGAAGCCTTTGCCGAAATATCCGATGAAGATCGGAATCATAACCGGTAAGAATACTGCTGCCAGAGAAGATGTCGTCACGACGATACAAAGAAGATGGCCGATATGTGAATTATTTGAATTGAATACCTTGGTTCAGGGAAATGAGGCGGCATCTGAGATGATCCAAGCCTTAAAAAAATTGGATGAATTGAATCTTGATGTCATCATTCTGGCTCGTGGAGGCGGTTCTATTGAAGATTTATGGGCATTTAATGACGAACGACTTGCTTTAACGATTTATCAGGCAAAAACACCGATCATAACCGGAGTCGGGCACGAAGTGGATACGACGATCGTAGATTATGTCAGTGACAGAAGAGCACCGACCCCAACCGGAGCGGCAGAGATGGCAACTCCGGAATTACAAAAGGTTCTGTTTGATCTGAGCAATCTCAGAAATAGATTGAAAGGGGCTGTAAACAACCATCTTCAATCGAAGCGAAGGACTTTGGAGCATCTTTCCCAATCTAAAGTGCTGGTGGAGCCGATCAGCATGATTGAAATGAAAAAGATGAAATTGGATTATCTAAGCGGAAGATTGGAAAAAGGAATTCATCAGATCTCAAAATCGAAAGACATTTTGAGTCTGAAAAAGACTAAATTGATTCATTGGGCTAATGCAGAGCTTTTTAATCAAAGACATGCATTGGAAAGGAAAGCATCCTTTTTGAATCAGGCTCTTGAATCTTCTTTTTTAAAGAAAAAACAGCGATTTGAACGAACAGTTCAGCTTTTAGATGCCTATTCACCGCTGAAAAGTCTGTCCAGAGGATACAGCTTGGCATTAAATGAAAATCATGAATTGATTACTTCCGTGGAAAAAGTATCGATCCATGATCGGATCTCCGTTCAATTTACAGACGGAGTCATCACTGCAGAAGTAATGGATAAGGAGAAAAATCATGAATAAGAAGAAAAATTTTGAGGAGAGCTTGGCTCGGTTAGATGAACTTGTTAATGCATTGGAAAAAAACGAAGTTCCGCTTGATGAATCCATTGCGATGTTTCAGGAAGGTCTGGAATTGGTCAAAGAATGTGAAAATCAATTGAAAAGCTTTGAAAAGAAAGTGGAGGAACTTACAAGTGATCAGTCTGACTCAGAGTGAACTCAAAAGTAAAATTGAAGAAAGGCTGCTTGCAAGAATAGATGAAATCGAAAATTCTTCCGTTCAGCAGGCAATGAAATATTCATTGATGGCCAAAGGAAAAAGACTGCGTCCCTTATTTGTGTTAAATGTTTTGATGGGATACGGTCAAGATCCTTGTTTAGGATTGGATGCAGCATGTGCACTTGAAATGATTCACACATATTCCTTGATTCATGATGATCTTCCGGCCATGGATGATGATGATTACAGAAGAGGCAATCTTACCTGTCATAAAAAGTTTGATGAAGCTACGGCAATTTTGGCCGGAGATGGTCTTTTGACTCAGGCATTTTATCTATCCGCCGGCTGTAGCAGCGACATGAAAAAGAATATGGAGATCACAAAGATCCTGGCAAGATCTGCAGGTGCTCAGGGTATGATCTACGGACAGGAACTGGATATTCAAAGCGAATCGATGACTTCACTGAATTTTGATGATCTAAAAAAGATTCACCTGAATAAGACAGGTAGATTGTTCAGTGCCGCACTGATGATCGGATGCATTCTCTCATCGAAAGAAGAGAAGCTTCCGTTATGGGAAAAAATCGGACATCATGTCGGCTTGGCGTTTCAAATTCAAGATGATATTTTGGATGTGACGAGTACTCAAAGCGAGCTGGGGAAAAGTACAAGCGATGTTGCAAACGGGAAGTTTACAACAGTCACGCTCTTTGGCCTTGATCGGGCAAAAGAACTGATGAAAGAGGAATACCAAAAGGCAATTGATTTGATGAAAGAATGTGATTTTGATGACAGTCAAATGAAAGCTTGTCTTCAAAGTCTAATCATTCGCAAATTTTAGGAGGCATTTTTGTGGATTTGACGAAGATTGAAAGCCCTGCATTTTTAAAACAGTGCAGTTTGGCAGAATTAAAAGAACTGTCATCTGAAATCAGAAGATTTTTAATTCAGAATGTGGCAAGAACCGGAGGTCATCTATCCAGCAATCTGGGTGTCGTGGAACTGACGATTGCTTTGCATACGGTTTTTGATTCTCCAAAAGATAAGATCTTTTTTGATGTCGGACATCAATGTTATACGCATAAGATCCTGACCGGTCGGGCGAAAGATTTTTCTACTCTTCGCCAATATGGAGGAATTTCCGGATTTCAGAAAAGGGCAGAAAGTGTTCATGATGTGTGGGAAGCAGGGCATTCATCCACATCGCTATCAGCTGCCTTGGCAATGACGGTTTCCCGTGATCTAAATAAGGAAAATTATCATGTTGTTCCTGTGATCGGTGATGGAGCCCTGGGCGGTGGCATGAGCTTAGAAGCCTTGAATCAGATCGGCAGTCTTCAGAAGAAAATGATCATTATTTTCAATGACAACAATATGTCGATTTCTCAAAATGTCGGCGCTTTGACTTATGCTTTTGCGAATTTACGCTCAAGCCGTATTTATACCGCGACTAAAAATGATGTTAAAAAAGTTTTAAATCGGAATAATGCCGGTAAAATGGCATTTGAAATGATGAACGCGGTCAAAGAAACAGTTAAGAAAAATGTTGTTGAATCCAGCATCTTCGGGGAATTCAATCTTGAATATTTAGGGCCGGTCAACGGACATGATATCCAAGCTTTGATTCGCACTTTGGAAGCAGCTAAATCCAAAGATAAACCTGTCGTCGTTCATGTTATGACGAA
>CAZUVT010000086.1:0-9060 GCA_964623925.1 uncultured Erysipelotrichaceae bacterium
ATTCAGCTTTTCATACTCTTTTCGATAGAAATTCAAATTAAAGCAGTTGAAATCAACGCTTGTCAAAAGCAATCCGACAATAAACAGCAGCTGAATAACACTGATTAAATACTTGCATCCTTTATTCATTCCCTTTACTCCTCAAATATTCCAAAAGTAGCTTTAATGCTCTTGAACGATGAGAGATCTGATTCTTTGTTGAAGAATCAAGATTTCCGAATGTTGTTTTCAGCGGTTCATAATAAAAGATCGGATCATAACCGAATCCGCCTTCTCCGATTATTTCATGAGCCACTTTTCCTTCGACAATTCCCTCAAAAACCTCTGTTTTTTGGTTAGGCACTGCCAATGAAATAGCGCAGACAAAACGACATGTTCTGTCTTCCTTGTCTTTTAAAGCCTCTATCAGAGCTTTGTTTTTAACTTCATAAGGCGTGTCATGACCCATAAAACGAGCGGATTGAACTCCCGGCATCTTATCCAATGCATCGATCTCAAGGCCGGAGTCATCGGCAAGAGTCGGTATATTTAAAAGTCTGCTTATCGTTTCTGATTTTATTTTGGAATTTTCTGCAAAAGTCGTTCCGTTTTCTTCGATTTCAAAAACCTGATCGATATCCAAGAGACTTTTTACAACATATCCTTCCGGTTCCAGCATTTCTCTGAACTCATCTACTTTATGAGCATTTGAAGTCGCTATCAAAATTTCTTTCATATTCAAACCTCCGCTTGTTATTGTAGCAAATTTGCCCATAAAAAAATAGTCTTTCGACTATTTTTGTAAAGCTGCTTTAGCTACATTCACGATTTCTGTAAATGTCTTTGGATCATGAATAGCGATTTCTGAAAGCATCTTTCTATTCATTGCTACATTGGCAAGCTTCAATCCATGCATGAATGTTGAATAGCTCATATCATTCATTCTGCAAGCCGCATTGATACGAGCGATCCACAACTTACGCATATTTCTCTTAAGCTGCTTTCTATCTCTGTATGCATAACGCAAGCTGCGCATTACCTGTTCATGAGCTGTACGGTAAAGCAAATGCTTTGAACCAAAATATCCTTTAGCCAGTTTCAATGTTTTCTTTCTTCTGGCTCTTGTAACTGTACCACCTTTAACTCTTGGCATTGTCTATTCCTCCTTCAATTAACCCTGCAGCAACTGGCTGATTCTTTTTACATCAGACTTATGAACTAATGCTGCTTTTCTTAGCTGTACTTTCTGTTTATGTGTTTTGTTTGCTGCAAAGTGAGAAACATACGCATGTCCTCTTTTCAGCTGACCGCTGCCTGTTACTTTAACACGTTTTGCTAAAGCCTTTTTTGTCTTCATTTTTGGCATAAATTTTTCCTCCTAGTCCTAACTATTTTTTCTTCGGTGTCAAAACCACTGACATTGTATTGCCTTCCATTACCGGCGGCTTATCAACAACTGCCACCTCTGCAATCTGTTCAATGAACTGATTCATCACTTTTCTTCCGACTTCAACTCGTGTCATCATACGACCGCGGAAACGCATATCAACTTTGACTTTCATGCCGTCTTCTGCCCATTTTTTGGCTTGACGAAGCTTTGTCTCAAAATCATGCGTGTCAATAACCGGTGAAAGTCTTAATGGCTTCACTTCCGTTACATGCTGATTTTTCTTGGCTTCCTTTGCTTTTTTCTGAGCCTCAAAACGATATCTTCCATAGTCCAGTATCTTACAAACCGGTGGTTGAGCATTTGGTGCTACACAGAGCAGATCCATATCATAATCATATGCTTTTTCCATTGCCTCTCTGCGCATCATGATTCCCAGCTGTTCGCCTTGCGGTCCGATTACCAAGACCTCTTTAAAGCGGATGTTTTCATTGACCAATTCATCAGTCATTCTCTTTTTGTTAATAAATGACACCTCCAACCATATAAAAGCAGGGACCATAGAAATCCCTGCTTAAAAGTTTACTCATCACTTTCTGTAGCTTATGACCCAAGTCTTCAAGACATCAGGTGAGAAGGGATCTTCTACTTTCCACAATCTTTTTATGCTCTAACAGTATAGCATTCTCCCCTATTCCTGTCAAGCATTTTCTTATTCAAATGAATATTCACTGCTTATTTCCGCATTCCGGACAATAGGTGCTGGATGCATCGATCAAGCTTCCGCAGAATCGGCAGCGGATCTTGTTTTCTGCTCGATCCTGAGCCTGATTTATAATGATGTAATCCGTATCAAAACCTTTTCTGAATTGAAGCGTTGTCCCACATTTTCTGCATATTGCGAAATATCTTTTATCCCAACTCAAAAAAGGAATCGGAATAAAAAACAGAGAAAAACATTGAGATGTTTTTATAAACTCAAACTCTTCATTCTGACAGCTCGGACACACGATCCTTCGATCGACCTGTACTTTCTGCTGCAATCCTTTTGTCCCAAATATAATAAACATTGAACATCACCGCAACTATTATAACAATTCTCAACCAATTTTGCTATGAATTTTGCTTCATCATTTGCACTTTTAATTTTTGAATGATCTTTTTTTCCAACCGTGAGATATAAGACTGCGAAATTCCTAATTTATCCGCAATATCTTTCTGTGTATATTCATCCCGATTGATTCCGTATCTCATCTCAAGGATCATTCTTTCATTTTCTTTTAAATGGCTTAAAGCTTCATACAATTCTTTCTTATCCTCTTTGCTCCTGAATTCTTCCACAACGATATCTCCTTCAGTTCCGATAATATCTGATAAGAGAAGCTCATTGCCGTCATAATCCACATTCAAGGGTTCATCAAATGAAACTTCCACTTTTCTTCTGCTCTTCTTTCTTAAAAACATCAATATTTCATTTTCAATACACCTCGATGCATAAGTGACCAGTTTTATATTCTTATCGATCTGAAACGTATTGACTGCCTTGATCAAGCCAATAGTCCCGATCGAAATCAGATCTTCCATAAAAACAGGATTTGTTTCATATCTTTTCGCAATATAGACAACAAGCCTTAAATTATGTTCGATCAAGAGATTTCTGGCCTCTTCCGATCCATTTTGAAGATCCAATAAAGCCTTTTCTTCCTCTTCTTTGGATAAGGGATGAGGCAAGATCTCATTTCCTTGTATAAAAAATAGTTCAATTGAATCTTCATGCTTAAAAAAAGACAATATTTTCTCTATAAATTTGTTCATATTTCCTCCATTTAAATGTTATGAATATTAAGCAGACAATCAATATCGGCAAGCTGATCGGAAAAAATCGCCCATACACGCTGATAAACCCCGTTTTCAACACTCAGTTCACATAAGTATGCCTTTTGATTTGAAATCAGATTAACCGATCCGATCCACAGTTCTTTCATATCGGTATCATCAAAATACCCAATATAGTTTTCATTCAATACTATGATGGGAATATTGAAATTAGTACATTTATTTCCGGTATCCAGATAGCCGATCAGCTGCAGGCAATGATTGTTGGTTCGAATGGTGATCGGATATTGAAGCTCTTTGCAATAAAAATGAGATCTTTTATCATAAAGCAGCAGGATATCTAAAAAAATCAAAAACAAAACGATCAAAAACCAGGAGCGATTTTCAAAAGAAACATAAATGATTCCCGATACGATCTTTCCGGATATAAGCGTCATTGAAAACAGAAATAAAAAACATCGTGATAAAAAATAGATGAAAACAAAACGGACTCTTTTTTTTGACAAGATAAAAACTGTACCTGCTTCCATGATACACCAGATTACTTCTTCTGCCTTAAATAGTAGAATCCCTTCAATCAAAGTCAACCAAAGCGATGAAATCAGAAAATTTTGAATGGATATTTTCCATCGCAAAATAAATGATGTGATGCAGAATGATGAAAAAATCAGGAATACTGATAAAAGATATGAAGATTCGATATAACAGTCAATTTCGATCCCCTCCTTTGTTAAAAAGAGTATAAAAAAAATCGGCAGTGAAACCTGTCGATTCTTTTATGAAATTCAGAAATTACATCTCTACATTATGATAGTAATTTTGGACATCATCACATTCATCCAAAAGCTCCAAAAGACGATTGAATTTTCTCATCTGTTCCTCGTCTAATTGAACTGTGTCCTGAGCCAACATCGTATTTTCCAATACATCGTATTTACAATCCGGAATGATACTGTCGATTGCATCTTTTGCCTTATAGAGATCGGATGGAGTAACAGTTACTGTCATCGCACCGTCTTCACATTCGATATCCACAACTTCAACATCATTTTCGATTAAAGTTTCAAGCATCTTATCTTCATCATCATATGTGAAGCTTAATAACCCGACATTGTCATACATATAAGAAACACTTCCCGGCTTTCCCAGCTTTGATCCGCTTTTATTGCAACAGATATTGACTTCGCTGATCGCTCTGTTGACATTGTCTGTCAATAGATCAATGATAAATGTAGAAGATCCAGGACCATATCCTTCATATCGATTTGCGATATAACTTTCACTATTGCTTCCCTTTGCCTTTTCGATTGCACGTTTAATGACATCAGCCGGTACATTGTTTGCTTTTGCCTGTTCTATTTTCTTCTTCAATCCAAGGTTCATATCTGGATCCGGAACACCAGCCTTTGCAGCCACATAAATTTCCTTTCCATAACGAGAATACAATTTAGATTTCATTGCTGCTGTTTTTGCCATTGAAGCAGCACGCACTTCATGTGCACGACCCATAATTAAAACCACCTTTCAAAAAAATCCTTTATTATTATATCAAACACAGCAAAAAAAATAAACTGTAACTTTCATTATTTTTGTATCACCAAACAGAAAAGCAGGAAACGCTCGCTTCCTGCCCCTTTATATTTATTTTGTAGACTGCCTTGGGGTAAACAAATAACTGAGTTCGATCTCACTTCCCATTGGATTCTCCCCTTCATCAGCCAACATTTTTGTCATCACTCTCATAGCAACAGCACCAAGATCATAAGATGGAATCGCAAAACTTGAAATCTGCGGTCTTGCCATCGTATTGTATTTGGTATCCAATACGCATACGATTTCCATTTCTTCAGGAACCTTGATACCGTGTTCTTTGGCAGCATTGGAAATGGCAATGGCCTGTGAATCCCGGTTCGCAATCATTACTTCATGATGACGATCATTTAAATAATGCTTGCAAAAATCGAAGGATGTGCGATAGGTAGAATCAATCTTCACATAGCTATTGAACGTTAATCCTTTTGCTTCATAGGCATCTTGGGCGCCGAGTTCCATCTGTTCACTTATATATTTATGTTTCCTATCCTGGAGGCTTGCCACATCTTTAACGCCTGTCTCCAAATATTTTGTCACTAATTCGCATATTGCTGCTCTAATATCAACAAATACGGATGAAACATTGGCACCGGACATCCTGTTTCCGATTACAACGATCGGCATATTGTAATTCGTCAAAGCCGCCAGCTCATCCTGCTCAAGACGATCATTATAAATAATTACGCCGTCTACTCTGGACTTAATGATGTTCTCAATAATTTCATTGATCTCGCTGATTCCCTCTGTTGTTGTGTGGATCATCGTATTATACTTATAAATCTTGGCAACATCCAATAAACCATTGATGATTTGTCCGGTATATGTGTAGCTGGCCTCAGGAATAACCAAGGCAATCGTTGTGGTCTTCTGAAGAGCCAATCCCTGCGCGATTGCATTCGGCTTATATCCCATTTTTTTAATTGCCGCTTCGACTTTTTCCTTAGTAGCACCTTTAACGACCTCAGAGCCATTGATTACACGAGAAACTGTTGCGAGCGAAACATCTGCTTCTTTTGCAACATCATAAATTGTAACTCTTTTCATCATTATGCCTCCTTAATCTATTTTTTTGACTGATCTTCACTATCCCTTTTCAAGAGCTCTTTCAGAGCTGTTTTTGCCTTCGTGGCGGCTGTTTTCGTCGTTTCTTTGGCTTTCTCAAGATTTTCCTTTACTTCCGGATTGGAAGCGGTAAACTCTTCAAAAGCATTCACTGCCTTTTTTGCCACTTCTCCGGTCTTATCTTTAGCCTTATTCAGTCCTTCCTGAACTTCCGGCTTTGCCATAAATTCATCAAGTGATCCTTTGACCACACTGACCCCTTTGGAAGCCTTTTCCTTCACGACTTCAATTTTTTTATTCAATTCTTCATTCTGCTTTAAATTATCGATTCCTTCATTAAGCCGGCCGGCAACTTTCCCGCCGATCTTTTCAAGCTTAGCCAGTGTTGAATCCCACATCTCATTTACTTTCGGATCATTTTTAAACTCTTTAACAAGTCTGACTGTTTCTTCCGAAACAAATTTTGCTTTTTCTTTGATCAATGAGACGGATTCTTTCACTTTCTCATTTTCTTGAACATTATTTACAAATCCTTTTAATTGGCTTAACAATTCATTTAAATAATCAATTGCTTTCTGTGTTAATTCTTGGATCTTAATTTTTGCATCATCATTCTTGGATTCCTTTTGAACAACTTGAAGCTCATTGATCTTTTCTTCGATTTCATTAATCACTTTATCAATGTTTTCATGATTATTTTCCATTTTCCATGTCCTCCTTAGTTTCGTTCTTTACCTCTTCTTCTTTTTTAAAAAGATTGGAAACCTGAGTCTTGATTGCATCAGCATGCTGCTTACCTGCGGCGATCGCATTTTTTGCAGCCTCTTTCGATGCATCGTGAACTTCATCTACAGTATGTGAAATTTTAACGACCGTATTCAAAGGATCGCGAAATTGCTGAACATCACGGTCTAATTCAATCAAGGTTCTGTTTATAGAATCCATCCCCATATTCAGTTTATTCATAAAAGCCATGAACTTGCCTAAAAGGATCAATAAGAAAATTAATACAAAAACTCCGACAATCGGCAAAAGTCTTACACACACATTATAAAGTGCAATCAGTAATTCATCAGTCATAATTCTTCACCTCATATTTATTTTATCATGAAATCATCAAGAATAAAACAATTTTCATTTATTTTTGGTAACGCTTAACTAAAGCGCTCAGGCCATAAATATCTTTGCTTGACATAAACAGATATACGGCCGGGGCCTCTTTTGCCAATTCCTTTGCCCCATCTTCATTTTCTTCAAGGATGCGGGATCCCGGAATGCGTTCTTGGAGATATCTGATATCAATGTCAATTCCCTCTTCTTTATCATCAATGCTGGTAAAATCACACAAAAAAATTTCATCAGCCAAAGAAAGCGCATGAGCGAATTCATCCGCGAAATAATAAACACGTGATACTCGATGCGGCTTGAAAATAGCAATGAGCTTCCGATCCGGATATTTGATCCTGGCCGCTTCAATTGTGACTTTTACTTCCGTAGGATGATGAGCATAATCATCGATAAAAACATTTTCCTTAAATTCTTCCACGACAAACCGTCTCTTTGCTCCGGAAAAATTTGATAATCCCTGTTCGATCTGCACCGCATTCAATCCTTTGGTCAATCCGACTGAAATTACTGCCAAGGAATTTAATAAAAGATGATGTCCGACGAACGGAAGTTCAAAATGACCGACATTTTCATGATTAAAGATCACATCAAAGCTCATTCCTCCGCTGTTTTCCACAACACGAACTGCCTGAATGTCATTTCCGTCTTTTACACCGTAATACAGATGCGGCTGGTCGATCTTCAATGCCCGGCACTTCTCATCATCACCGCACAGAAAAAGCATTTTTTTAACCTGTCTGGCAAATTCTTCATAAGCCAAACTATAATCTTCTTCACTTTTATAGTAATCAACATGATCGATTTCCACATTGGTGATGATCGCATAATCCGGATGATAAGCTAAAAAGTGTCTTCTGTATTCACAAGCTTCCACAACAAGATTTTCCGCATCCTTGTCGATATGTCCGGTTCCATCTCCAATCAGATATCCGGTTGGTTCAAATGTTTTCATCATATCAGACAAAAGCGTTGTTGTCGTCGTTTTGCCATGGCTTCCGGCTACGGCATAGGAAGTATAACCCTTCATCAATTCACCCAAAAATTCATGATAGCGACAGCATTTTACAGTTGGGTTGTTGCGTGCTTCTTTTACTTCAGGAAAGTCTTCCAAAAAGGCATTGCCGATAATGACTGTAGCATGATCCGGAATCTGGTGGGCTTCAAATGGAAGGATCTTAATATTTCTTTTTAACAAGGCATCTTCTGTAAAAAAATGCTTCTCAAGATCGGAACCCATGACTTCCATTCCCAAATCATGAAGAATGCATGCCAAAGCACTCATCCCAGTTCCTTTGATTCCAATAAAATAAATCACGGTTTCCCTCCTCATCTATTCTTCGTCATCGAATAAACTCAAATTTTTTGACAATAACACCTTTTTATCATTCGGAACTTCTTTTGCCTCCACAACCGGAAGTTCCTCTTCCTCAAGATCCGGAAAATGATGATCAAGCATGCTTGAAAGCGGAATATCAACGATTGGATCGTCACTGATCATTTCTTCGGATATATCCAAAGCCGGCTTTTCAACCTGCACTTCGGCCTTTTCCGGTTTTTCCTCTTTCAGATTTCCATTAATAGGACTTAAAACGATTCCTGTCGGTGTAGAGGAAGATGTATAGGTCTTTTTCTGCACATGCGGAGTTGACTGCACCTTCTTTTCATCCGCAATACCATAGATTGGGGAAATAACCGGGGTGAATTCGTATTCTGGTTTATTTGTAACAACCGGCTTTTTTGCCTTGGCAACAACAGGTGCCGGAGCTGCTTCAACTTTCATTTTATCCAGCACGCTCTGATCCTTCTTTTCCGGATTGGCGGCAGTTTTTTCAGCCGGCTCGCTTTCCTTCTCATCATCGAGAATCTTGGCTTCTTTCTTTTCCGGCATCTTAGTTTCCTTGATTTCAACCGGTTTTTCCTTCACTTCTTCCGGTGTCTCTTCGATTGTTTCCTCTTCAAAGATAAATGACATAAGCTTTTTAATCATAATCTATTCCTCCTTATTCGACCTCAATTGGGGTAATTTCACTGATTGAAGACTGATAATTTAAAAGAACAAACGGGTGAACGCCGTT
>CAZUVT010000087.1:0-8886 GCA_964623925.1 uncultured Erysipelotrichaceae bacterium
TAAAGCAGATCCTGGCATTGGAAGAGGCCGGATGCGAGATCATCCGAATGGCAGTTTTTGATAAAGAAGATGCTGTGGCAATAAAAGAGATAAAAAAAAGAACGCATATCCCCCTTGTGGCAGATATACATTTCAATTATGCATTAGCGATTGCCTCAATTGAAGCCGGCGTGGATAAAATACGACTCAATCCGGGAAACATCGGAAACAAAGAAAACGTGATCAAAGTCGTTGAAAAGTGCAAAGAATACAAAGTTCCGATCCGTATCGGGATCAATAGCGGTTCTTTGGAAAAAGAAGTATTGGAGAAATATGGAAAACCATGCGCTGAAGCGATGATCGAAAGCGCAAAGAAGCATGTTGAGATCTTGGAAGAATTAAATTTCTTTGATATTGCCCTTTCTTTTAAATCCAGTGATGTTCCGCTTACGATCGAAGCGTATCGCCTCGCTGCCGAAACTTTCCCTTATCCTTTGCATTTAGGGGTAACAGAAGCCGGCGGTTTCACAGCCAGTGCCATCAAATCTTCAGCGGCATTGGGTACGCTGTTAAATGACGGCATCGGAGATACGATCCGAATCTCGATCAGCGATGATCCAATCGAGGAAATCAAAGTAGCCAAGCAGCTATTGAAATGCTTTGATCTCATCAAAAATGTTCCTTATCTGGTCAGCTGTCCGACCTGCGGAAGAATCCAGTATGACATGCTTCCGATCGTAAAAGAAATTGAAGATTTCCTCAATACGATCCATAGCGATATCCATGTCGCAGTAATGGGATGTGCTGTCAATGGTCCTCAGGAAGCAAGCCGGGCCGACATCGGAATTGCAGGCGGTAATCAGGAAGGTTTATTATTTAAAAAAGGTGTCTTAGTCAAGCGGGTTCCTCAGGCACAACTTGTGGAAACACTGAAGCAAGAGATTCTTCTTATGACAAAAGCGGGTTAAATACCCGCTTTTACTATGTCTTCTAAATTTTTGTTGTATTCTCCTTTTCTCAGCATTTCTATTTCTGCTTTATAAGGAGCATGTCCTTCGATATAAGGCGTTTCCAAGATCTTTATGACATGTTCCAGTCGCGGATGATGAACGATTCGATTCAGCAGATCAAATCCGATGAATCCGGATCCGATATTCGCATGTCTGTCCTTTCTGGCACCTCTTTCATTCTTTGAATCATTGATATGCATGACAAACAATTTATCCAATCCGATAATCTCATCAAATTCATTTAACACCGAATCAAAATCCTGCAGATCATAACCGGCATCATGAATATGACAGGTATCCAGACAGACTCCGACCCACTTTGGATGTTCTACTCCATCGATGATCTGTTTCAGCTGCTCAAAGGTATAGCCCAATTCGCTCCCTTTTCCTGCCATGGTCTCCAACGCAATACAGACACCTTGATCTTGTTTCATGGCAAGATCAAGACCTTCAATGATCTTTTTGATCCCCACTTCTTCTCCGGCCTTGACATGAGAGCCCGGATGCAGGACTAATGTCTTTGCCCCGATCGCTGCAACACGATCGATTTCCTGCTTTAAAAATTCTGCTGCCCACTGACTTTTTTCAAGATCAATAGTATTCGCCAGATTAATGATATAGGGCGCATGAACGATTACATTTTCAACCGGGATCTTATTTTCTTTTAAAAGAGCATGCATCTCTTCGACATGCATCTGTGAAATCGGCTTACGGATCGTATTTTGCGGCGGTCCGGTGTAGATCATCATCGCTTCGGCTTTATAGCTGAGAGCTTCTTTTACGGAACCCTCTAAGTATAAAGGAGAAGCCATGGAAACATGACATCCTATCTTCATTCTTCTATTTCTCCAACTCTTTTCATTCTCTGCTGAGCTTTATATCGCTCAATTCGCTGTTCTTTGATTTTTCCGGCAATCATCTCACGGCGCTCTTTGCGCTTGATCTTTTCTATCGCCGCTGCCCTTTTCTTTTTATATCCCGGCTTGACGCGCTGATCTTTTTTGGTCAGTCTTTTTGCCAGTTCCTTCTCGTGCAGGTCATTTTTAGAAATTCTTTTTTGACCGAAAGGCTTTAATTCCACCCATTGTCCATTTTTGACATTGCGATGGGCAAAAATGATTCCCTGTTCCTTAAGCAGATTAATGCTTTTTTCATCCTCATCTTTATACAAGGTAAAGCAGATTCCCGAATTACCATTTCTTCCCGTTCTTCCGGCACGGTGCTTATAAAAGTCCAGTTCCGACGGGAATCCCAATGAGATAACATGAGAAACTCCTTCAATATCCAAGCCTCTTGCAGCAATATCTGTTGCGACAATATAGGAACATTCCAGATTTTGAATCTGGCGCATCGCCTGCTTTCTTACCCTTGCCTCCAAGCCGCCATGAATCTCCACCAGACTGATTCCTTTTTTTCTCAACAAACTTGCGGTCTTCTTTGCCTCTTCACGCGTATTGGCAAAGATCAGACAGATATACGGCTGAAAGGCCGGTAAAATATCCAAAAGTCTCTCACTGTAATCGTGATGCTTGCAAGGAATCAAAACATGTTCGATTTTAGGAGAATTCGCAAATTCTCCTTCGATCTTGATCGTCTGCGGTGCTTTCATGTATTTCTTCAAAAACGGTCGAAGTGCCTGCGGAATCGTTGCGGAAAAGACCATCATCTGAAGATCCTCTCTCATTTTCCCGGCAAAAGCATCGACATCATTTAAAAATCCATATTCCAAAGTCATATCCGCTTCATCCAGAATCAGGATCTGAGCCGTATCAAGTCGCAGCACTTCCTGATTTAAAAACAGATCCTTGATCCTTCCCGGTGTTCCGATCACGATATGCGGCTGCTTTTTAATGGAATCAGCCATTTTATCACGATTGATTCCTCCCATGATCAAGCGGACTCTCAGATCCGTATCAGCTTCACACATCTTTTTAGCCTGATCATAGATCTGCTGTGCCAATTCACGGGTCGGCGCTGTGATGACTGCTTGAACTTCATTTTCATCGGTACTGATCCTTTCCATCAAAGGGATTAAAAAGGAATGCGTCTTTCCGGTTCCTGTATCAGAAATACCGACAATGCTTTTTCCCTTTAGCGCCATCGGAATCACAGCTTTTTGAATCGGAGTGGGTTCTTTAAACCCATTTATTTTAATGAATTTCTTCGTTCTTTCTTTAAAATTATAATCACTGTAGCTCACTCTTTCACCCGCTTTCTTTATCGCTATTATACCAAAATCAACAAAAAATTCAAAACTTATGTTATACTATAATCCTTGGAGGATGCATCAATGGAAGTATTTAAAGTCATTCCTTCCGGCTATTGCAAAGGCGTTGTCAACGCAATCAATCTGGCTAAGCAGACTGCCATGCAATATCCTGATAAGAAAATCACGATGCTGGGCATGATCGTACATAACCGCTATGTCGTTGAAGCGCTGCAAAAATATCATATCGATTCGATCGATGATCCTAAAAAGACACGATTGGAACTGCTTGATCAGATCAATGAAGGGGTCGTCATCTTTACTGCTCACGGTGTCTGTGATGAAGTCATACGCAAAGCCCAAAATAAAGGTCTTATTTGTGTTAACGCTTCATGCAGCGATGTCATCAGAACTCAAAATCTGATCAAAGAAGCAATCGCGGATAATTATAACATACTTTATATCGGAAAACAATTTCATCCCGAAGCGGAAGCCGTAACTTTTATCGATACCGATAAAGTTCATCTGATCACTTCCGAAAAAGATATCCAGGATCTGCCCTTTTATGAAAAGGTATTCGTTTCCAATCAAACGACAATGAGTATTTTGGAGATTCAGCAGATAATCGAAGCAATCAGGAATAGATACCCGCATGCCATCATTCATGAAGAAATCTGCAATGCTACTCGCATGCGGCAGGAAGCTATCTTGAAATTAAAGGATATCGACTGTCTTTTTGTAGTCGGAGATCCTCATTCCAACAATTCAAATAAATTAAAAGATATTGCCTTAAATCATGGAATTTTGCATGTAGAATTGATCGAAAGCGTTCGTGATATCGATTGTTCCATCTTAAAAAGCGAAGATCGCATTGCCGTTACAGCAGGAGCCAGTACCCCTACTTTTCTTACCGATCAAGTTGTGGAATATCTCAAATCTTACGATCTCGATTCTGATTGCGCAAAACCGGACATCGATATCAATAAGATCTTATAAAAAAAATTGGACTTCATCTCATCATGAAATCCAATTTTTATTTTATTCTCCGTAGAGCTGAAGGTCATACAATTTCTTATAAATTCCGTTTTTCTCAAGCAATTGCTGATGAGTGCCGCTTTCTTTGATCTGGCCATGATCCAAAACGATAATGTTATCGGCATGCTGGATCGTGGAAAGACGATGGGCAACCATGATCGTTGTTCGTCCGTTCATGAGTGTTTCCAAGGCTTCCTGAATCAAAAGTTCTGTTTCCGTATCAATATTGGCTGTTGCCTCATCCATGACAAGGATCGTCGGATCATAAGCCAGAGTTCTGGCAAAAGACAGCAGTTGACGCTGTCCTGCTGATAAAGTGGATCCTCTTTCTGTCACAGCTTCATCATACTGATTCGGCAATTGCGAGATAAAATGAGCGGCATTGACTGCTTTAGAAGCCTCCATGATCATCTCATCATCAATGCTCTCATCCAAAAGACGAATATTGGAGCGGATATCTCCCGTAAAGATAAAGACATCCTGCTGCACCTGCCCGATGGCACTTCTGATTTGTTTTGTACTCAGCTTCTTGAGATCCACGCCATCAATTAAGATCTGCCCCTTTTGAATATCATAATAACGGCCGATCAGATTTAATATTGATGATTTACCGGCTCCGGTTGCCCCTACAAAGGCAACTTTTTCACCCGGATTGATCGTAAAGCTGACGTCTTTCAATACATAATCATCATTTTCATAGGCAAACCAGACATGTTTAAATTCGATCTTTCCTTGCACCTCATCCAAAATAACCGGATGTTCCTGTTCAATGATCGGATTCTCTTCATCCAATACCGTAAATATTTTCTCTGCTGAGGCAAAGGCATTCTGTAAAGATGTAAACTGTTCCGCCAGACTTTGGATCGGATTGAAGAAAGAGCCGATATAGCTGATAAAGATATAGAGTGTTCCGACAGTCAGCGTTCCTTTTAATACGCCATTGGCGCCGTTATAGATGACAAAGGCAAGAGCCAGATTGGAAATCAAGACAATTAATGGCTGAAAGATCGCAAATGTAATGATCTCTTTCATATTGGAACGATAAAGATCATGACTTCTTTCTTTAAATTCTTCATATTTCTCTTTTTCCCGAGCAAATATCTGAATGATCTTCATACCCGAAATATTCTCTGACAAAAATGTATTCAAAGCTGATACCTTGGTACGGATCACGCGGTAGATGCGACGGGATATCTTCTTGAAAAATATCGATAAGATCAAAACAAACGGCAGCATGGCAAAACAAGTCAGAGCCATCTGAACATCAATACTCAGCATCACGACGGCATAGCCGATGATTAAAATGGCATTGCTGAAGAGTCGAACAAGAATATTGGCATACATCTGATGCAATGATTCCACATCATTTGTTGCCCTTGTTACGATCCTTCCGATGGGATTGGTATCAAAATAACGCAAAGGCAGACTATGGATATGCCGGAAGATCTGTTGGCGGATCGAAAAGATGATATTCTGACCGGTCAACTGCAAAAGCCAGGTCTGTGTCACATTACATACGACTTTCAAAAGAAGGATCACGGCATAAAGGATCCCGATCTGAATGATTCCCTTAAAATCAGATGAGCGAAGCAGTTTCAGATCCTCCTGTTCCATTTTCTGACCGACAAAAACCTGATCCGAGGAAGGATCTGTTATAGTAAGTATGTCTCCATTCAAGGTTGCTTCTTCCAATTTGGCCTGTCCCAAATCATTTAAGCTTTCACTTTGAGTGCGATTCAATCCGGAAAAATAATAATACTGATCCTCAAAATAAATCAGCTGAGCATATTCCTCTACCTGCAATGCATCAAAGTTCTTGGTCAGATAGATTCCATTGTATTCAATTTCTCCTTCTGATTGCGAAACAACGGCATAAGGACGATTATACCCCTCAATGTAATTATCGATCGCATCCGCAATCAGCATCGGCTTGATCAGATCAAGTCCGGTAATCAAAAGCACAAGACATAAGCAAAAAAACATGCGCTTTAAATAAGGTTTCATATACACGAACAAGCGTGAAAATATATTTCCCGAATAAGAAGTTTCTACAATTTCTTCTGTGATCTTAGCCATTGTTTTCCACCTCCGTCTGTTTCTCAAGTTGCTGCTTTTCCACCATTGCTTTAAATGCACCATCAAGAGCCATCAATTCTTCATATGTTCCATACTCGATCATTTTTCCTTCATCCAGAACCATGATGTGATCGGCGTTCTGAACAGTAGAAATTCGATGCGCAATCATGATCGTTGTCTTGCCTTGACGGATCTTTTTCAGATTAGTCAGGATCTTTTCTTCGGTATCGGTATCCACCGCACTCAATGAATCATCCAAGATCAGAATCGGACTGTCTTTCAAAAGTGCACGGGCAATCGAACTTCTCTGTTTCTGACCTCCGGATAGCGTTACGCCTCTCTCTCCGACCATTGTTTCATATTTCTCAGGGAAATCGATGATATTATCATGTACACAGGCAAATTCACAGGCCTCGATTATTTCATTCATTGTCGCATCCTGTTTTCCAAAAGCGATATTCTTTGCCAGCGTATCTGAAAACAGAAAGTTATCCTGTGGAACATAGGCAATGCTCTCACGCAAAGTATGCAAAGGAATGGATTTGATATCCGCATCATCAAATTGGATCGATCCGCTTTTGATATCATAAACCCGGCATAACAAGTTTACCAAAGTAGTCTTTCCGGATCCGGTTCTGCCCAATATCGCAAAAGTCTCCCCTTTCTCGATCTCAACGGAGATATCGCTTAACGCATTCGGCAGGGTTTCTTTATAGGCAAAATTCACATTTTTTAATGAGATCTTTCCTTGAAGGATTCGATCTTTATCCACATCCAGATCATCAAAAATATCCGGTTTTTCGCCGAATACCTGATGCAGTCTTCCCATTCCGGCTATTCCCTGTGATATCGAAGTGATGCTGTCACCAAAAGCCAGCATCGGCCATACAAGTGATCCGATATATGAATTGAATGCCACAAATCTTCCTAATGTGATATTTCCGATCATGCACAAATAACCGCCGTAAATAATGGTAACGACATAAGTAAATCCGACGACAAAGTCCAAAGAAGGTCCGAATGCGGCCATAAGCTTTACAACTCCCAGATTCGCCTTGCGGTTGTTATCATTGATCTTTTCAAATGCCTGCAATTGCTTTTCTTCCTGCACAAAGGCTTTAATAACTCTTTCACCGGAAATGCTTTCCTGTACATGATCGCTTAAATCGGCAAATGCCTGTTGTTTTTTTGAAAATCTTCTTTCAAATTCTTCCCCGAAATAATATCCGAATAACGCAATCAATGCCATCGGTATGACAACCGTCAGCGTCAGCTTGAAGCTGACATAAGTCATCATCTTATATAAAACCAGAACTGTCATCACAACGGAATCAAAGCATGACATAACAGAAGATCCCAAGGCATTTCTTACCGCTTCCAGATCATTGGTGAAATAAGTCATTAGATCCCCTGTCTTATTTTCATTGAAATAGCGCTGTGATAAGGTTTCCAGCTTGGCAAACATATCGTTTCTAAGTTCACGTTCAATTTTCCTTGCGGTTCCGAAAAGAAAATAGCGCCACAAAAATCTTCCAATCGTGATTGCAGCCGCACAGAAGACCAGCTTATAAACCAAACTCAGAATTCCTGAAGATGTCAAAGTATGAGCTGTTAGTCCGTCTGTAATCTCACCTGTATATTGAGGAATGAACAAATTAATATAATCAACCAGAAATAAAGTGGATAAACCAATTACATAACGGAATTTATATTTCCAGATATAAGAAAATAATGACCCTTTTTTCTTGACTTCTCTTGTCATCTTCTCCCTCCTGTTCTTTTAAGTACACTCGGTATATTCTACAACCTTTTGATTGTAAAATCAATTGAAACCATCCTCATCATCTTCTTGCTTTTATGAAAAAAGCAACAATCTGTGATGATTGCTGCTTTCAATTTAAACTCTTAATCCTGCATTGCATTCCTTTTCAAGTCTTTGCAGTATTTTTTCATGAACTTCATTGACTTCGGCATCAGTCAAAGTATGATCTGACTGATATGTAATGGACATCGCAATGGATTTCTTGCCCTTTTCAATGTGTTCACCCTCATAAACATCAAATACTTCCACATGACGGATCATCTGTCGATTTGTCTTTTTGATGACATCCAGAAGTTTTTCTGCCGTAATTTCTTTATCGGCTACCAAAGCAATATCACGCTTAACTGCCGGATAACGATCTAATGGTACGAACTTAACTTTGCTGGCCTTGGCATTTAAGATCACATCTAAATTCAGTTCTGCATAGATGCAGCTTGAACAGTCATATCGCTTCTGCATCATAGGATGGATCTGTCCCATGATTCCTAAGAGCTCTTTGCCAAGATAGATCGAAGTGCTGCGATAAGGATGGAAATGCTCTGTATCCAAGGTATTTTCTTTGAAATAAATTCGATTTTCCTCATATCCCAGCTTCTTCAATAAAGCAAGAAGAATCCCTTTGGCACTGTAGAAATCAGATGGAAGCTGTACATGATGAAGACGAGAGCTTTGAAGATTACCACTCAGGATCATGCCAAGTTTCAAAACTTCCTGATCTTCGGCATATACCGAAGAAACCTCGAAAATATTGACATCTT
>CAZUVT010000088.1:0-8699 GCA_964623925.1 uncultured Erysipelotrichaceae bacterium
GCAAAACCGGAGAAATTGACTTTAAAGAAAGCGACTCCGATTGATGGCTGGGTATTGAAACCAAAGGATTTCGATCCGGACAAGAAATATCCGGCAATTCTGGATATCCATGGCGGACCGAAGACAGCTTATGGAGAGCTATTCTATCATGAGATGCAGGTCTGGGCAAATGAAGGCTACTTCGTGATGTACTGCAATCCGAGAGGGTCTGATGGTAAAGGAAATGAATTTGCAGATCTGAGAAAGAATTTCGGTACGATCGATTATGAAGATATCATGGATTTTGTTGATTTGGTTTTAGCTGAATATCCGAATATCGATGCGGATAAGCTGGGTGTCACAGGCGGAAGCTATGGCGGCTACATGACAAACTGGATCATCGGCCATACTGATCGTTTCAAAGCAGCAGCTTCACAGCGTTCCATCTCGAACTGGATCACAGAAGTCTGTGCCAGTGATTACGGCATTGATTTCCCGATTGAACAGGAATTCGATGATCTGTATCACTGTGAAAATGAATTATGGGAGATGTCTCCTTTGAAATATGCGAATGAGGCGGTAACACCAACCCTGTTTATTCATTCGACTGAAGACTATCGTTGTCCAATCGTTGAAGCAATTCAATATTATACAGTATTAAGATGCCGCGGTATCGAAACCAAACTGGTCGGATTCAAGGGTGAAAACCATGAATTGTCCCGTGCCGGCAAGCCGTTACATCGATTGAAGAGATTGAATGAGATCACCGACTGGATGGAATCTCACTTGAAATAGGAGGATAAAGCTATGGAGTTTGATTTAACTAAAAGACATTGTTATTATTTCAATGAAACTACAAAAATACCGCATGGATCAAGAAATGAAAAAGCAATCAGTGACTATGTCATGCAGTTTGCTAAAGATCATGGTTTAAAGGCGATTCAGGATGAAGTGTATAATGTAATCGTTTATAAGGATGCTTCCGAAGGTTACGAAAATGCCGCACCATTGATCTTGCAGGCTCATCTGGATATGGTTTGTGAGAAAAACAAAGATGTGGATCATGATTTTACAAAAGATCCATTGAAGCTGAAAGTAGAAGATGGAATCTTAAAAGCAGTCGGAACTACTTTGGGTGCTGATGACTGCGTAGGAGTTGCCTATATGCTGGCAATTCTTGAGGATGACAATTTGAAACATCCACCACTGGAGTGTATCTTTACAACAATGGAAGAAATCGGATTGATTGGATCGATGCATTTAAACAAAGAAAACATCCACGCTCACCGCATGGTTTCTTTAGACGGAGGCGGCGAAGTTACCACGGCTTTATCAAGTGCCGGTGGATGCCGAGTCGATGTCCGTAAGAAATTGGAATTTGAGAAGAATGAAGATGCAACTTATTTCTTGTGTGTCAAAGGATTAAAAGGCGGCCATTCAGGCGGAGAGATCAACAAAGAAAGAGGAAATGCCAATCAGCTTGTGATCAGAATCCTGAAAGAAGCTCAGATCGCCGGGGTTGAATTACAATTGGTTGAATATACCGGCGGATTGAAGGAAAACGCAATTCCTAGAGAAGCGGAAGCTTATTTTGCATCAGCAACTTCTGAAGAAAAGATCCGCGAAGCAGTAGAAAAAACACAGAAAGATGTTTGGACAGAACTGGAATTCAGTGATCCGAACTTTACTGTTGAATTAAAGAAAGTTGAAACAGCGCCTTCTAAAATCGTAAAGAAAGTCAGTGATGCGATCATCAATTATGCTTATTTAATGCCAAATGGCTTCCAGCATCGTTCTATGGCCATTGAAGGATTGACTTTAACTTCTTTGAATTTAGGTGTTGTTGAAATGGAAGAAGGAACGATCGTATTCCATGTTTCACTAAGAAGTGCCTTGGAAAGCGGCATTGAAAATTTAATCCGCGTATTATCTTCTTTGGCAGAAATATTGGATTTCGAAGTGTCTTGTTCAGCACGCTATCCGGGCTGGAATTATAATGAAGTATCTCCGATGAGAGATATCTATGCAAAAGTTCTCCTTGAATTGCAGGGAAAAGAGTTGAAGACTTTTGCCGGACACGGCGGAAATGAATGCGGTGTATTCAAAGGAATGATCCCGGATATTGATATCATTACATTAGGACCTGTTTCAAAGTTTGTTCATACTCCGGATGAACAGTTGGATCTTGGATCTTTTGATCGGGCATATAAATTACTATGTGCAGTCGTATCAGAATGTAAATAGGGAGGTACCTTATGAAAAAAGGATTAGTTGTTATTCTAAGCGGAGCCAGCTCGGTCGGAAAAGGGCCGCTTCGTGAACGTCTGTTGGCTGATAAAGATTTGAATCTGAATTATTCAATTTCGATGACAACTCGCCAGCCTAAGCAAAATGAAGTAGAGGGAAAAGATTATTTCTTTGTCACGCATCGTGAATTTGCGGAAGCAGTCAAAAATCGTGAATTCTTGGAATATACCGAATTTAACGGTTATTACTATGGAACACCGCGCAAGCAGGTCGATGATCTGGTTGCTGCCGGAAAGAATGTTTTGATTGAAGTAGAAGCACAAGGGGTTGGTGGATTGAAGCTGAATCTTCCGGAAGCAATTGCGTTCTTCGTTATGCCGGAGAGCTTTGAAGAGTTGGAAAAGCAGATCCAGGAGCTTTATCATGATGATCAGGCTTCGGTTGAAAGACGTATCAGCAAGGCTAAAATGGAAATGGAATTAGCTGCATTATTCAACCATGTTGTATCAAATAATGATCCGGCTGCTTCTGAACAGCAGATCAAAGAAGTATTGTTAAAAGAAATGGAGAAGAATAGATGAATAAGACAAGATTAGAAAAATATGCTCGCGTGCTATTGAAGATGGGAGTCAATCTCCAAAAAGGACAGATCTTGCTTCTGCAGGTTTCTACCGATGGATTGGCACTTGCAAGAGAAGTTGCGAAGCAAGCTTTTGAAATGGGAGCTAAAGATGTTGTTATGCACATCGAGGATCCTGAATTGGAGCATTTGAGAGCCCTTCACTGCGATGAGGAAACATTGCGTGATGTTCCTGAATGGAAAAAGGAATCCGTTGATTACTATTTGCGTCAGGATGCTGTGCAGATGGGATTTCGAGCCAGCTATCCAACTTTGAATAATGATGTTGAAAGCAGCAAATTGCTGGCACAGGGCTTTAGCAGCAATGAAGTCCGCAACGTTGTCAGACATTACATCCATGCCGGAACATTGAAATGGACAGGATCTGTTGTTGCCGGAATGGATTGGGCAAGAACTTTGTATCCGGAATTGTCTGATGAAGAAGCATTTGCCAAGTTAGAAGATGATCTATGCGCAATGATGCGTGTCGATGATGAAACCGATCCGGTTGCCAACTGGGAAAAGCATTGTGAGGAAATGTCTAAAGTCTCTTCGAAATTGAATAACTATAATTTCAAGTCTTTGCATATTACAAGTGAACTTGGAACAGATATTACCATGGATCTGGTTAAGAATCATATCTGGACCAGTGCCGGAGATATGGGAGACACCAATCTTGATCCATATGTAGCCAACATGCCGACTGAAGAGATCTTTACCGATCCGGACTATCGTACCGTAAATGGGGTTGCATATGCTTCATTCCCATTGATGATGTCCGGAAAGCTTGTCAAAGATTTCGGAATTCGCTTTGAAAATGGTAAGGCAGTTGATTGCTTTGCATCACAGAATGTTGAACTTTTAAGAGATGCGCTATTTAAAAATGAGCAGACAAGATGCTTGGGTGAAGTTGCTTTGGTTTCTAAGCAGTCACCGATCAGAAAGATGAATCGTGTTTTCTTCAATGGTTTGATTGATGAAAATGCAGCTTGCCATTTGGCATTCGGAACAAGTTTCCCAAGCAATATCAAAGGCGGCACGAAGATGAGCACAGATGAACTTCTGGCAAATGGTGTCAACGTTGCAATAAGTCATAATGACTTTATGATTGGAACACCGGAAACAAAAATAGTCGGTACAACATTTGATGGAAAGGAAGTTGTCATCATGGAACATGGTGATTTCGTAATAGGAGGATAAAAAATGAGAGTTTCAAAGGAAGATTTTTTGGTAAGAAGCAGCAGTACTGATGAATTATTGCCTAAGATTTATTCTTACCGTGAACAGGAAAGAATTATGGACGGATGGCTGAGAACAAGATTGGAAACAATCTTGCCGATGGTCATGAAAAGATGCGGAATCGACTGCTGGGTCGTCGCTTGTAAAGAGTATAATGAAGATCCGGTTTTAAAAACATTGGTTCCATGTGCAATGATGACTGCAAGAAGAACAACGATCCTGATGTTCTATCTGAATGCAGAAGGAAAAGTTGAACGTTATGCCTTGACTCGTCCAAATGTTGGATTGGATGATTTCTATACTTCAGTATGGACAAATCCGAAAGGATCTGTATGGGGTGGAAATTCAACAGCACCTTGTGAAACACAGTTGGAGTGCTTGAGCAGAATGATCAGAGAATGCAATCCAAAGAAAATCGGTTTGAATATTTCCAGAACATTTGCATTCGCTGATGGCTTATCATCAACTATGTATGCTGATATCATGGAAGCTTTGGATGAAGATCAGAGAAGCCGTGTTGTCAATGCCGAGAATGTCTGTGTCGGATGGCTTGAAACACGTAGTGAAGAAGAAATGGCTGCTTATACAGGAATCATGCAGATCGCTCATGCTATGATCGATGAAGCTTTCTCTAGCAAAGTCATCATTCCGGGAGTCACAACGAATGATGATGTAAAGTATTTCATGCTTCAGAAAGTCATTGACTTGGGACTTCAGCCATGGTTTGACTTTGAAGTATCTGTTCGCAGAAAAGATGTCAATGTTGTTGAAGGAACAACAGTCATTATGCCGGGTGATCTTCTGCATTGCGATGTAGGTCTTCGTTATTTGAACCTATGCACAGATACACAGGAAAACTGCTATATCTGTAAAATGGGTGAAACAGATGCTCCGGAAGAATTGAAGGAAGTCATGAGAACTGTTAATCGTCTTCAGGATATCACGATTAGCCATTTCAAAGCCGGAAGATCCGGAAATGAAATCCTGGCTCTTGCTTTGAAGCAGGCAAAAGAAGAAGGAATCACTCCTTGCATCTACACTCATCCGATCGGATTCCACGGCCATGCAGCCGGACCGACAATCGGTTTATACGATATGCAGGGCGGAGTTCCGGGAACAGGAGATTATCTGATGTATGATAATACCGCTTATTCTCTTGAATTGAACTGTAGCTGTGAAGTCAAGAGCTGGAATGTAACCTTGAGATTCGGGGCAGAAACAGATGTCTTGTTCAGGGATGGACAGGTATATTATATTGCCGGCCGTCAGGAACAGTTCCATTTAGTAAAATAGTTTATTTCAACAAAAAGAAATACCGACTTAAATCAAGTCGGTATTTTTATGTTTTAGAGCAAATGGAGTCCTTCTTCATCCAGGGCAAGAATCTGATCTGCAACTTCTTCAAGCAGCAGACGATCATGGCTGATAAAAAGAAGTGTACCCGGATAGTCTTTTAACGCCTTTCTGATGATTGGATTGGTAAGCGGTGAAAGATTTCTTGTCGGTTCGTCCAGGATCAGAAATGATTTTTTTTCAAACATTAATTTGATCAAATAAAGTTTTGCTTTTTGACCTTCTGAACATTCATTCCACTTTTGATTCATTTCATCGGCAGTGAACTTTAAAGAACCCAGCGTAGTCTGCAAAACGGATTGAGAGGTTTTATCCCGGTCTTTGCATAGAAAGTCTAAGACAGAGCAGTTGGGATCCAATGAGTCTTCATAATTCTGGGGCATGTATCCGATATCATCTCTGTCTTTCAGCCCATTTAGAATGGTCTTCAATAATGTTGATTTACCGCATCCATTTTTACCGATGATCGCAGTCTTACTCTTTGAATAGATTTCAAGATGAATATTTTTACAAAGCTGCTGATCTTTGATTGTTAAAGAGTCTATCTGAAAATCCAATACCTTCTTTGAAGGTGGAATTTCAAAATCTTGAAAGAAGAAATTAATTTCTTCTTCACCATCAAATCTTTTTGTTAATTCTTCCTGTTCTTTATCCATTCTCTTTTCCAAAGACTTAATCGATTTCATTTTCTTTTTCAATAGTCGTCCGGTCGCCGGATCTTGTCTGGAGACAGTATTTAAAGCATGATTTACTTTTTGATATAAGTGATTATATCGATTCATTTTTGCTCTGAATTGGGCATGTTCCTTGGCAGAAATCTGATTCTGTCTGTTTTTTAACAGCAATCTTTTCTCCAAGTATTCTTCATACGGAATGTTTTCAAAGGTCCATCTGGATCTTGTTTTGCGCTGGATCTGTTCCAGATGCAAGATGCCGGTAGCGACATTCTTTAAAAGTGTTTCATCATGAGAAATGAAAAGAATCGTCTTTTCTTCATCACACATGAAATCTTCAAGGATCTCCAATGTTTCGATATCCAAGTCATTTGTCGGCTCATCCAGCAGATAGAGATCCGGCTCCATCATCTGAAGCTTGATAAGCTGAATCTTGACTTGTTCTCCGCCGGAGCATTCACCGCATTTTTTCTCTGTCAGAGATTCTTCTTCTAATTGATAAAATGCCAAAAGAGAATAACAGGCAGCGATGTTTTGATAATCCATTTCTGAATCGGGTTCTTTTTTGAAAAGAAATTCCCAAACTGATTGATTTTGCCAGATTTCCGGCATTTTTTGCGGCAGATAGCCGAAGACAAGGTGATCATGCTGAATCGTACCTTGTATAGTACAGTAAGATTCTGTCAGCTGCCGATTGTAGATCGTCTTTAAAAGTGTGCTTTTACCATTTCCTTCTTCACCGATCATTCCGATTTTCTGATGGGGAAGAATAGAAAAAGTGCAGTCTTTTAAAAGTTCGCGCTGATCTTGTTTTTTTAGTATTGTTAATTTGTTGATATGTATCAAAATAGTTTCCTCCTATAAAAAAAGTCGTTTGCGAACGACAAAAAAAGGACACTTTTAACTCATATTAAAAGATGTACCTTTCTTCCACTTCGTTCGACAAAAAGCTGCATTCATGCAGATCTTATTTTTATTCTGTCTCATCGAAAGTGAAATTAATTGTACATCTTCTCATCTTCTTTCCGAGAGGATTTTAGCATATTCAAATCTATTTGTCTACTAAAATAGCTGTTTAAAAGAATTTTCTCATCTTTAGTCCTTTTTTCTTTCCAATGATAATGACCGTAATAATCAAAAGAACAAGAAGGATCAGACATAATGAGATAAGCTTGACTAGAAGGATTCCTATGGATACTAAGAGCTGGGTTATTTTATGAGTAAATTCAATATGAAGCGGAACTGTACGCAAGATCTGATCCTGATATTTCAAGTTTAAAGAGGCAGAAAAAGCTTGTTCGTCATCCTGATTTTCAGTGAGGATCTCATAAGTCAGATCTTCTATCTTCATATTGGGTGCCAGTAAAAGAGAAATATCTTCCTGAAGAGAAACTGTCGCAATAGAAGGGATAAGACTGTCGTTTTCAATTTTAATTTCGGTTGGCTCAAATTGGTCAGATGTGAATGTTTCTTTTGAATAGCTGAATCCATATTCAAGCAGAGCGAGAGTAGAATCATAGCGGTCTTGGCCGGTTTCGCATCCCATGACCACTGCGATCAAGGTCAGATCTTCTTTTTTTGCAACGGTAACCATCGTATATTGAGCATCACCTGTCCATCCGATCTTGCCGCCGATGGCATATTCATAATAATTATCGGAAGTGGACAAAAGCATCTGATGTCCATTCGCAAATCGCCTTTCACTGTTCATATTTGTTGCACTCATGTCATAGATTTCTGTGCCGAAAAGGCTCATCCATTGCTCATTCTTCATGGCATAGCGGGTAATCATGGCCATGTCGTAGGCGGTCGTTTTGTGATTTTCATCCGGCAGACCGTTGGCATTGTTGAAATGGGTATTGATGGCACCTGCCTTGATTGCCGTTTCATTCATTAAATCGGCAAAGGCTTCCATCGATCCACTGATGTATTCAGCTAAAACATTGCATGTCTCATTGGCGCTGACGAGCATGGAAGCATATAGCGCATCCTGAACACTGAGCTTTTCACCATAATTGAGGGCAATATGAGTCGTGTTTCTGGGAACAGCATCAATTGCCGCATGCGAGGCAGTAAGTACATCTTCCATCTTCCCATATTCTACAGCCAGATAGGTCGTCATGATCTTGGTGATGCTGGCCGGATAACGCTGATCATGTGCATTTTTTTCATATAAGATCTGACCTGTTGCGGCATCGATCAGAATTGCAGCTTTTGCCTGAATTTCATGTTCTTCAGCATGAACGGTTGGAAGAAATGAAACAAGAAGGGCGATCATAATCAGTAAATTTATTAAATTCTTTTTCACATTTTCATCTCTTTCTAATTTCAACCTTTATCATAACATAAAAGATGAAATTTGTAGATGAATATTATTTGGAAATTATTGATGAAAAAACTATCCGAAGATAGTTTTATACAAATATAACGGTGAATTAAAAATCGCTGAATTCATTATTTGTTTTGAAAAATAGGAGCATACAGATCATTCAGGATCCTGATCATTGAATCATAATCGGCGGCTTTTATGATCTGATTGATCCCATTTTCGTTAGATATCAGAGTAGAGAGATATCCCCATAGGCTGT
>CAZUVT010000089.1:0-8670 GCA_964623925.1 uncultured Erysipelotrichaceae bacterium
CGAAAATGATTTCAGATGGGTTCAGTGATGAGATGATATGCAAGTATGTAGAATTATCGGTTCATATGATTCAGGAGTTAAGAAAGCAGATACTAGTGAAAGCGTAAAAATAGTATGAACCTCGTTTGATTCCGGAGTCATGAAAGCCATTAAAGAATTGCAATGAATTTTATATAACGCTTTAAATCTGTTATGAAATATATTTTGTAACAGATTTTTTGATGAGAAGAACATATTGTATCTGATTTTGAAAATTCTTATTGACAAACAAGAATTCACAGTTTATTATAATAAACAATAAAACCGATAGAGGTAGCGATGCAGATGAGTAATTCATGGAGTCGGCAGACTGAGAAGTGAATGAAAGGCAATCATCGCCGAAAGAATTGCTTGGCAAAGCAAGGTCTTGGGGTCTTAGGGAATACCTATGACACTCCTACGATAGTAGAGGAGCTATTATATATCAAGATGATGATTCGTCGTGCTATGTAATGGCACGGCTTTTATTTTTACACGAAAGGAAGAAAAGAAAATGAAAAGATTATTAGTTTGTTTATGTGTCCTTGCATTGTTGTTGACAGGATGTTCGCAAAATGCATCAAATGAAAAAGAAAATGAAGGTGAAGGAAGAAAAGTATTGCGAGTTGGTATGGAATGTGACTATGCTCCGTTTAACTGGACTGATCCGGAAGCCAATGAATTTAATGTGCCGCTATCATCTGGCGGATATGCTGATGGATATGATGTTCAGATTGCCAAGAGAATTGCAGAATCTTTGGATATGGATCTGGAGATTGTTAAGATGGGATGGGATTCCTTGACCACAAGCATTAATTCCGGAATCATCGATTTGATTATTGCCGGAATGACAGATACACCGGAAAGAAGACAGGAAATCGACTTTACTGATAACTATTACCAATCTGATATGACGATCATTGTCCGTTCTGATTCTCCTTATGCGAATGCAACAAAGCTGTCTGATTTCTCCGGGGCAAAGATTGCCGGACAGATGGGAACTTTATATGATACAGTTATTGATCAGATCCCGGGTGTTAAACATGAAACAGCGATGGAAACTTATCCGCTTTTAGTACAGGCGCTATTGAGCGGTGTTGTGGATGGAGTTACAGCAGAGACACCGGTAGGTCAGGGAAATGTAGCCGCAAATGGTAATGCATTGACATTGATCGAATTTGTACCGGGTAATGGATTTGATGTTGATTTAACAGATACTTCTGTTTCTATCGGTATCAAAAAGAACAGTGAATTATTTGATGATGTTCAGAAAGCATTATCTGAAATCTCACAGGAAGAGCGCGATCAGTTGATGAAGGATGCAGCAAGTCGTCAGCCTGCAAATGAAGAATAATCATGATTAATTTAATAAAAACCATGATTTCTCTGGCAACAAAATACAAAAGTCTTTTGTTGATGGGAATCTACAAGACTTTGATTTTGGGAATTGTCGGAACGATTGCCGGATTATTAATTGGACTTGTAGTCGGTGCCCTTCGTGCTATTTGTATGAAGCATGAACCGGGAGAACTTCAGACAACAAAAATTATAAAAAGCATTGTCAATGCAATCCTCAATATTTATATTACGATATTCAGAGGAACACCGATGATGGTCCAGGCGATGATCATTTACTTTGGAGTTTATGATTTCGGTTTGCACTGGGATTGCTTTATTGCCGGATTAGTTGTTATTTCAATCAATACCGGAGCTTATATGGCTGAAATCATTCGTTCCGGAATACAGTCCATTGATGTAGGACAGGAAGAAGCGGCGAGAAGTATCGGAATGAGCGGCTGGCAGACGATGCGCTATGTCATTCTGCCTCAGGCAATCCGCAATTCATTCCCTTCAATCGGAAACGAATTGATTGTTAATATCAAAGACTGTTGTACCTTGAGTACGATCATGATTACAGAATTGTTTTATCAATCTAAGACGATCGCCGGATCGACATATAAAACAGTACCGGCATATATGATTGCAGCTGTGATCTACTTGATCTTGACCAGTTTGGCAGCCTTCATTATGAAGAAATTAGAAAAAAGAATCAATCACACTGAATCGAATTATTTTGCCAGTTCGACAGTTGTAGAAAATCTGGAGAATAAATAAGATGGAAAATGTTATTGAAATCAAACATCTTGCGAAAAGTTTTGGTAAATTAGATGTATTGGAAGATATTAACTTCACTGTAGCAAAAGGGGAAGTGGTCAGTGTTATCGGAAGCAGTGGCTCAGGAAAAAGTACCATGCTTCGCTGCATCAATCTACTGGAGATGCCGGATAGCGGTGAAATTCTGGTTAATGGGAAAAATGTGCTGGACGGAGATATCAATCAGCATCGAAGAGAAGTCGGCATGGTCTTTCAATCATTCAATTTGTTCAACAACATGTCTGTAATTGAAAACTGCATGATTGCCCAGCTGAAAGTATTGAAAAGAAGCAAGGAAGAAGCACTTCAAATTGCACACGCTAATTTAAAGAAAGTCGGGATGGATGCCTTTGCCGATAAGCCGTCAACACAACTTTCAGGCGGACAGAAACAGCGAGTCGCCATTGCCCGGGCGCTATGCATGGATTGTCAGGTTCTGTTATTCGATGAACCGACATCTGCTTTAGATCCGGTCACGGTACAGGAAGTGCTGGATGTCATGAAAAAACTTGCAGATGAAGGTATGACCATGGTGGTCGTCACTCATGAAATGGCCTTTGCAAGAGATGTCAGTTCCCGAGTCGTTTTCATGGAAAACGGCGTCATTGTAGAAGAAGGAGATCCAAAACAGATGTTCTCTTCACCGAAGACAGAACAGCTTCAAAAATTCATCGGCCGCTTTACTGCAACAGCCAATTAAATCAACATCCTGAGGAAACAATCTTCAGGATGTTTTATTTGATAAAATAATCAAGAAAAATTTTTGAATTATTTTTATATTTATTAAAAAGGAGCTGTGATATAATGGAGAGCAGTGAATTTAAATGATGGAAAGAGAGTGGCCTGATGAGAAGAAAAGATCGCGAAATGAATGAGGACTTTGCATGGAAAGTGTTAGAAGAATGCGATTATGCCGTTTTATCGCTTGTTGATGAAAATAAAGATGCGTACAGTATACCTGTTTCGGCTGTTCATCGGGGTCAGAATATTTATATTCATTGTGCAATGGAAGGAAAGAAAATTGATTTGATTCCGTTGCAAGAAAGAGTGTGCTGTTGTGCAGTTAGCCGAGTCGTGCCAAAGCCTTTTGAATTTTCAACTGAATATGCTTCCGGGATATTTCGAGGAAGAATTTGTTTGGTAGAAGATCAACAGGAAAAGATCGACGCACTCCATCTTATTTGCGAACGATATGCTTCAGAAAATAGGGGGCAGGTTGAAGAAGCAATCATCCGAAGTATAAATAAAACTGCAATCATTAAGATTGTTGCTGAAGAAATCAGTGCAAAAAGCAATAAACATGTTGATTAGAGAAAATAATGATATTGATATCGTTTATCATTATTTTGGATTAGACTTGGAAAAAAGGGGTAGAAAGAGGGAAAAGAACAGATGATCAGTTTGAAGAAAATGTTGGCTCCATCCGATATGACGCAAGGAGAGCCTTGGAAAAAGATTCTGTTGTTTGCAATGCCGATGTTGATCGGAAATGTTGCTCAGCAGCTCTATAATACCGTCGACAGTATCGTTGTCGGGAAATATGTTGGCGATAATGCACTGGCTGCCGTAGGAAGCGCCAGTCCGATCTTCAATCTTCTTTTAGTTTTGTTTGTAGGGATTTCAACAGGTGTCGGAATCATGGTATCTCAATATTATGGAGCTCAGCAAAGAGAGGAATTGTCCAAGACAATAGGTAACAGCATTACGCTTACGGCAATTGCATCTTTATTCATTATGATTCTGGCATTCTTTGTTATTCGCCCACTGCTGAGTCTTTTAGATACTCCTGCCAGTATTTTTGAGTGGTGTCACGATTATCTGTTTATCTTGTTGGTAGGAATAGCGGGACTGGGCTATTATAATATCTTGAGCGGCATTTTAAGAGGTCTTGGAGATTCAGTTTCTGCCTTGATCTATCTTTTGATTGCGACCGTCATCAATATTGTTTTGGATGTTTACTTTGTTGCAAACTTGAATATGGGAGTAGCCGGTGTTGCGTTGGCAACTGTTATTGCCCAATCGATCTCTTCTATTTTATGCATGATCAAGATTGCGAGAATGAATGAAGTTTTTGATGCGAAAATAAGTTATCTTAAATTGACAGGTTCCATCAGCAACACGATTATCCGCCTTGGCCTTCCTTCCGGACTGACTCAGGCAATCTTCTCAATGGCAATGATTTTAGTCCAGTCTTTGACGAACAGCTTTGGAGAAATGGTAATCGCTGCCAATGTCATTGTCATGCGTGTTGATGAATTTGCGATGATGCCGAATTTCAGTTTCGGAACTGCCATGACAACCTTCGCCGGTCAAAATGTCGGTGCCGGGAAATATGAACGTGTCGAAACGGGAAGCAAACAGGGAACGTGGATCGCAGTATTCTTTGCGACCATTATTACTGCCATCATCCTCATATTCGGTCATATCCTGATGTTTGCGTTTACCGATACGGCTTCTTTGGTATATCTGAGTATGAATATGATGAAGATCATTGCCGTCGGTTATATTGCCATGGCTGTGACCCAAAGCCTATCCGGAGTGATGAGAGGAGCCGGCGATACGATGACACCGATGTGGATCTCAATTATCACTACAGTCATTATTCGTGTGCCACTTGCTTATATCGTATCTTTTATGACAAAAAGCTCAGAACTTCCAAATGGCAGATGGGAATGCATCCCGATATCGCTGGTTGCATCTTGGCTGCTGGGCGCATTGTTAACGTATGTTTTTTATAAAAGAGGAAAGTGGAAAAATAAAGCATTATAAGATAAAAAAGGCTTCTGATCTGTTCGATTTAAGAATCAGGAGCTTTTTATTGTTGAAAATACAGTACCTAATAATAAAAAATTCACATAATGATGTTTAAAACTTTTAAACCAATGAAAATCTTGGTATAATCGAAATAGAGATAATATCAGGAGTAAGCGCTTATGTTTAAAACAGGGGAATTGTCGAAAATATTTGAAATAGACAGGACCAGTCTGAATCATTATGTCAGAACGGGCTTATTGGATCCGAAAGTATTAGATAATCAATATCATTCTTATTCTTTTAAAGATGTTATGGCTTTATCTCATATTCGATATTACCACGGTCTTGGATTTAATGCTAAAACGATCAAGAAGCTGATTCAGGAAGCAGATCATGAAGAAAAACTGAAATACTGTCAAGCTCAGTTGGATGAATTGGATAAAGAAATTCAAATTGCAAAAATGAAAAAGAAGATCCTGGAGCATTTAATGAATACAATTGAGTTTTATAGGACCTTTCGTGATCAATCGATTTATTTGGAAACGGAAGGGTATTACTTTATATCAAGACATCAAATTAAAGATCCTATGTTAAAAGAACTGTATAAAATGACTCCGATCAGTGAGTTCGAAGTTCGATTCAGTGAAACGAAAGATCTATTAGCCAATCCAAGTTTGAATTCGGGTTTGGCATTGAAAGAGGATTGGATCCGGGAATTTGATTTGAATATTCCGAAAGATGCTGTGTATTATCCGCCGAAAAAGAAGATCCTGTGTTCTCTTTTGGTAAGCGGAGAGAATGCGATGGAAGAGTTGGAAGAAAAGATCCGGAACATTTATTCAGATTTTAATAACAAAGGAATAAAACTGAAAGAAAGCTTTACAATCTATTTCTTTGTCAGCAATTACAGTATGAAAGAAATAAGTTATGATCTTTTTTTGCAAATTGAACCGGAAACGCTTGACTGATGAATAATTCAACAGTTTATACTTATTGTGAATTCTTAGACAAGAATTAAAGGAGGAAAATAAGTTGAAGAAATTATCAAGAAGAGATTTCATCAAAAGTGCAGCAGCTTCTGCGGCTTTAGTTACTGCCGGATCAGTATTGGCTGCTTGTGCTAACGAAAATTCAAGTGCTGAGGGAGAGAAAAAAGAGTCCATTAACTGGGACATGGAAACAGATGTTCTTATTATCGGAGCAGGCGGAGCCGGAATGTGTGCCGGATATGAAGCAACACAGGCCGGTGCAAAAGCTGTGATTTTAGAGAAATCAGCAATCTATGGAGGAACATCGATCCGTTCAGGCGGAATCATCCAGGCATCAGGAACAGCTACTCAGAAAGCTTTGACTGCTTATCAGGATGATAATGGAGAAAAGCATGCTCAGTATTACCTTCAGGAAGGTGAAGGAATGCTTCATGAAGATCTTGTAAAAGATATGACCACAAATTCTGCTTCTCATATCGAATGGCTTGAAAGCTTAGGTTTGGAATTTACAAATGTTACAGGTTCTGCACATGTACCGATGGCAGATGAAAACTTGTATGCTGATCGTATTCATGGTACAAGTGTTGGTGCATCCGGTATGTTTACAGCCGTTCATGATGCAGCTGAAGCCAGCGGAGTTGAATTTGTTTATGAAACAGAAGCTACAAAGCTGATCGTTGAAGATGGCAAAGTAGTGGGTGTTGAAGCAAAACAGGGCGATAAGACAATCAAAGTAAAAGGAAACAAAGGTGTCATCATCGCTACATCAAGTATCGACCATAACCAGGAAATGTGTAGAGCATTGAATCCAAATCAGTATTATGATAATGCAAATTCAATCTGTGCTGCTGCACCGACTAATACCGGTGATGGTATCCGTATGGCTGCAGAAGTAGGTGCACAGCTTACTAACTTTGGCGGAGTTATCGATTTGACAGGTAAAACAAGTGCCGGTATCAATCGTCAGACTCCAATGATTCCAGGTTTCTTTGTCAATAAGTATGGTCGCCGCTTTATGTGCGAAGATACAACTTATGCTTTGACATCGAGAGAATTGTGGCGTGAAATGGTTAAGACAAACCATGCATGTTATACTGTTTGCGGACCAAATGAAAGATTCACTCAGGAAACTTTGGATGGTATGGTAGAAGCCGGAACAGCATTCAAGGGAGCAACAATGGCAGAGTTGGCTGCTCAGATCGATGTTAATGCGGCAAACCTTGAAAGAACTTTACAGCAGTGGAACAATGACATCACAGAAAGCGGAGCAGATCTTCAGTTTGATCGTGCAACCGGATTGGCTGTCATCGAAGGACCATATTATGCATTTGAAGAAGGTTTCATGAACCTTGGTGCAATTGGCGGAGTTCTGATTAACTTGGATTGCGAAGTCATCGATGTAAACGGCAATGCAATTCCAGGACTTTACGCAGCCGGTATGGCTTCAGCAGGATGGCTTGGATCATACTACCCGGGAAGCGGAACAGCACTTTTAGGAGCTATCCACTGGGGAAGAAAAGCCGGAAAAGTTGTTGCAGCTCGATAAACTTCGGTTTATTTAAAATTTATAAGAACCTCAATTTAAAATTCTCATTTAGATTGAGGTTTTCTTTTTGCGAAAAACATAACCAATGACATGAAATGTTTGGTGTGTATAGTTATGTTTTTATAATGAATTTGATATTTTCTTGGGTTTTTTTGAATTCTGTGATATCCTTATAGGGTATCAGATTTGGAGTGGTATCGAAGTGGTTATAACGAGCCTGATTCGAAATCAGGTAGTCTGAAAGGGCACGTGGGTTCGAATCCCACCCACTCCGCCATATTATCAAGAAGCAGTCTGGTGACTGTTTTTTTTTGAGAAAATAGTTAGTTTTTCTAAAAAATCCTTAATCCAGTAATTAGATTAAGGAAGTATTTTAGGCTTATTTATTTTGAAAATCATATTAATGCAGGAGTTAAATAAGTTGGTTAAAAATTAATACAACGATAATAATGGTAACAAAAGCAATCATTAATAGTACGATTGCACTATGATTGACAGATTCCTCTTTAACTTTTTTTAAATTGTCAAGGGAATAAATCTGTTCCTGATAAATTTGAGGATTTTTGTTTATCGTTGCTTTAGGTTCAGTATGAGTGGCTTTGTGATAGAGAGAAAGTGGATCTTGTTGAGTCAGAATACGTTGATAAAAATTCTGAATCCAGAGTTCATCTTCTTCTGTACACATATTCTCTTCATCAGCATTGTTGTCATGTGCGATTTTATTTCGTATATAACGATAATGTTTTAATTTATAATAATCATCTTTCCAGCCCAAAATCCGATTTGCGCCTTTTGGGGTTTGTTCCATGGATTCAATATAACCTGTGACACCGATTCCATTCAGATCTTTACATAAATTATCCAATCTCTTGTATGAGTACATAAATCCCATAAAACTCGTCTCCTTTATCCTTATTTTTTATTTCCGTTTTTCTGAAATATTTGAATTAGCATCAATTCCACCTGGATTCTCCCAATAAGGGGTGTTATCTTTGTATAGAAAAATATATCATTTTAATGTAAATTTGTAAATAAATGGAGGCAAGACGGATGAACCAATTAATTACAGGAAGATTTATATCGCAAAAAAGAAAAGAAAAAAATTTGACTCAGGAACAGCTGGCAGAAAAATTAGGCATTTCTAATAAAACGATCTCAAAATGGGAAACAGGGAAATCAATGCCTGATCCGTCTCTGTTTTGTCCGCTA
>CAZUVT010000090.1:0-8596 GCA_964623925.1 uncultured Erysipelotrichaceae bacterium
ATCGCAAATTGACTCCCTCGATCGTACGCGACTCGGCATCCACCACTTTGATTTCCATATTTACCTTGGTAACACTCGGCGATTTGACTCCGCTTGGAATCGTCAGCTGACATACCTGTCTGGATGATTCAGATGTCAAAGACTGCGTATCAATAACACAGGCAACTGAATCAATTCTGGACAACACAGCGTCTGTGCCGTAAATCTTAACGACTTCCTGATCAGCTGCAACTTCTGAGATCGCCTTACCTTCCGGCATCGCACCATTTAATTCAAAGACAACCGGGACATTCTTGTTTGGCGAAGACACGGCAACACTGGCTTTGATCATATTCGGGATGATATCGCAATCGACCTTATTCCCGGCCTGATCATACGCAACTAAGATCGCGTCCTGTTCAAAATTCTCCGTAACCCCGCTGACATCGATCAAAGCTTTAACCATCGCAATGCTCTCCAGCTTTTCGCGAGTCGTACGAATGCTGACCCTTGTCACATCAAAAGTCGGCTTATCCAGAATGTAGATATCATCCATTTTAACCTGATTGATGTAATCATATGTCACATCAAACTGCTGCGTACTTTTCCTTTTGATCGTAACAGAAATACGTGACGGCTCAACATAAGCAGTTACACGATTGGAGAAATTCTTGGTCAAAGTAACCGTATGCGTTCCTTCTGTCAATCCGGTCAAGTCGGCACTGACGCTATAGTTCTTGGCACTGACGACAGATAAAATATCTGCTGCCGCACCGCTGATCTGGGCCTTGACTGTCGTATAATCGACCTCGATCTCATAATTCTCCGAATTGTAATTGATCGAAATCGGAATATTATCGATCTGCTGAGACATGCTCATAGTCGTAGTATTGGATTCTCTATCGGTCAGATTGATCATTGTATAAAGCAGGCAAGCTAAAACCAAAGCCACGATCTTTCCGTATTTCGGATTGAATAAAACTCGATCAAACCAAGAACTCACCCATCTGAAAACTCTTAATACAACCGTTTCAAAACGATTGTATGTATTTTCCATACGCTTTCTTTGGCGGGTTATCTGCTTAGCAAGTTCCAGCTTTCTGCCGGAATCTTTTTCTTTATTGTTTATTTTTGCCATCAGTCTTCACCCCCTTCTGTTTTTTTCTTTTTATCAGGGACATTCAGACGTTTTCCTTGACGCAAATCATTTAAGAACTGAACACTGAATTCTTCGGAAGCAATATCTGTATGCGGAACAACTTTCATCTTGTTTTCCTGCAGCTTGGATGTATTGATCTGTTCCTTCAATACTTTGATCTCTACAGTCTTATTCAGTTCATCCTTCTTTTGCTGAGCTGCTTTTCTCGCCTGTTCCATTGCTTCTGCCTGATAATCGTGCTCTACCTCTTCATTTTTCGATAACTGATTAAATACTTCGCTATGTGAATTCTCTTTCTTCTTGTTCTTTGGAAGCTTGATATCCTTTGTAGCACTATTTTCCAGCATGGATAAAATATCTTCTGAACTTTCCGTGCGCTGTTCTTCTTTCTTTTTGAAAATGCTGAAGATCATCGATTTATCTTCTTTGATATTTTCTTCGGTTTCCAATGGTTTCTCGATTTCCTTGAACGGAACTTCGATATTGATTTCAACAGACTTTTCATTTTGCGTTTCTGTTTCTGACAATTCTGCCGAAGATCCGTTTACAACAGTCTCTTCGACCTGTTCAAGATCTCTGGCTGTTTCTTCCGCATTCATGATTTCCTGAATCTCCTCAGCTACTACTTCGTTATCTCTTACAACCTCTTGAACCTTTTCTTCAGCCGGTATTTCTTTGATGATCTCATCTTTCAATATCTCTTTAGAAGGTTCTTGCTCAGAATCAACATGCTGCTTCTTGATTGCGATCTTGCTGATGAAACTCTTCTTTTTCGCTGTTTCAACAGGAGTCGCTTTCTCTTTTTCGATGACGATCTTAGGCTGACCGGAAGAAAGCGGATTTCTCTTGCCTTTTCCCTTGCCTTTTACTTCTATTTCTTCATCGCATACTACTCGAAGAAGATAGTCACGAAGCTGTCTTGTATCGACCTGCATCAATTTTCCGGCTTCTGCAATCGAAATATTTCCGGTTTCCTCCGAAACAACGATCGTAATGGAATCCGTAATCTCACTGATTCCGATTGCAGCACGGTGTCTTGCTCCATAACGAGACGGCAGTTCCAAATTTGTCGGCGGGAAATAAGCGGATGCACACGCAAGCCGATCTCCCTGAATAATGACTGCACCGTCATGAAGCGGAGTACTCGTAACAAAAATTGCAGTTAACAGTTCAGCTGTCACTACCGAATTCATCTGTGTACCCGTTTTAATGTAATCATTCATCGATTGTCCATGTTCAAGACAGATCAAAGCACCGGTTTGATCTTTGGACAAGATCATGGTAGCTTTGACTAATTCATCTACCAATGCTTCGCGCTCATTCCCTGACAAAGTCGAGATCTTAGAGAAAACACTGGACTTTCCAAGTTTCTCCAAAATTCCGCGAATCTCTGGCTGGAAAATAATGATTACTGCCAGAAATCCCCAGTTAACGATGCTGTCGGCAATCCAACTCACTGTTTTAAAGCCAAAGAAATCCGCAATTCCTTTTACAAAAATGATGGTAACGATTCCCTTGAATATCTGCATTGTTCTGGAATTATTTCGAACAATTTTTAATGCATAGTATAAAATGAGCGTCATGATCAGAATATCTACTGCCATGCGCGAAAAAGATATTATCCCTGATAAAGTAGTCGTGTTGGGCATCATTAAACCTCCTAACTTCTATTTATTATATCATAATGATTTTTTTGTGCCACCACTAACCTTGATTTTTTCACACAACCTTCGCTGTTTTTTACTCTTTTGCCCACACTTTTTGCGCCTCTTTTGGCCACTCTCCCACTAAGACGATCTGATCGTCAACAAGGTAAAATGCCTCAAGACGGATCTGATCAGACTGTTGAAAGATTTCTGCCAGATGGGAATCGATCATTTGATTCAAGGGATCGATCAGAAAATCAGGAATGGAAAAGGAATCGATTTTACAATCATGGATCCATACACCCAAAGTTTCCTCATTCTCAATACTTAAACGGATCTGAAAACTGATTTCTCTTCCTTTTGCTGAATCCACAAGCGTGGATATTTTTTTCAGCATCGGAATCTTTTGGCTCGGATCCTTTTCCTCTTTCAGCACAAAACTGACTTGAAGTGAAGATCCATCCAACACTTCTATTTTTAAATTATCAATATATTCATCAATCTCATCTTGATATTTTTTCTTTAACTGCTCTATGGAAATAATCATCTGCCGACCTTCTGTTTCTTTAGATCGAATAATTGACTTTTCATCCGATTCATCCGCAAATCGGCTTTGAATCAAGATAACCCCGATCGTAATAATCAGGCACCAGCAACAGATCAAAAAAAGCTGTCCCACAATTCTCAATAGTTTCATAGACTGCCTCCTCTTCAAGTTTTGACGGCAATGCGATTGTTATACATCTATTTTGATTTAATTTAAACTGTGTTATAATTGATAAAGTTAAGAAAGAGGTATTTATGAGTAATCCCGTAACTTTACAGCTTGAAGATAAAGAAATCATATTTGTAGGTACGGCTCATGTTTCAAAAATTTCCGCAGCGGAAGTAAAAGAATGCATTGAGTATTATCGGCCTGATTGCGTCTGCATCGAGCTGGACGAAGATCGCTATGAAACATTGCTTCATCCAAATCAATGGAAAAATACAGATATCATTCAAGTCATTAAATCAAATCGTTCCGGATATCTGCTTGCCAACATCATTTTGAGTTCCTATCAAAGAAAAATGGCCGCAAAAATGGAAGTTTCCACAGGACAGGAAATGCTCCAAGGCATTGAAAGCGCTAAGGAAATCAATGCTGAAATCGCTTTGGTAGACAGAAAGATCCAGACAACTTTTACCCGCATCTGGAGAAAACATTCTTTTTTACAGAAATGTAAGCTGATCACGCTTTTGATCAGTGCCATTTTCGATAATGAAGAAATCAGTGAAGAAGATTTGGAGAAGTTAAAGCAGTCTGAAACTCTGGAAGCAGCGCTAAGTGAAATTTCAAAAGAATTTCCGATTATTGCTGAGGTACTCGTCCATGAAAGAGATCAGGTCCTGGCTTATAAAATTAAAAATGCTCCCGGCAAAAAGGTGGTTGCCATTCTCGGCGCCGCTCATATTCCCGGTGTAAGCAAAGAAATCTTCAAAAACCAAGATATCAATGAACTGGAATCTGTTCCGGATTTAACCTTTTTTGATAAATTGAAAAAATGGATCATCCCTTTGCTTTTGATCCTGTTGGTCATCTCGACCTTCTCTTTAGATACACAAGCCGGTCTTTCTCAGATCAAATCCTGGATCTTGTGGAACGGTACCCTTTCCGCATTGGGAACCCTTCTTGTCAGAGGTCATATCCTTTCTGTCCTTGCCGCATTTATCATGGCGCCGATCACATCTTTAAGTCCGCTTTTAGCTGCCGGATGGTTTGCCGGCATGATAGAAGCCTGGATTCGAAAGCCAAAAGTCGCTGATTTTGAAAATATAGCTGAAGATGTCACATCCATCAAAGGTTTTTTCAAAAATAAAGTAACCCATATCCTGCTCATTGTCATTGCAGCTAACCTGTTCAGCACTCTCGGAACGCTGATTGGCGGACTGGATATTGTCAAATCCTTTTTAAGCACCTTCTTCTAATTGAAATTTTATGCCTGTTAAGTTAAAATAATCCTCAAGGAGAGTTATTATGAAAAAATTTTTTGAAGAATTCAAAACTTTTGCACTGCGCGGCAATGTCATGGATCTTGCTGTAGGAGTCATTATCGGCGGAGCTTTTCAAAGCATTATCAATTCTTTAGTCAATGATATCGTTTCCCCTTTAATCGGATCTTTCGCAAAAGCCGACTTCAGCAGTCTCAGCGTTACGATCAACGGTGTCGATCTATGTTATGGCGCCTTCATCACTGCCGTTATCAATTTTATCATTATGGCATTTGTTATCTTTACTTTGGTAAAGATTCTCAACAAATTATCAAAACCGGCAAAAAAAGAAGAGCCGGCACCGACAACGACAACGAAGATCTGCCCTTACTGCAAAAGCGAAATCGCCATCGATGCATCACGCTGTCCGCATTGCACATCTGAATTAAAATAAAACATATTCGATTCTATCCTCACCGGTAGCATCGGATATGTTTTTTTATTCTTTCAAATCAAATCCCCACATTTCAATCATGGCCTCTTTTGCCGAATTGAGAAGCTGATAATATCGTTTATTTGAGATTCTCAATTTCTCTTTTATTTTCTCGACTGATTCTTTAAAAAGATAACGCAGCACAAATATTTTTTTCAAGTCATTCGGCAAAAGATTGATTTTATACAAAGCACTTTGAATGATTCTTTTATCCAGGTATTCTTTTTCCAAAGCGGAGACCACCGGATCAACATAGTGAGCACTTTTCTCCTGAACGATAATGATTCCTGATGAAGAACGATTCATGATCTTCTGCATATGAATGCTTTCCTGATCATAATAATAAAACTTTAATTTTTCTTCATCCCAATAAAAATTCCCATAGTTTTCGGCAATGATCTTAATCAATAAACACATGTCTTGCAGCTTATCCTGCGGTTCTTTTGGACTTTGATAGATTGCCAGGACCCTATTCATGAGCCAGCTCCATCACGATTTTTTCAATTTCGCTTTTTTCCCAGCTATCTTCTTTTTTCTTTCTGATGAAATCACTGCTGTCAATCTGCAGTTCTTTAATAATCAGTTGCGGATCATACAATAAAAGCATCTCGAAAATCTCTCGTTTAAATTTTTCTATTTCAACTTCGAGACAACGGGTCTGCTGACAATAATCGGTTTGATCTTTTTCCCATTGCTGCAATTCATGCCTTAAGATGATCCAATCGGTAACATCGCTTCTGTCGTAATGATGAATCAAAAAATTCATTCTTTTTATGATCTGATTTAAGTTCATATTATTCCTCCTCATTAATTAAATACGAAAATAAATCAGGAATCCCAATTAAATCTTTCTTTTTCTCAACATTCGAGACAAATCAATAAAAAACCTGTCAAATCAAATGACAGGCTTGTTATAAGATCGTGGCAATCAGCTGTTTCGCATCGGATTCAAAATCATACCAGCTGTACTTATCAAAAGAAAATCGCGAATGAATCGGTTCCTTTTTTTCAACCAGAGAAATCGTAAGATCCAAGGCATATTTGGATAAGATCTTGGATACATCTTCAATCATTTCTTTTAAATCCCGTTCCCTGTTTATTTCAACAGGATACTTTTTTTCAAATTTAAAGATACCTTTATTGACAATAAATAATTCATTTTCACTTATAGAATAATCAAAATCAAAATTTTCCAATCTGAATTGTACCTTTGTCCCTAATGTTTCATAAGATACTTTGACATTTTTACCAAGATATTTTTCTATTACCTTTGCATTGACATCTGTAATTCCCATAAGCGAATCTCCTTTTAGTTAAATTTATTATATCATCGTAAAATCTCTTTGACCATATAAATTCACCATCTTTCTTTACAGATCAATCACATAATTTAACATATTTTTTTGATAATTCTTCCATGGAAATTTACTATACTATCATCGTGGTAGAAATATCACACTCTCCCTTTCTTAAATTAATAATTGTAAAAAAGTTGGTTTCGGCCAACTTTTTTATCTCTTATCAGTCATTTTCTTCTCCCAAATAAAGAAGATCGATCATTCCGCAGATTGCAATGAAACAATATAAAACAGCTCTTAAAGAAGGATCATTGGTAAATGTCTTTTTTAAAAGATCGATTTTGAATATTGCCACCATTCCATAATTTAAGCAAGCAAGAGTCGATACTATCAAACATGCTTTTCTGACTTTTTTCATCATATCACCCAATAATAATCTATTTTTTTTAGTCTTGATTATGCATAAAAGAGGAGGAAATCACATATCTTGATGGTGAAAAGGGAAGGTGGATTCATGAAAAAGAAAATAGCGATCACAGCCGGAGTGCTTTTGATCGTACTGGCATTATTCTTAGTACTTAAACCGGCATCATTCGAAAAAAAAGTCAACAAAATCAGAAGTGGAATGGAAAGTTATGAGCTTCAAGGAACGATGGAAATCACAAGCGGTGAAGATGTAAAAAGCTACGCTGTAACAACCAGCTGGAAAAAAGATGGTGAAAAAGAATATTTCCGTGTCAGTCTGTTAGACAAGTCTTTGAATCAGCAGCAAATCATCTTAAAAAACGATGAGGGTGTGTATGTTATCACTCCGTCTTTAAATCAAGTCTTCAAATTTCAGGGAGAATGGCCGATGAATAGTCCCAAGCCATATCTTTTGCAATCACTCTATGCACTGGTAGATAGTGAATATGAATGCATCAAAGAATCAGATGGGTATCTGCTTAAGGCAACGACCAATTATCCTTCCACAACCAATATCGTGTCTCAAGAAGTCAAGTTCAACAAAGAAGCAGAACCTATGCATCTTACAGCCTATGATAAAGATCAGAATATCGTTATGCAGATGAATTTTGATTCTATTGAGTACAATGCCGACTTGGCTGAGGATACATTTGCTACTCCAACTACCAATGTTGCATCGATCGAACCGGTTTATTCCTCTGTTGTCGAACTCCCTCTTTATCCTATGAGTGTCTTTGACAGCAAGCTCGTATCAACCTCGGTTGCCACGATCAATGGTGAAACTCAGCATGTCATGGAATTTTCGGGAGAAAAAGAATTTACGATCGTTCAAACAGAAAAACATGCAAGCGATCAATTCAAAATCGTCGATGTGAATGGACAATTAGTTGAAAATTTGGGGATCATCGGATATGTTCAGGATAATAAACTGACAGTTTTAAGCAATCAGGTCGAGTATACAGTTTATTCCAACGATCTTTCCGCATCAGAAATGCTGCAGGTCGTTGAAAGCATGCAAGTTTCAGTCATGAAATAACATGATCAAACGCGGTGATATCTACTATGCCGACCTGCATGGAACCTGCGGTAGCGAACAAGGCGGATTTCGTCCGGTAGTTGTCATTCAAAACGACAAAGGAAATCGCTATTCTAATACTTTGATCGTTGCACCGGTCTCTACTCGAATGACAAAGCCTCCGCTGCCGACACATGTGATTCTCTCTACAGATTTTCTTCAAAAAACATCCATGGTGCTGTTGGAACAGATCCGTACGATCGATAAAAAAAGATTAGGCCAATGGATCTGTACCCTTGACAATACACTTTTATCCGAAATTGATCAGGCATTGAAAGTAAGTTTAGGCTTATAAAGGCATCGATTCCGACTACCGGAACTCATGCCTTTTTTCTACTTGATCTGTGTCAAGATCAACACCAAAGATTTTTTGATTTTTTCAAAAAAAGTATTGCGAATTCACAAAGAGTATGTTAATATATGTAAGCGCAATTGGTAAGGAGCGCTTCGATAAGTGAAGCAGTACTCAAGAGGCTGAAGAGGTGCCCCTGCTAAGGGTATAGGTCGGGTAAC
>CAZUVT010000091.1:0-8561 GCA_964623925.1 uncultured Erysipelotrichaceae bacterium
ATCGTTCAGCTGGACGGTGCTTTTATGGATGGAGAGACATTGAGATTCGGGGCTGTCGGTGGAATTGAGAATATTGCTTCGCCGATTGAACTGGCTCAGAAATTATCGGAAAATGAATTCAATTGTCTGCTGGTCGGAAACGGAGCACAGAAAGAGGCTATCCGATTGGGAATGAAGAGGATCGATCTCTCGACGTCAGGTTCTCGATCTGCCTATGAGCAAAGGAAAAAAGCGGTAGATCAGAATCTTCATTCTTATAATGATCATGATACAGTCGGAGTCATCTGCCTTGATAAGCAAGGCCATTTGGTATCTGCTACTTCAACATCCGGATTGTTTATGAAGAAAGATGGTCGTGTCGGAGATAGTCCGATCATCGGATCCGGATTTTATGCCGACGATGAGATCGGTGCTGCAACTGCAACAGGTGTTGGAGAAGATATCATGAAAGGATGTCTCAGTTATGAAATCGTTCGTTTAATAAAGGAGGGACTTTCCCCGCAGCAAGCGGCGGAAAAAGCCGTTTTTGAATTGGATAAAAAACTGATAAAGCGTAACGGCAAAGCACATTCCATCTCCGCTATCTGCATGAATAAAGAAGGCAAGTGGGGAATAGGGACAAATTGTCCGTTTGCCTTTGTTGCAGCCGATGAAAATCACGAACCGATGATCTATTATGCTGAGCCAGAAAACGGGTCTGTGAAGATCCGGGAAATACGGATGACGGATCAGGTGGATTGATAAGAAATGATAAAAAGAATAGGCACCCGGTATTTGAAGAATAAGGAACCGGGTGTTTTTTATGTCTCATCATTTTTGAATAATAAACAGGACATTGGTTTCATTCAAATGTGATGAATTAAAAATAACTGCTTTGGAAACGATTAAAAATTAATAGATGGACCTTTTCTTTTAATTCGGAAAATGCGATAATAAATTTAATTAAGCGAGGTATTTTTATGAAATATGATTTTACTACATTAGTGGATCGAAGCACATTGAGTTCTTCGAAATGGGATGGCATGTTCAAAAAAGGAAAGAATCTGCCAAAGGGAATCGTTCCTTTTTCTGTTGCCGATATGGAATTTAAAAGTCCATCCAAGATCACAGAAGGATTGAGAGAATATCTGAGTGACAGTGTCTTGGGATATGTTCATCCTTCCGAGGCTTATTATGATGCGATCTGTAATTGGATGAAAAGCCATCATGGATATGAAGTGGACCGTCATCGCATTTTGACAACACCGGGTGTTGTATGTGCAATCAATCTGGCAATTGAAAGTTTTACGGAGCCGGATGAAAATGTGTTGATCATGGCTCCCTCTTATCCGCCTTTCTATCATACGGTCGAAGCATGTCAGCGCAAGTTGATCGTGAATGAATTAGTCTTGAAAGAGGGACATTATGAGATTGATTTTGAGGATTTCGAAGCAAAGGCGAAAGATCCGAAGACAACGATGTTCATTTTGTGTTCGCCGCATAATCCGACCGGTCGAGTCTGGAGAAGAGAAGAGCTTCAAAGAATTGCTCAGATCTGTTTAGAGCATCATGTCTTTGTTGTTGCAGATGAGATCCATCATGATCTGATCATGCCGGGATATACGCATACCTGTTTTCCGACTTTATCTAAAGAAATCGAAGATAACTGCATGATCTGTACTTCTGTTTCTAAAACATTCAATGTTGCGGGAATGAAAGTTTCAAATATCATGATTCCAAATGAGGAAAGATTTGAAAAAGTGAAGAGTCTTGCTGAAAAATGGCATGTGACATCGCTGGGACTTTTATCTTATGAAGCTTGCCGGATCGGATATGCCGAGTGTGAAGACTGGCTTGAAGAATTGATTCAGGTAGTCTATGAAAATAAACAGTTTGTTGAGAAGTATTTAAAGGAAAACCTTCCGATGCTGAAACCGGTTGAATGTGAAGGAACTTATTTGATGTGGATTGATTTCAGAGCTTTGAAGATGAATGATGAAGAACTTGAAACCTTCTTGCAAAGCAAGGCTTATTGGTTCACCAATCAGGGATATACATTCTTAAAGAGCGGAAGCGGATTTGAAAGATTGAACATTGCTTGCCCGAAATGGGTATTGGAAGAAGCGTTGGAGCGTTTGAATCAAGCAATCAATGGGAAATAAAATTTGAATACACAAGAAAGAGAGGAATGAATATGATTCTTTATTGCGACCGTATATACATGGAAGATGGGATGAAAAAAGGATTCCTTGAAATTGAAGATGGGAAATTCAAAGCCTTCTATGATGATAAATCACAAATCAAGGCAGATCAGGATTGGACAGGATATCGAATCATTCCGGGAATTATTGATACGCATAACCATGGATGCATGGGTTATAATTTGATGGATGTTAAAAAGGTGGCAGAATCTTTTGAAATTGAAGGATATTTAAAAGGGTTGGCTTCTTTGGGAGTCACCGGAGCCTTTCCGACGACAACCAATGTAATGACCATTGCCAAGCTTGCAGAAATGTCGGATCAGCCGCTTGTCGGAACAAGAATTTTAGGCATTCACTCGGAGGGGCCATGGGGAGCCAGAGTCGGAGAAAAGGGAGTCAATACCGGATATCCTGCTGTCGATATGGATGTTGCCAGAAAAATGGTAGAAGCGGGAAAGGGGAAACTCCGGCTTGTGGATATTGCGCCGGAAGTTCCGGGAGCTCTTGAAGCAATTCAATATTTTGTCCAAAATGGTGTGACGGTAGGAGCTTATCATACAAATGCGAATTATGAAGAAGCAAATCGGGGAATTGATGCCGGCATTACCGTGGCAACCCATTTGGGAAATGTCATGACGGGACTTCATCACCGCGATATCGGTACTTTGGGAGCCTGCCTTTTAAGACCGGAAGTGGATTGTGAAGTGATTTGTGACGGAATGCATGTGAGTCTTGAAATGATCAGAATTTATTTCAAAGTGAAAGATTATAGTCGTTTCATGATGGTTTCCGATAATGTCCAGTATGCCGGACTTCCTGAAGGGAAATATCGCGGCATGAGTGATGATCCGACGTCCGATAGAAAAACGATTACGATCAATGAAGAAGGATTTGTTTTGAGTGAGACCGGCCGGCTTTCCGGAAGTTCAAAACCGGTTATTTATGGCATCAAGAATCTTGTAGAAAAGCTCTCGATCCCAATGGAAACGGTACTAACGATGTCAAGCTTGAATCCGGCGAAGAAATATGGCTTTGCAAAGAGAAAAGGAAGTATCAGGATTGGCAAAGATGCGGATTTTGTGGTTATTGATGATGAATATCACGTCATGGAGACAGTTTGCGAAGGACAGAAAATATTTGATCACAGTGATAAAGTGAATCTGGTCAATGAAGCCTATCTGCAAGCATACAAGATCGGATAGTTTAAAACTTTATAGATCGAAGAAAAGCACCTGATTTCAAAAAGAGAAAAGGTGCTTTTTTAGTTCATTTGATCTGAAGAAACAATCGAAATATTTAGCGCAGGAGATTTTGTTCGACAAATTTCGCAAGACCTTCATTTTTATTGCTGTCACAGACGAAATCTGCTTTTTCTTTTAATTGGGACATGCTGTTGCCCATGGCAATGCCGATTCCGGATGCTTCCAATAGTGAGATATCATTGCCTCCATCACCGAATGCAATGGTTTCATCCAGAGTTAGATTTTCAATTTTGCAGAGTTGGATCAGGGCATTTCCTTTGGATGTGCCTTTTTTTGTGACTTCCAGCCAATTCTTGGCAACAAAATAAGTGTCAAATTGATCTGGATGATTTTTATGAAGCAATTTTTCGAATTGAAGTAATTTTTTGTATCTGCTGAAAAAACCGATCTTTCCTAATCCTTCTGTCAGATAGGGGCGAATATCCGTCGTATTGGTTTGGGGATAGCCATCTACCTGACGATAGATCCATTGCAGTTTTCTGGCCACAGAATAAATCCTGGATACAAATAAAGAGAATCCGGTCCCGACATTGTATAGCCTATTATCGAATCCCAAAACACTGACAAGCTGCATGCTTTTGGCACTGTCAATGATCTGAAGGCATTGCTCGATACTTAGTTTTTCTTGTTCCGTGACTTCCTGTGTTGAACAATTTTGAATGAACTGACCATTGGCTCCGATGATGTAGCCGCCATATTCACAAAGATGAAGTTCATCGATCAATGGAATACAATCACTATAATTTCGGCCGCTGACTAAAGCAATCTTGCCACCCTGGTTCTGCCATTTCAGTAAGATTTCTTTTGTCCAGGGTGGAATCTTTCCTTTGGAATTGACCAGTGTTCCATCAATGTCAGTTGCAATCAATTTGATTTTTCTATAATCCGGATTCATAATATCACCGCGTTTATTTTAACATAATCTTTTGTTTACACAAACAGATTTCTTTTAAATGAAGGGAATCATAAGGATGAATTCATAAAATCAAAAAAGAAAAAAGTTGGAAAAGAGTTCACTTTTGAGGGAATCCTAGTATAATAAATAAAGGAATTCGGAGGTACTACACATGAAAATAAATGTCGGTGTTTTGTTTGGCGGAGAATCAGTTGAACATGAAGTCAGTGTGATCACAGCCATGCAGGCAATGGAAGCCTTAGATAAAACAAAGTATGAAGTGATACCGGTGTATATTTCAAAGCAACGCTTATTTTACAGCTCTGAGCTTTTGAAAAACATGGAGACATATAGGAATTTAGCTGATTTGACTAATAAGGTCCCTCAGGTGACATTCATTAAAAAGGACCAGAAAGTATTTTTGGAACCGGTCAAGAAAGGACTCTTTACAAAGCCGATTGCGCAGTTGGATGTCATTCTTCCGATCGTTCATGGCACAAATGGTGAAGATGGGACTTTGCAGGGATTTTAGAGATGTTGAAAATACCTTACGGCGGTTGCGATGTGATGGCTGCAGCGGTTGGACAAGATAAAGTCTTCATGAAACATATCTTGCAAAACAGCGGTCTTCCGATCGGGGATTGGTTCTGGCTTTACGGTCATGAATTTGGATCGACAAAGCAGGAAGTGATGAAAAAGGTTCATGATCTGGGATATCCGGTCGTTTTAAAACCGGCGTGCTTAGGAAGTTCAGTCGGAATCGTTATCGCACATAACGATGAAGAATTTGAATCGGGAATCGAAGAAACTTCTCAGTATGACAATAAAGTGGTCGTAGAAAAGATGATCTGCGATTTGATCGAAATCAACTGTTCCGTACTCGGAGACTCTTTCGAATGTCACCCATCCGTTTTGGAACAGGTAGCAAAGCAGGACGAGATCCTCAGTTTCCATGATAAATATGAAAGCAACGGCGGATCAAAGAAAACCGGCGGATCCAAAGGAATGGCTTCAACCGCAAGAATTGTTCCGGCACCTTTGGATGAGGAAACAACAAAGAGAATTCAGGATCTGGCAGTAAGGACATTTAAAGCTCTTTCCGCCAGCGGTGTCAGCCGGATCGACTTTATGATGGATGGACAGACAAAAGAAATCTATGTAAATGAAATCAATACGATTCCGGGAAGTCTTGCTTTCTATTTGTGGGAGAAAACAGATTGTAATTTCACACAATTGATGGATGAACTGATTGATCTGGCAGTGAAGCGCCAAAGAAGAAGAGAAAAAATGATCTTCTCTTATGATACGAATTTGTTAGCTAATTTCTCGCTTCATGGGGCAAAAGGTTCAAAAGGAGTTAAAAATTCATAGCTAAGCAGGCAGAGAAAAAAGTTTCTCTGTCTTTTTTATTCATGAAAAAACTTGAGTTGTTTTTCTTGAATTACGATCAAAATCACTTTATACTTGAAGCTATATAGGAGGAATTCATATGGGACAGCGCGCATGTAAGATCATTTTCGCTATATTTGCTTTGTTTCTGTTGTTTTTATCATGCAATCCCGTTGAATTTAAAGATTCCGATTCCGTTGAGTATTTTGAAAAGGCAGCTCAAAGCGAACCGGTATTAAAAAATAGTGAACGGATCTTGGTATGGATTCTTCCTGAAGAGACACTGTTTAAAATTGAATTGGATGAAGTGAAACCGATCTTAATGGAAGAGCCTTATTTCTCTGTTCGACTGGTTTCTTTGATCTATCCTGTAGGAATCTTAGCTCCACCATCTTTTTGATTTAGAAAATCGATGGAAGGAGAAATGAAATGAAATTATTCGATGAATTATTAAAAACAGATGCCGGCCTTCTTTCCAAATATAAAAGAATTGTGAAAAAGGCTGAAAGCTACGAATCTATAATGAATGCGATGAGTGATGCAGAATTGCAAGATCAGACCCGCAAATTCAAAGCAAGAATGCAAAACGGAGAAAAACAGGAAGAAATGCTTCCGGAAATCTTTGCTTCAATCAAAGAGGCCGCAAAAAGAGTTCTTCATCAAACACCGTATCCGGTACAGCTTTTAGGGGGAGTTGTGCTTTGCAAGGGGGATATCGCGGAGATGAAGACCGGTGAAGGAAAAACATTGACGGCGATTTTTCCGGTATATTATCTGGCCCTTCAGCAAAAGGGAGTCCACGTTATTACGGTAAATGAATATCTGGCCAAGCGAGATGCGGCATGGATGGGAGACATTTATCGGTTTATGGGAATGAGCGTCGGCTGCAATGGCAAGGAATTGTCCCGTTATGAAAAGAAGCAGGCTTATTTGTGCGATATTACTTATACAACGAACTCGGAATTGGGTTTTGATTACTTAAGAGATAATTTGTGCATGAGAAAGGAAGACCGCGTACTTCGCGGTTTACATGCGGCGCTTTTGGACGAAGCGGATTCCATCTTGATTGATGAAGCGCGTACACCGTTGATCATCTCCGGAAAAGGGGAAGATCTCCAGCTTTTATATTTACAGGCAGATCGGTTTGTGAAGAGTCTGAAAGAAGGGGATTATGAACGGGATGTTCAAACCAATCAAATCTATTTGACTGCGGAGGGAATCAGAAAAGGGGAACAATACTATCGTGTGGATTCTCTTTATGATCAGGATAAATCGGCAATTGTTCATTCCATAAACAATGCCCTCAGAGCCAATTACATCATGAATGCGGATGTGGAATATATGGTGCAGGATGATGAGATCATCCTGATCGATCAGTTTACCGGAAGGAAGATGCAGGGAAGAGAATTTTCGGATGGATTGCATCAGGCGATTCAGGCAAAGGAACATGTTTCCATTAAACAGGAAACCAAAACGGTCGCGACGATCACCTATCAGAATTTCTTTAGAATGTATGATTTTCTTTGCGGTATGACGGGAACTGCAAAAAGCGAGGAGGATGAGCTTTTAAATATTTACAATATGAGAGTATTGCCGGTTCCGACGAATAAGCCATGCATCCGCAAAGATGAATCAGACCGGATCTTTGCGACGAAAGGTGAAAAATATGTAGCTTTGATCGAAGACGTAAAAAGTCTTTATGATAAAGGACAGCCGGTTCTTGTCGGAACACTTTCTGTAGAAGTCAGTGAATTCCTTTCTAAAATGTTGAGACTAAGGGGGATTCCGCATGAAGTCCTGAACGCCCGTAATGATGCTCAGGAAGCTCGCATCATTCAGGAAGCAGGAAAAAGAAGAAAGGTAACGATTGCAACTAACATGGCAGCTCGAGGAACGGATATTCGCTTAGATGAAGGAGTCGCAGAGTTGGGCGGTTTGGCTGTATTGGGTTCTGAGAGACATGAGGCGGCCCGAATCGATAATCAGCTTCGCGGCCGAAGCGGACGTCAGGGAGATCCGGGATTAAGCCGTTTCTATGTTTCCATGCAGGACGATTTGATTGAAAAGTATCACAGTGAATCACAAGACACGTTGATTCAAAAAGTGAAAGATGGAAAGTTTGAGATCGAAAAAGTTCGCAAAATGATCGATGATATTCAAAAATATGCAGAAGTCAGACATTACGGTCAAAGAAAGAATACACTTGAATTTGATAATGTTCTAATGGATCAAAGACGAATCATCTATACTCAGAGAGATGAGATCCTTTTCAATGAAGATCTGACAGTCTTGATTGAAAGCATCCTAAAAAGTGCAGCATCCCTATTTGCATCAGAATATAATCAGAGTTCAAATGAAGAAATAAAAAAATATCTTCTTCAAAGAATAGGGATTGATCAGGTGGTGTTGAATGAAAGTAAGAAACTGAATGAAAAGGAATTATCAAATTTGATGATTGAATCGTACCATGTCTTGTTGGAAGAAATCGTGTTTATGCCAGAAATTCAAAAGCGTATTTTACTAAGCACGATCGATTATTACTGGCAGGATCATGTAGATGGAATGGAACGTTTAAAACAAGGAATCTATCTTCGTTCTTATGCACAGAAAAAGCCGCAGGAAGAATACAAGGAGGAAGGATACCAGCGTTTTGATGAAATGATGGATAAAATCATTCAAAATACGGCAATCCGTCTTCTCAGTTTAAAAGCACAAATTTCTGAAACTGAAAATCAAGAATCAGAATAAAAGAGGAAACATCTGTTTTCTCTTTTTTACTATTCTTGATTCTCGGGAAAAATGCAAACTCCCGAAGTTCGAGAAAAAGGAAGAAAA
>CAZUVT010000092.1:0-8513 GCA_964623925.1 uncultured Erysipelotrichaceae bacterium
CTTTTCAACTGCTTTGACCAATCCCATATTTCCTTCCTGAATCAAATCAAGGAAAAGCATTCCTCTTCCCACATATTTCTTCGCAATACTTACAACAAGACGCAAATTGGCTGAGATCAGGATTCTTTTTGCCTCTTCATCTCCATCTTGGATACGACGAGCAATTTCCGGTTCATCTTCCGGATTTAAAAGTGAAACTCTTCCGATCTCTTTCAGATACATCTTGACAGTATCATTGATCCGGACATAATTTGAATTGACATAGGCAGGATCGATCAGATCCAACTCGCTGAGTCCTCCATCAAAATTATCATCCACAGAACTGTCAAGATCATTTAGATCCGTATCATCAATTCCCCCCAATTCCAGATCATCCAAAGAAAGATCATCCATTTCCATTTGAATATTCGGTGACATTTCGATTTCTTCAATATCTTCATCTTCAGAAACATTGATTCCTTCCTGAGCAAGCCATTCGTACAAGCTCTCAAAATCATTATCGTTTAAATCCAGATGATCGACTGCTTCCAACACATCTTTTTGAAACAGTACTCCTTTTTCCCGATACTGCTTTTTGAATTCCTCTTTGCATTGCTCTAAAGTATTGTATTTTACCATGTTTAATCCTCCTTATGCGGAATCATTCATCAGCTTGAATCATGCTGTCTTTCTGTTTTTTTAATTCAAATATTTCGTTGACAAGCGTAGCCTTGCTTTCAGGATTTGATAACGTATTCACTCTGCGTTTCAACTCTTCGATCTGTTGATCAATCATGCAGCTTTTAATTTTCCTGATTGACATAAGACATGCCTGTTTGTTGTATTCTTTAAATCCGATTTCCCAACTATCCAGATCCATGATGAGCTTTTGAAGCTGTGTATCTTCCACAAAATTAATAAAATCTGCAATCTCACACTGATTATGATCACGATAATAATCAACCAGGATCATTGCGAGTTTCTGATTTTCCTCCCCCAATAAAAATCCAAGTTCTTTGCTGAACAGCTGTACTGCTTCGTAGCTTTTAAGCATTTGCGAAAGCAAGAGATGTTCGGCATTAGTTTTACCATCCAGCATAACATTTAAACGCTGAGTTCGCCTTGGATGAGCCTTTCTTTCATTTTTTATTTGAACGGGCTCCTCTTTGGTCAGCTGAGAAGGTGAAAATCCGGTTTCCATTGCCAATCGATGAAGAAAGTTATCCCGATCGAAAGGATCGCTTAAATTCCATATTTCATCCCGCATCAGCATGGCATATTCTTTTTTCTGACTGTAATTTTCCAGATCATAGCGGCTTGACAGATACGCAAAGCAATACTCGATCCAAGTCAATTCCTTCCTGCTCATCGCCTGAAGTTCTTCGATGCCATACTGCTTGATGATCTCATCCGGATCCAATTGTGTCTTATTGGAAATCACAGAGACCTCAAGTCCGGCTTCCTTAGCCAGTTTCGCTGCTTTATAATTTGCATTCTGACCTGCTTTATCTCCGTCGTAACAGAAAACAACATGATTGGCACATTGTTTCATCAGCCTGATTTGTTCTTTTGTACAGGCCGTCCCCAGTGTTGCGACAACATTTTCAATTTTAGCGCGGTAAAATGCAATTACATCCATTACCCCTTCTACGACGATCACTTTCTTTTCACTTTTGCAGGCGTGCAAGGCACGATGCATGTTATAAAGGACATTTCCTTTGACATAGATCTTCGTTTCCGAGGTATTGATGTATTTCGATTGCTGGTCGGGATCTAAAGTTCTCGCTGTAAATCCGATCGGATGCCCTTTTGGATCATGGATCGGAAATGTGATCCGATTTGAGAAAACATCATAAATTCCGTTTTCATTTAAATGACCCAAATAAGCTGCCAAAATATCCTGATCCTGATAGCCTTTCGCATTTAAAAAGCGATATAGAGCATTTTTAGAAGGAATGTATCCGATATTGAAATAATTGATGCATGATTCATCCAGTCCCCGATCTGTAAGATATTTTATTTCATTGACTCCTTCACTGGAATGGAGCTGATAGCTTCCGAACCGGATGGCTTCTTCATGCAGCTTATATAAGATCTCAATTTCCGGAGCAATCTGTTCTTTGATCGGCTCAAATCTGCCTTCCAGCGGATAATTGATCATTTCCGCCACTTTATAAACAGCTTCGGGAAAAGATATTTTTTCATAGTTTTGGACAAAAGTGAATACATTGCCGCCATTTCCGCATACAAAACACTTATAGATCTGCTTATCTTCCGAAATAGATAAACTCGGATCATGGTCATCGTGGAAAGGACAGACTGCACTCAGACTTCTTCCTTTTTTAGTTAAAGGGATATAATGCCCGATAACTTCAGCGATATTTGCTTTTTGACGAATTGCATTGATATCCTGTTCACTTATCTGCACATTATCCCTCCTTTATTTTAAAACACTAATGCTTTTTTTATGTAATCTTTTAATTCAGAGACAGGAATTCGTTCCTGTTCCATCGTATCGCGGTTTCTGATCGTAACACAGTGATCATTTTCCGTATCAAAATCAATCGTCACACAATAAGGTGTACCGATTGCATCCTGACGGCGATATCTTTTACCGATGCTTCCTGCTTCATCATATTCAACGCAGAATTCCTTGGCCAGATCGGCATAGATCTTTTGTGCCTCATCCTGAAGTTTCTTATTCAAAGGCAAAACACAAGCCTTGATCGGAGCCAAAGCCGGATGGAAATGCATCACGATGCGGGTGTCATTTTCTCCGATTTCTTCCTCGTCATAAGCATCACACATAAATGCCAGCATCAGTCTTTCAACTCCGACTGCCGGCTCTACGCAATACGGCAGATACTTCTCATTGGTTGTCGGATCCAGATATTCTAAATTGACTTTTGAAGTATTCTGATGCTGAGTCAAGTCATAATCGGTACGATCGGCGATTCCCCAGAGTTCGCCCCATCCGAACGGGAACAGATATTCGATATCACAGGTTCCCTTGGAATAGAAGCTCAACTCTTCCTTGCTGTGTTCACGAAGACGCATATTTTCTTTGTTCATGCCTAGATTGACCAAGAAATTTGTGCAGAATTCTTTCCAATATGCATACCACTCCAAGTCAGTCCCCGGCTGACAGAAGAATTCCAATTCCATCTGTTCAAATTCACGGATACGGAAAATGAAATTTCCCGGTGTGATTTCATTTCGGAAGCTCTTTCCTACCTGACCGATTCCAAACGGAACTTTCTTTCTCATGGTCCTTTGAACATTCTTGAAGTTGACAAACATTCCCTGTGCTGTCTCCGGGCGAAGATAGATCGTACTCTTTGCATCTTCCAAAGTTCCCTGGAAAGTCTTGAACATCAAATTGAATTGACGGATCTCAGTAAAATCATGAGCGCCGCAATCAGGACACGGAATGTGATTTTCTTTAATATAGTTCATCATCGCTTCATTGCTCCATCCTTCCGGAGAAACAGTGCCCTTGCTGAACTCTTCGATCAGATGATCAGCACGATGACGCGTTTTGCACTGTCGGCAATCCATCAAAGGATCGTTGAATGTCTTTAAATGTCCGGATGCTTCCCATACTTTCGGATTCATCAATAAAGCACTCTGGATCTGAACATTATATGGATTTTCCTGAATGAATTTTCTGATCCATGCTTTTTTAATGTTATCTTTCAGTTCAACTCCTAAAGGACCGAAATCCCAGCTGTTGGATAATCCTCCGTATATTTCTGAGCCCTGATAGACAAAGCCAGATGTCTTCGCATGACTGACAATTGTGTCAAATGTCTTTTCTTTCATGTCAATTCCTCATTTCTAAAAATTAATCATTGATATTATACAATAACCCTTTTTTTTAAGCAACTTTAAAAACGCATTTCAATCCAAAATGCGTTCTCAATTTATTCCTATTTTAACTTTACAGGGTTTTGTTGTAAAGCTGCCAGCTGTTTAATCTAATTCCGGAATGGTAACATAAAAAATCAATCATGAATGAAACGATCTCGTCCTGATACGGTTCATATCTTTTCAAAATCTCAATATGTTCAATCAATGCCCGATTCAGCAATCTGAATTGTCTTAAAATAGGAACCGGAAGCTTTGTAAGCTTGACCTCCCTGCCGCAATCCTCACAGACAAATCCTCCCTCTTCCATTGCAATGCCGTTTACTTTAAGATTGCCGCAAAGAACACATTCATCCACCTGCGGTTCGATTCCGATCACCTTCAGCATCTGTGCCGTAAAAAAAGAAAGATAAAGATTGTCATGATTTTCTTCATCTAAACCATCCAAAGTCATTTTCAAACACTGCTCACTCAACTCATCAAATTCATTTTCATCCAGAATCTTCTCAATGATCTCGCAAACAGCCGATGCATAGCAGTTCTTTTTAAAATCTTCTCTGATCTTGCGATGACTTTTTTTAATAGAGGCCTGATGTAAAGTCTGAATAGAAGATCCTTCCTTATGATCATATAGAAGTTCTGCCTCCGTAAAAGGAAGACACGCTGCTGCATTTTTACTCTGCATCTTCCGAATGCCCTTGGCGACAAATGTCATCTTGCCATATTCATGAACATAGACGGTAAGCAATGCATCATTTTCCCGATAATCCTGCTGTTTCAGGATGATTCCAACTCTTCTGTCATTCATTTTCCACCTGTATATAGCCTAGCTGCTGTAGCTTTGATCTTCGATTGCGCCAGTCTTTCTCAACGCGTACAAATAATTCCAAAAAGATCTTTTCCCCCAAAATATTCTGCAGTTCTTCTCTTGCTTCCTGTCCCACCTTTTTGATCATCGTTCCCTGCTTGCCGATGATGATTCCCTTTTGCGAATCTCTTTCCACTAAGATCATGGCATTGATGATCAAAGTATCTCTTTTCTTCCGGATCCTTTCGATCACAACAGCAGTTGAATGCGGGATTTCCTGTTCTGTATTATACAAGAGTTTCTCACGAATGATTTCCGACATGATGAACTGCTCCGGATAATCACATACCTTATCGGCAGGATAATATTGAATCCCCTCTTCCAGATGCTCTTTGGTCACTTCAATCAAATGCTCCAGATTTTCATTTTCTTTTGCAGAGACCGGGATGATCTCTGCAAAATCAAAGCGATCTTTCCATCGATTCAATTGAACTAAAAGCTGTTCCTTTTTGATCAGGTCGATCTTATTGTAGATCAAAAAAACGGGAAGATGAACATTTTCAAGCATCTTTAATACAAATTCATCGCCGCCACCGAATTTCTCGGTCGCATCAACCAGATAATAGATCATATCTACACCGCTGGCCGAACTGGCAGCCTCTTTATTCATCTGAGCACCCAATTCATGCTTTGCTTTATGTATTCCCGGCGTATCCACGAAGATGATCTGTGAATCTTCGTCGGTTCTGATTCCGCGGATCGCATTTCGAGTCGTCTGCGGTTTGGGTGAAATGATGGCCACTTTCTGTTTCAAAAGAGCATTCATCAAGGTGCTTTTTCCGGCATTCGGTCGTCCGATCAGCGCAACAAACCCTGACTTCACGCTAAATCATCTCCATTGAACTGCATCGGTAAAAGTTCCTGAATATTGGTCTCTTTAAATAAACCGGCCTTTGTTGCCAAAACGATCGGTGTCTCTTGATTTAAAAGTTCGCAGAGAACCTGACGGCAGATCCCGCATGGCGCAGCCAAGCGATGCCCTTCACAAACGATCGCCAACGCTTCGATATCATCTTTGCGATAGCCGTTCGAATATGCGGCAAAGACAGCACTTCTTTCCGCACAATTCGTTCCGCCATAAGAAGCATTTTCAATATTGGCGCCGTAAAAATATGTTCCGTCTTTCATCGCCACGCAAGCCCCGACTCTGAAATTTGAATACGGTGCATATGCATTTTCCATTGCTTTAAAAGCGTGTTCTAAAAGTGTTTTCTGTTCCATATATAATTCCTCCTCATCTTGATACCAACTCATCAAGAATTTCTCTTTGATAGGCAAACATTACTTTTTCATCCTTTTCATTCATGTGATCAAATCCAAAACAATGAAGCAATCCGTGAGTAAACAGAAAGCATATCTCTCTTTTTAATGAATGCCCATATTGCTCCGCCTGTCTTTTTGCGGCATCCACATTGATGAAAATATCCCCTAATTCGATGATATCCATCAACTCATCAAAGTCTTCGCCCTCACACGCTGCAAATGTGATCACATCTGTGACACGATCCACATTGCGATAATCACGGTTGATCTGATGAATCCTTTTATCTTTGACAAAAATTACCGAGACAACAAATTCATCCCTCTTTTTTAATATCGTCGCCGCTTTTTCGGCAATCTCATTAAATTGTCGCTTATACTCTAGCCAGCCCTTTTCTCTTGTCTTATTGATACATGAACAACTAATCATAAATCATTCCGCCTTTGTAAATATTATAGCATACATCTGCTTTTTTTAAAATCTTTGAATCTCACATCATTTTTCCGCCAACTCGCTTAGATAAAGCCATCTTTCCGTTATTTCTTCCAAACGATTTCGTTCTTCATCCAATTCCTTGCCGATTTTTCTGATTTCTTCAAAATCCATTACCTGATTCAATTTTTCTTCCAGTTCCTTTACTTTCATTTCAGCTTCTGAAAGCTTATCATCTAAACTCTCTAATTCTTTCTTTTCAAGATAACTGATTTTAGATTGCAATGGCTTACTGATTGAAACCTTTTTTTCTTTGACTTCCTTTTCCTGTGAACTCTCACTTAAATATTCGCTATAGCTGTGCAGCCAATTCACGATTTTTCCGTTCCCTTTAAAAATCAAAAGCGTATCTGCAATCTTATCCAAAAAATACCGATCATGAGAGACCGCGATCACTGCCCCTTTAAATGATTCCAGAAATTCTTCTAGGATCGTGATCGTTTCAATGTCCAAATCATTCGTAGGCTCATCTAAAAGAAGAATATTCGGTCTACTCATCAAAATCGAGCATAAGTATAGGCGTCTTTTCTCACCGCCGGAAAGCCGATTGATCGGCTGCCATTGCTGATCTTTAGTGAAAAGAAACTGTTCCAAAAGATCGGCTGCCCGCACTTCTCCCTGCGTCGTTTCAATGACTTCGCCGATCTGACGAATATAATCAATCACACGCAAAGACTCATCCATATTCTGCAGTTCTTGTCTGAAATATTCGATTTTTACAGTCTCTCCGATTTCAATCTCACCCTGATCCACTTCTGCAAGCTTTGCGAACAAATTCAAGAGTGTCGATTTGCCACTTCCGTTTTCACCTACGATTCCCAGCCTTTCATAACGTTTTAGAGCATAACTGAAATCATCCAATAAAAGCTTATCCCCATAGCTCTTATAAAGATGCCGGGCTTCGATCGTCTTATTGCCGAGTCTGGAAGAAATCGAATCCAATTTCAACTTTTCTTTGACTTTGATCCCTTCCTGGGCCTGTAGCTTCTCAAACCGGGCAATACGCTCCTTGCTTTTCGTACTTCTTGCCAAAGCTCCTCTTTGGATCCATGCCAGCTCTTTTCTAAGCAAAGTCTGTCTCTTTCTTTCGTTTGCAGCCAAAGTGGCCAGACGGATCTCTTTTTCTTGAAGATATTTGGAATAATTGGCATCATAACATGCTGAAAATCCCTGATCGATCTCGACGATGCGGTTGCAGATCCGTTCCAGAAAATATCGATCATGAGTAATCATGATGATTGACTGATGGGATTTGATCAGTCTTTTTTCAAGCCATTCAACCATCTCATAGTCAAGATGATTGGTCGGCTCATCCAAAATCAGGCAGCTGCATGGTGCAATCAAAGCGCAGGCTAAGGCAACACGCTTTTTCTGGCCGCCGCTTAAAATCGTAACATCCTGATCAAAATCTGTTATTTTCAACTTTGTCAAAATCGATTTCGCTTCATATTCTTTGACTTCATCCTTCTTCCGATATGCTTTTTTCAAGACATACTCAAGCACTGTACAGGAATGCTCAAAAACAGGTGTCTGCGGCAAATAGCGGATCGAACACTGCGGATGAATAAATAAGGTTCCTCCATCCGCCTTTTCTATCCCAGCCAAAATCTTCAAAAAGGTGCTTTTCCCGGCACCATTGATTCCGATTACACCTACCTTATCTCCTTCATTAAGCAAAAAATCAACTTTTTTAAGCAGTTTTTGATCAGTATAGCTTTTCTGTAAATTCTCAGTTTGAATCAAATTCATAAGTTCCTCATCTATTTCTTCGGCTCATAACACTCAATGATCTTGGATACAAGCGGATTGCGGACGACATCTTCATTTTTCAGATGAACCATTGCAATCTCATCAATTCCTTTTAAAAGCTGAAGTGCTTCCACAAGACCTGATTTCTTTCCATTTCCCAAATCGATCTGCGTCACATCGCCGTTGATGACCATTTTGGAATGAAAGCCCAGACGCGTCAAAAACATCTTCATCTGCATTCCTGTCGTATTTTGAGCTTCATCTAAAATAATGAAAGAATCATCTAATGTTCTGCCT
>CAZUVT010000093.1:0-8500 GCA_964623925.1 uncultured Erysipelotrichaceae bacterium
TGTTTCATTCTGTTCTTTTTGTTTCTTTAAAACAACATTGTTAAATAATGGTTTGATCATAAAGTACCTTCCTTCCATTTAGCACTCATCTGATGTGAATGCTAATCTATAATAACGCCGTTTTAGCACTCTGTCAAGTTGTTTGCTAAAGTTTTGCTGTATTTCAACAGATTCAACAAATCTGTCGTATTCCTTCATTCCATGAATTTTTCTTCTCTATTAATATGAATAAAAATCATCTTTCCATAATAAAAAACAGGAAATGAATGTTGATAAAAAAAGTTTGACTCTCAAGCCAAACTTATTCTTCTCATTAAAAATCAACTTCATCCGTAAATTCAAACTGATAATCGGCAATTCCAACGATATCGCCCTCTTCGACTCCGGCTTCTCTTAAGGCATCATCGACTCCCAGTTTCTTCAATTCATTACCGAAACGGATGATATCCATCTCTGTTTCAAACCGGCTCATTTCAAACAGCTTCTGGATCCGATCGCCTTCGACATTCCATAAATGCTCGCCAAGACGCTGGATCGTAAACGGCTTTTCTTTCGGTGTAAACTTAAATAATACACCTTCGGACACGGTTTCATCTTCGTTGTATAGCGGGAATTCCGGTGTGATAGCCAATAAATCGGCCGCTTTATAAAGAACCTCATCGACCCCTTCATGAATGATCGTACAAGTCGGGAAGACTTCCAGATCCGGATATGCTTCTTTAAATCTTCTCAGATTCTCTTCAGATCGATCCATATCCATCTTATTCGCTAAAATGATCTGCGGTCTTTCTAAAAGACGCATCTGATATTGTGAAAGCTCGTTATTAATAATTTTATAATCCTCTAACGGATCTCTGCCGTCTGCTCCGGACATATCCAAAATATGAATCAGAACGCGGCAACGCTCAATATGGCGCAAAAACTGATGTCCTAATCCTTTTCCTTCCGCAGCACCTTCGATCAGTCCCGGAAGATCAGCCATGACAAAGCTTCTTCCGTCTTTGACCTGGACCACACCAAGATTCGGAACAAGAGTCGTAAACGGATATTCGGCTATTTCCGGTTTTGCAGCCGAGACAACAGAAAGCAGCGTGCTTTTTCCCACTGATGGGAAACCGACCAGTCCCACATCAGCCAACAGCTTTAATTCAACTTCGATTTCTTTTTCTTCGCCCGGCTGTCCCATTTCACAGAACTCCGGTGCAGAATTGCGTGAAGTTGCAAAATGCCAATTTCCTTTTCCGCCTTTTCCGCCTTTGGCAATCACGGCAGATTGGCTATCTTTAGTCAGATCGGCAAGTACGGATCCATTTTTTGCATCTTTGACGATCGTTCCGATCGGAACACGGATGATGACATCCTCGCCATCAGCCCCATGCATTTTCTTGGTTTTACCGACTCCGCCATGTCCGGCACGAATCAATTTGTTATAGCGAAGATCCAATAAGGTCGACTTATTCGAATCTACTTGGAAAATAATGCTTCCGCCATTGCCGCCATCGCCGCCATTGGGCCCGCCTAATGGAACATATTTCTCTCTGCGAAATGAAACGATTCCGTTTCCACCGTTTCCTGCACGTAATTTTAATTTTACACGATCAACAAACATAAAATTTGCCTCACTTTCTAAATCTAAGAAAAAATCCCCAATTTACTGGGGATTTCATGGTTATGCTGCAGGATAAACTGAAACCTGAGTTCTGTTTTTTCCAAGACGCTCGTACTTGACTGTACCTTCGCATAATGCGAACAATGTGTCATCACCGCCGCGTCCAACATTTGTACCCGGATGGATCTTTGTACCTCTTTGACGATAGATGATAGCTCCGGCATTAGCCTTCTGACCGTCTGCCAATTTAGCACCTAATCTCTTAGAATGAGAATCACGTCCGTTCTTTGTAGAACTTACCCCTTTTTTCGAAGCGAAAAATTGAATATTCAATGAAAACTTCATGGATTACACCTCCTGTATTTTTATTTTAATAAAGTCCGGATAACTTTCTTCAACTGTTTTCAGCTGAATCATTCCGGTTTTGAGTATGGTTTGAAGAATCGGATCCATACTGTCTGTTCTGATTTCGATTCGATCATGAACTGATATTTCAACAGCATTTTCAGACATTTCATCCAATGCGTTCAATAAGCCGAACATGATTGAACTGACTCCGGCACAAACCAGATCCTTTCCTGCCTCATCATACCCTGCATGTCCTTTCACACTCATCTCTTTGATCTGTGAATCGGAACATTTAATTTTGATCTGAATCATGACTATGCTTCAATTGACTCAACAACAAGCTTTGTGAACGGCTGTCTATGACCCATTTTACGGCGTGTAGAGCTCTGCTTTGCTGTATACTTGAAGATCACGATCTTTTTAGCTTTGCCCTGCTCAAGAACCTTACATGTTACTTTAGCGCCTTCAACATAAGGTGTACCTAGTTTCAAAGTTTCATTGCATGCTGCAACAACTTTGTCAAAAACAACTTTTGCATCCTTTTCAGCATCAAGCTTTTCTACGAAAATAACCTGACCTTCTTCAACGCGCAACTGTTTTCCACCTGTTTCAATAACTGCGTACATTGTATTGCACCTCCTTATTTCTATCTGATGACTCGCCATGACGGGTGGTCTCAACAACACTTGAACCCGACTATGTGCGGTTGCAGTCTTGTGAGGACTTACAACGTGGAAAGTTTACCATATTTTATACGATAAGTCAACTAAACAAAAGCTATTTATCATTTTTTTAGCTTATCTTTTTAACGTAAGAGGAGGCAGGATCCTGGTATTCGGCTTTCCGTTTTTTACAGCCTCGATCAGCACCGTGATCGCCTCTTTTTTATTTTCATCATACACGAACTGCATCGTCTTTACTTCCAGTGAACATTTTGAAAGCTCAATCAAGACTTCCGTAATTCTGGATGCCCGATGAACAAGATAAAATCTCCCCTTTTCTTTCAAAAAGCGACTTGCGGAAAAGCAACATTGATGCAAAGTCATGTACTTTTCATGTCTGGCCACTTCCAGATAGCGGCTTTCATTGCGATTTTGCGAATTGGATGTATCAAAATACGGTGGATTGCAGACGACCACATCGACTTTATTAATCACGACATCTTTGATATCACTGACAAGGATCTCAACATTGCTGAGATCATTCAGGATCATATTCTCGCAGGCCAATTCACAGGCTTCTTCAAAAACATCGATTCCGATCATTTTTGAGGGTTCAAATCTGGATGCATACAAAAGCAGTGCGCCGTTATTACATCCCATGTCCACAACACTCTCTCCTTTTTTCACTTTCATGAAATTGCCGAGTAGCGCCGTATCCGTGTTCATCCGAAACATGTCTTTTCTTTGGTAGAGATGAATGTCTGTATTGGGAAGATAGTCCCATGTCTTATTCGTCGATTTCATTGTACACCTCCATTTCAAAATAGAAAGTCGTTCCTTTGTTCAATTCGCTTTCTACACCATATTCCAACTCATGCGCCTCCAAAATAGCTCGAACGATGGCCAAACCCAATCCGCTGCCGCTGGAAGAACGCTTGAATTTCTTATCGATTTTATAATATCGATCCCATATATACGGAAGATTTTCCGGTGCAATACCCGATCCGTTATCTTCGATTTCGATTCTCACTTTCCGTTTTTTGTTTTTAACACGGATCGTAATGGAAGTACCCTCCTCAGAATGCTTGATCGCATTGGAAATGAAATTGGCAAGCACCTGGCCGATCTTGATCTCATCCGCATAAACGGTATAATCATTTTCACACTCTAGTTTCAAATCGATTTGATGTTCATCGATCAAACCCTGATAAAGCAGGATGATTTCCTTGATCTTGGTTGCAATATTGAAATAGCTGCAATTCAATTCATAAGTTCCCGACTGCATCTTGCTGAGTTCCTGCATGTCCAGAACCAAACGATCCAGATATTCTGTTTCTTTAACAATGACGTCCAGATGCTCCTCCCTTTTTTCAGGAATATCGCCGCTTATATCCTTAATCATTTCCGCATAGGCACGGATCATGGTCAGCGGTGTCTTGATGTCATGCGATACATTAGCAATCAGATCTTTCCGCAACTCATCGACTTTACCGAGCTTATCTGCCGCTTCATTTAAAGTATGAGCCAATTCTTCTATTTCAGTATAGGACTTGCCTTCAAAATGAACATCGTAATTCCCCTGCGCCAATTCGTCCGCCGAACGCTTGATCTTTAAAATAGGAAGCGATATGGATTTTGAAAAAAAGACTGATACTAAAATTGAAATCCCCAATACGATCAAGGCCATATAAAAATACTGGGAAGTGAATATTTCAAGCGTCGTATCAAGCGGATCGATCGGACTGTTGACAAACAGATAATAATTGACCAGCTGAGATCGGATCTTCGTTCCATAAATGATCGTTTCTTGTTTTGTTTTAGGATTATTGACGGTTTGCGAAAAAACATCATTGGATTCCTCGACTAAACTCAAAAAGGCCGCCCCTTCACGAGTCGGTCTGATCCTTACATCATTTGAAAGCCGGATCGTTTGATCGAAAATACAGGATGCACCTAAATTTTCCGGATCATAAGCCAGTTTTCCATTCTCATAATAAATAATAGGACAAACATTATAGCTGATTGCTACAGAAAGTATTTCGTCTAAAGAAGTTTGATTGATTTCATTCTGTGTGAGGATCGATTCGATCTGATGGGCAACTGTTTTTGCCGTATTTGATTTAATGTTTCGATAATAAGGCTTGATCAAAACAGACTGCAAGCCGATCAGAATGACTAATATTCCCAATGCAAACACAAAAAATGTAATCAAGAGCTGAAATTGTACCCCTTTAAACTTAAGCTTCAAATTTATACCCCATTCCTCGAACTGTTACGATCATATCACGATATTCTTTCAGATTATGACGAAGCATTTTGATATGGGTATCCACCGTACGATCATCGCCGAAATAATCATAATCCCATACTTCTTCTAAAAGCCTCATCCGTGATAATGCGATATTCTTATTTTTAACCATAAACAGCAATAAGTCAATCTCTTTTGGCGTTAAATTTGCTTTTTCATTGTTTACATAAACAACTCTACCCTCCACATCGATCTCCAGTCCTTTAAATTTAAGTACTTCGGTTTTCTGTGAAGTTCTTTCTACAATAACCTTGATGCGGGCCATCAGTTCTTTCGGAGAAAACGGTTTTACTACATAATCATCTACACCGATTTCAAATCCGAGCAGCTTATCATATTCCTCCTGACGGGCGCTCAACATGATGATCGGAATATTCTTGATCTTCTTGATCTGCCGGCACGCTGAAAAACCATCCAGTTTCGGCATCATGATATCCAAAACGATTACATCATAATCATTGGATTCAACCTTAAGCACAGCTTCATATCCATCATCAGCCTCATCCACTTCATAACCATTGATCAGAGCATATTCGCGCACGACTTCTCTGATTTTTTCTTCATCATCTACAATTAAAACTCTTGCCATGTATACATCACCTCTTTCAGTTTAGCGGAACAATGTGAATAATAAGTGAAAATAAGTCTACATATTCGAAATTTTTATGTTTCTTACAAGACATGAACCTTTCTGCGGCTCCATCTCTCCCTCAAAAAGGATGAAATTGCCTTTTTGCAAATGCTCCTGATGCTTCTGATAGACTCTTGGCATAACGACAAGATCCATACTTCCCGATTCATCCATGACATTGACAAAAGCCATCAGATCGCCATTTTTTGTACGATGCTGCTTTACTCTTTGAATCAGGGCAAATCCACGGATTGTTCCCTGCTTTTCAGAAAGAAAGATCAATGGTTGAACCTGCAAATTGAAATTCTGTTTCATCTGAGTAATCGGATGCATGGATAGATAGAATCCCAAAACTGCTTTTTCCCGCTCACATCTTTCCAGGACATTTTCATTCGCAATGATCGGAACCGGTGTGGAAACCAATCCTAAATCAATACGACTTTGTCCTTCGATATCGATCCGTACCAGATCGCCATAGGAAATGGCATCATCCAAAGATAGAAGCATGCTTTTCCGATTCATTTTGAATTCATCCAAAGCCCCGGCATCAATCAAGGTTTCAATCATTTTTTTGTTGACCTTCCGAGTTAAAATGCGAGCCACAAAATCATAGTAATCCTTAAAAAGACCTCGCTCTGCCCTTTCCTTCAAGATTTGGCTGCAGGCAACACTTCCCAGACTTTTGATACATAAAAGCGACATCCGGATCGCGTCTTTCTCAATTTCAAAATTCATTGATGAAAAATTGACAGACGGCTTTCTAATCTCAACTTTTAGTCTTCTGCACTCTTCGATATACTGATAACATTTGCTTTCCGATTGCGATACACTGTTTAATAATGCACAGAAAAATTCCAATGGATAGTTGGCTTTCAGATAAGCCATCTGATAGGCAACAACTCCGTATGCAACAGAATGACTCTTGTTGAATCCGAAATTAGCGAATTTCAAAATGAGATCGTAGACCTCATGAGCCAGTTTCTCGCTGTATTTATTCTGAATGCATCCCTGAATGAATTCTTCTTCCAAAGATTCAAGATAATTCAATTTTTTCTTGCTGATTGCCCAGCGCAGCGTATCGGCTTTAGCCAAAGAGAATCCTGCCATCTTCTGTGAAACCTGCATGATCTGTTCCTGATAGATCATGACACCGTAAGTACTCTTTAAAATCGGTTCCAGATCCGGGTGAAGATACTTGATCTTGCTCGGGTCTTGTCTGTTTGCCAGATACTGCGGTATATTTTCCATCGGTCCCGGTCTGAACAGGGCAATAACGGCCACGATATCATCGAAGCAATCCGGTCGGATCTTTTTGATCAGATTCATCATGCCATCACTTTCAAGCTGGAAGATACCGATCGTATCCACATTCTGGATGATCTTGAATGTCGCCTTGTCATCAAACGGGATCTTCATAATATCCAGTTCAGTTCTATCTTGAACTTTATGAACGACTTCATCAATGATCGTCAGATTTCTCAACCCCAGAAAATCCATTTTAATAAGACCCAGCGATTCCAGATATTCCGCTGTGTATTGCGTAGATAATGCCTCTTCTTCCAAAGCGATACAAGGAACGACTTCATCGAGCGGTCGCTTTGAAAATACGATTCCGGCCGCATGGGTACTGATATGCCGAGGCAACCCTTCGATACGACAGGCTGTATTGAATAAACGAGTAAATCTCACATCGGCGTCAATATATTTTTTAAATTGAGCAGACTGTTCATAAGCCTGTTTCAACGTGATCTTCAGCTGCCTCGGGACAAGCTTGCAGATGGTATCGATTTCTCTTAGCGGAATATTCATGACTCTTCCGACATCGCGGATCGCTTGTTTGGCAGCTAATGTTCCAAATGTTGAAATATGCGCAACATGATCTTTTCCGTATTTATCTTTGACATAACGGATGACTTCATCTCTTCGATCATCCGGAAAATCCGTGTCGATATCGGGCATTGAAACACGTTCCGGATTCAAGAAACGCTCAAACATCAAGCCATATTTCAGCGGGTCAATATGTGTGATTCCAAGTACATAGGCGACCAACACCCCGGCCGCACTTCCTCTTCCCGGTCCGACATAGATTCCGTTTTTCTTGGAATAGCGGATAAAGTCCCAAACGATCAGAAAATAATCTTCAAAATGCATTTTTACAATAACATCCAGTTCATATTTCAATCGATCCATATATGGTTTCGTGATGCAATTTCTTTTTTTTGCACCGGCTAAGCAAAGTTGTGTCAGATATTGAGCGCTGCTTACACCATTTGGACAGTCAAATTTAGGAAGCTCTGTTTTACCGGTTTCCAATTCGATCTTGCACATTTCGGCAATCTGATCCGTCATCTTTAAATCTTCCGGATCATAAATCTTTTCCAGCTGATCCTTCGATAAAAATGCACGATTAGGCTCTGAGGTCAAAGATGGATCCTGCAAAGTCAATCCGCTTTTGATTCCTTTTAAGATCTTCATGACCTCTTCATCTTGCGGATCCTTATAATAAACCTTAGGCAAGGCAACTGTTTCTACATCACAGCTTTTAGCCAGCTGCTTCAGATAATTATTTTTCATGCGCCAAAAAGAAGTTTCATTATAGGATAATCCAATATATAGAAATTCAATTGATTCCTTCAATTCCATGATCTGTTCGATCAAAGCCATTTCATGATCATTGATCAGATTCTTTTCAAAGACTCCCCCCTCGCCTTCTGCAATAATGATGCAATGACGACTCAGTTTCTTAAAAACATCAAACGGCAGGCTATCAATTTCCGTATTCAATAATGTGGAGGCTTTCAGACAGTTTTGATATCCTTCATCATCTTTTGCCAGCATGACAAAGGCTGCTTTTCCTTCTTTAATCGTGACAAGAACTTCAACACCCAAAATCGGTTTGATTCCGGCTTTCTTGCAGGAAAAGTAAAATTCCATGGCTCCAT
>CAZUVT010000094.1:0-8225 GCA_964623925.1 uncultured Erysipelotrichaceae bacterium
GCTCTTCTCCATTATACCCGAATTCTGTCTTTTTGGCTATGCTGTTCTTTCTTTCTCCATAGTCGCTGTATTCTACACTTTCTATCAGCTTCATTTCTGTGGAGAGGATTACGGTGACATTCCCTAAGCCATCGTATAAGTAGACGACCTCATCACTCTGATTTCGAGTCTCTCCATAGTAATAATTTTGACTTCCTTCTGGATTGATCTTGCTGAGGATTTCGGTGTTTTGATAGGTGTAGTCCTGGATGTAGATCGTCGTGCTGCCTTCTTTGCTTGGATGAGTCGGCTGACTTGGTTTTTGGATCGGTTCAGATCCTTCACTTTCTTCTGAAGAGATAAGGGTATCTTTGCCGGGCTTTTCGATGTAGCTCCATACAGCACAGGCCTCGGTTCCAAGATTGATCTTCTCCCATTTGTGACTCTGTCCTTCTGGATGTTCAAAGAGCTCCGGATGGTTCTCGGCGATCTCAAGCTTGGTGATCAAAGAATCAATGGATCGGCTCATGTCCAGCTGCTGCACGATTTGATCTTCACTCATGATCGTCTGGCTGTCTTTGCTTCCTAACCCATCATAAGTATAGCGGATTTCGGTCTTATCAAAGTCGATGACTCGGATCAGCTGATTGAATTCATCGTATTCATAGGTCTTGATCGCTCCATCGCTTCTTGTCTCTTGGATCCGGTTCCCTTTCTCGTCCAGCTGATAGGTATACTGATCCTTCTCATCACTGAATTTCGTGAGCTGATTAGCTTCATTGTATTCGTAGCTCTTGATAACTTGTTCATCCTGGACTTCGATCTTGTTTCCGGTAATCGAATAACGGTATTCGATGACTTGTTCTGTTTCATCTGTTTTGATGATCGTTTTGATCAATTCATCCCGCTCATCGTATTCATGTTCGAGGAGGGAGATATGTCCCAGCTGATTGCGCTCTTCTTGGATCAGAGAGTTGTTCTGGTTGTAGGTATAGCGGTATTCATTGAGGAGGATCCCGTTGAGTTCACTCTTCAATTGGATGAGGTTGCCGACTCCATCATAGCTCTTGATCGTGACAAGACCATTGCTTTGGCTCTCACAGATCACTCTTCCCAACTCATCTACTTCCCATTCTGTAATGATCCCTTTGGCTTCACTTTGGATCAGATGACCATTTAAGTCATAACGAAAAGTCTGGATGCTTCCATCCGGATAGATCACACTTTCTTTTTCATCGTAGTCATTATAGGTATAGGTCACATTCTGTCCGTTTCTTGTATAGGTGATGAGATCGTCTCGCTCATCATAGCTGAAGGTACTGATCCCGTTTTCATCGATCATCTTCACAAGACGATCTTTCGCATCATAGACATATTGAATATTTTGTTTTCGGATCAGATTCTGATTGCCATCGTATTCATAGGTCAGGACAGAACCGTCTTTCTGGGTCTGTTTAATCACTTGACCGAATGCATCGTATTCGTATTTCTCTGTCTTTCCTTGTGCATCTTTGATGGAAAGCACTTGTCCTTTCAGATCATAGGCATAGAAGATCTCTTTGTCTTCAGCCCTTATTTTGATCAGGTTCCCCATAGAATCCAGTGTATAGTGGACCCGATAGCCTTTTTCATCCTGTACCGATGTGATCTTTCCACTCTTATCGAAGGTGGTCGTAACGCGGTTTCCTTCAGGATCGATCGTCTGGATACAGTTTCCCTTCTCATCGAGGATCCACTGCTGACTATTGCCATTGGCATCGATCTGTTGGATGAGCTGGTCGGTTTCATTATAAACATAGCTCGTTTCGTTGCCACACGGATCGATCATCTTGATGAGTCGATCATTCAGATCATATTCATAGCTTGTGATGTTTCCGAGTGGATCTGTGATGGCAATCACATTGCCTCGTCCATCATAGCTGAATCTTGTCGTACGCTCTTGATTTCTGATCTCTTTTACGACTTGGCCGATCCCATCATAAGTATATTCAATCTCGATTCCTTTTTCGTTGATCATCTTGATGACTTGGTTCTCGCTGTCGTATTCATATCGGACAACGCCTCCTAAGGCATCGATTTCTTCGATCAGGTTGTTTTGAGCATCATATTTCTTTTGCGTCCTGTTGCCGTTTCCGTCGATCACGGCAATCTCTCTTCCGATCTCATCGTAAAGGAAGCGCATCGTCTCTTTTTCCTTGACTTGGATGGAAACAGGCAAATTGAAAGAATTATAGCGATAGCTTGTCTCATTGCCCAAGACATCAATGGTCCTGATCAATTGATTCAGCTCATTATATTCATATTGGATCACACCGCCATTGGCCTGGATGATCTGACTTTGATTCCCAAAGGCATCATAGCGGTATTGAGTCAGATGATTCTCCTGATCCTGTTGGCTGATGACTTGATTCAGGTTATTATAGGTATAACGGATCCGATCTCCGGCTTCATCCTTCACTTCGATCAGGTTACCTCGCTCATCATAGCGGTAAGTCCTATCATAGCCTCGTTCATTGATGGTTCGGATGACTTGATCATACTTGTCATAGATCGTCTGGGCGATCCCGCCTTCTCCATCGATCTGTTGGATGAGTCTTCCATCCGCATCATAGACGAATCGTTGGATCGTTTCTCCGTCGATCTTCTTTTCGATCAAATGATCGGCTTCATCATAAAACAGTTCTGTAATCGTCCCGTTCGCATCCAAAATCTGGATCAGATTCCCTTCCTTGTCGTAGCGATAGAGTGTTTCTCTTTTGAGGGAATCTGTTTTCTTTATCATGTTGCCAAACAGATCAAATTCGTAAGTTGAAACAGATCCATTGATCTCCTCTTGGATCACACGACCCAAGACATCATACGTGAATTTCTTTACATTGCCTAAACTGTCTGTTTCTTCAATCACGCGATCGATCTGATCATAACGAATTTCTGTTTTGAGTCCTTTTTCTGTTTTTGAACGGATACGACCTGAATGATCGATCTCAATGATCGTCTTTTCACCATAACGGTCTGTTTCTTCGATCACTTCATCAAAGGAATTATAAGCGAGTTTCCGGAAAGTCGTTCCGTTGACCTTTTCTTCAATCAAACGATGAAATTTATCATAGATATATTGGGTATTCTGCCCACTCGCTTCTTTCACTTCGATCAGATCATGATAAGCATCATAGCGATAGGCAGTGATCACTCCGTTAATTACCTGATGGATCAGATCACCGTTTTTATCGTATTCATAGCGCTTGATCTCTCTTCCGCTCAGCGATTCACTCAAAATCCGTCCTTCTAAGTCGTAGGTAAATTCTTGGGTGATTCCCATTGGACGAATGATCTTTGTGGTCTGACCCATCGAATCCACTTCATACTTTGTCACATACCCTAATGCATCGATCATTTCGATTCGATCGCCCCGCAGATTATATTTGAATTGAGTGATGTTTCCATTCGCATCCTGTTGCAGGACCACATTACCCATCTTATCATAGACAAACTTCCGGAATGATCCATCCGCATAAGTCTCCTGGATCATCCTACCCATCGGATCATAAGTCGTGATGGTTTGATTTCCCATCGCATCGATCACTTCGATCAACTCATTCCCTTCATAGATATATTCTGTCACATTACCCAAAGCATCGCTGTTTTTGATCAGCTTACCGGTTTCATTGTACTCATTGGATCCTGTTCTCTCTCCGTCTTCCCGGATCTCGGTGGTAGAAAGGATCTGCCCATTCGCATCCAGCTTGAAAAGAAGCGTGCTGCGCTCTGTTTTCTGCCGGATCAGTTGATTATTCAGATCGTAAGTATAGGTTGTCTTGTTTCCTTTTTTATCGATCTCTTCGATCAGATTCCCCAAGAGATCATACTTATAATAAAGACTCAATCCATCAAAATCAAGGATCTCCACGATTCTTCCTAGCTCATCATAGACATTCTTCCTGATTTGTCCCTGTGAGTTCGTGATCGTCTCGACACCATATTCATTGTAGGCATAGGTCGTAGTCTGGCCATTGACAGTTTCACGGATCATGCGATCCCGATCATCATAAGTCCAGCTTGTGATCTTGCCGTTTGGTGTGATCTCTTGGATCTGATTTCCATTCGCATCATATCGATAGCTTGTTTCAAATCCCAGCGGATCGATCATTTTAATTAAGTTTCCATTGCCGTCATATTGATAGCTCGTCTTTCCGCCCAGCTCATTGGTGAACGAGATCAGATTTCCTGCCTTATCCCATTCATAGCTTATCACGCCACCATCCGCATGGATCTCCCGGATCTTTTCGTTTCGTTCATTCAGGATGATCTGGGTCTGATTTCCCTTATCATCTCGGATCGATGTCAAAAATCCCATCGCATTATAGGTATAGCTTTGGCTGCTGCCGTCCGCAAAGATCTGTTTGATCTGATTGCCGGATGCGTCGTATTCATAGCGGGTAACATTCCCCAGTGCATCCGTCTTGGAAGTCTTCTGTCCCTTGGAATTATAGGTATAAGTCGTAGTATTGCCCAAACTATCCGTCTCAGTGAGGAGATGATCATTTTCATCATAAGTGAAGTTTAGTGTTTGACCTGCACTGGTTTGAACAGACAATAGGTTATTTCTTTGATCGTAGATATAGTTCGTTACAAATCCATCACTTCTTGTGATCTGGATGAGATTTCCGTTTTCATCGTAAGCATAGCTGAAAGAGACTCCGTTTTCTTGAGTCTTGGAAATGAGAAGCCCTTTTTCAAACTGCTTCTCTTCTGCTGTTCCATCTGCCTGTTCGATTTTGCGTGTCTGGCCAAATGGATCTTTGAGGATCGTTTCTGTATTGCCTTTCGCATCTTTCATGATCGTACGATCATCCTGATATTCTAAGGTCACTTCATTTCCCATCGCATCGATCTGCTTGGTGACGCGATGGTTCTCATCATAGGTATTCTTAACGATCGTTTGACCGTTCTGGTCATTCCAGCTGATCAGATTATGCTCCTTATCATACTGATACGTGATAAAGGCTCCGCTTGGATCGATTACTTTCACCAGATCATGATTCGCATCGATCTGATACTGTACTGCCTTTCCATCCGGCAGGATCATCTTTTGAATAAACATTCCATCATATTCGAATCGGATCCGCTTTTTATCTTCAAATTCGATCTGAGTCAATTTCCCCTGGGTGTAAGTAAATTTCTCGACCTTTCCTTCATGATCTTCTTTTGAGATGAGCTGTCCTTTCTCATTGAATGTCAGCGTTTCTTCCCTGGATTTCAAGACAAGGTTCGATCCCTGACTTTCCAGTTGCCACATCTTTGTCAGCTCATTCGTATAGCTTCCGTCTGTCTGTTTTTGAAAGAAGTATTTCTTTCCGTCTTCCAATCGGATCGTAACACCCTTTTCTCCCTTAGAACACCGGATTTCACTGACAAAGCTCCAGCCATAACCCAATGCGCCTAAGCTCAGTGCTCCTGTACTGTTATAGGTCCTGTTTAGTGTGATCGGCTCCGTGAGGACATTGAAAGCCGCATCCTTCGCTTCTAACAGGAAACTGCCGGTATTCAGATTGATCGGTTCAAATCCGAATTCGCACTGCACGCCTCTTCCTCTTAGAGCTGCATCGATCTGCTTCTTGAAATCACCACTCAACTCTTCGCCTGGATAAGCAACACCCTGATTTTTCTTCGGTTCTCGGACAAACAGCTTATTGCCTTCCGTGATCAGTTCATCCTGCATATTGTTGTCTCTTTTCAAGGTCTCGACATCGACACCATAGAAATCAGCGATCCCGATCAATAAATCAAAACTCTTCACATCAACGATCTGAAAAGAAGTCTTTTTGATCGTACTGCTCTGACTTCCTTTCTTTGCCTGGAAAGTGAGTTCATATAATTTCCCGCTCTCTAAGTTTTGGATGAATTGATTCGTCTGCCAGTTCGAACTGATCGTCTTATATTCCTGTGCTCCTTCGATCTTCGGATAATCCGGATAGCGGAAGAAGTTATCCGCCGCTTCACACTGCTGGCTCAGGATCGTCTTTCCACCTGTTGTCAGTTTCGCTTCCACACTGCTTCCCATCGGAGCGATCCCATCGAAGCCTAACGCAACGAAAAAGGTCAATCCTTCTTCGTAATGACTCTTGACGAACGGTCTTAATTGATATGTGAAGTCATTCAGCTTACTCATCGTTACATCCGGACTGTCATAATAGGTTGCCTTCGTACTCGGTGTATGAGCTCCCACTCCACCATCGACATAGTAGTGTTCCGAGGCATAAAAGACAGCGTATCCGCTGTTGTCTTCCAATGCCAAAAGCACACCATTGTTTTTCTCTCCCTTTTCCACCACTCCTTTGATGTAATCCGTGACATCGATCTCGTGGCGATAACCGCTCGTCTTGATCGGCTCTGTACTGATCAGGGTCAATTGATTCGTTGGAAAATTGGTATAGGTGGCACTTTTGATGTCATAGGTTCCGCCGATCTTATAGACATTGATTGTATTATTTTTACTGACCGTCTGTTGGTTCATCACGATTGCTGCATCTTTGATATACTTTCCGCTTAAAACACTGGTCACTTGAGATGGCAACCATTGATAGAAACTATAGCTCTCTCCATAAGTCGGATGATTTCCTAAATACAGATATGCTTCATCATAACGGTCGGTTGGCAGATTCCAATTTAATGCTGCCATATCGGGATTGCCGATCGTCCGATTCGGCTGATTCAGACACACACTGATATCCACACCATGATGCGAATACCCCAGATAGTCCGGATCGATCACGATCGGATAGACCCGCTCTTCACTATTCAGCCACGCTTCATCTACTTTGATGGTTAAGATCCCTTCATGATAGGACAAGGATACTTCCGTCTCATTCCCCTCTGCATCACTCGCTTTGGGAGCGGTGATCATCATTTGGACTTCCCCTTCCGGATCTTTGATGAGGATCGGCTGATGATCACTCTCTTCGATCTCGCCATTCTCAATGCTGAGCTCGACTTCAAAATGATTGGTTTCCGCTTTCTCTGTCAGGATGATCTCTTCCTGGATCTGGCCTTTCTTGACTTGATATCTTAATGTGATCCCATTTTTCATGGAATACAGGATCTGATCCTCCTGAACTTTCCCTTCTGTCTCAGAAATAAACAATGGATGGATCGTCAGAACGATGTCTCCTTTGCCTAAGTGGATCCCCTCTTTTAAATGGAGCGGATAGAAGCTGGCGATCGTATTGGTAAGATTCTGCCATCCGCTTTCCTGTTCCATCCCGAACATCGATGGCTCTCCTCCTAATTTCGTTTCAATCGGATAGCAGTTTCCATCAAATTCAAAATTCGTGACATGTTGAGTAAAGATGACCTGTTTCAGATTCGGATCTTCTTCACTCTGATAGATCGTTGTATTCTCATCAAGGGATTCAACATAGATGAAGCCTTCATCTTCAAGCTTCTCCTCTTCTTCTGCTTCTTTGAAGCCGACTTCAAAAGAGTTCTCTTCTTCTTGGATTATTTCTTCAGGTTCTTCTTCGTTGTCTTCTTCAAATTGGATCGGATCATTGATTTCCTTTAAGGTCAGATCTTTTCCGTAATAAGGTCCGACTTCATTTTCATAATGGATGATCCTTCTTCTTGCCAGGGCGGCCACTGATTCAAAGGGATGAAGCAGCATACTTGCCGCAAAAACACTTAACAGGACTTGTCTAATGCGCTTTTTCATAGACTTCCTCCAAAGATCTCTCCACCTCTTTGGCGAGTTCTTTGACTTCTTCCAACTCTTGTTTCGCTTCTTCCAATTCTCCTTCTTCGATCAGATCGGCGATCTTGAGGATCTTTTCGCCATATTTTTGATACTGTTCGATCAAATCGAGCACTTCTTCCTTCTCTCCCGTGTATTCACACAGATAGTTCATGAATCTTAATCCGATCTCACGATATTGCATCAGCCATTCTTCACTGGTGATGTCGCCGCTTTCGATGACACAGCTCAGTTCTTCCCGATCCTGAAGCATCTGATTCAACATCTTCAGCTCTTCATTTTCTTTCTCTAATTGACAGCTTCTCAAAGACAAAAAAACGACCAAGATCCCACTGATCATGCCCAGGATCGCGATCGCTCTTCTTTTTATTTCTTTCCCTTTCATGATTTTCCACCTTAAATCTGCATTCCCTTTCTTTAGTGATATTGTAGTAGAGAAATCATTATTTCGCAAGATGAATTTTACAAATTATGGAAATTTTATTGAAACATTGTGGGT
>CAZUVT010000095.1:0-8108 GCA_964623925.1 uncultured Erysipelotrichaceae bacterium
TCCACTGCATCATAATCCTTTGGAAAACTTTCATTGATCCCAAAAGCATGATTCTCTCTGAAAATATAAGTAAATGCATTCATCGCAATCAAAACTGTTGCAAAAAACAGAACACTGCGCGAGGTGATCTTGATCTCACGATTTGAAATAAAGGTTGCCACAAGATATCCCAAGAAAACAAGAACACTGACGATCACCATTTCCGAAATACCGTTGTTATAAGTAGCCAGCGACAAGTAGATCAAGCAATTAAACGGAATCAAAAAGCGATAAGCCCAAATCGAAGTCGTCTTTTGTTCTGCCTCTTCCAACGGTTTTGAAACGTAGTCATGGCATGATGCGGCATAAGCCAGGATTCCCAGCACGACATGCAGTACAATAAAGAATTGTCCTACCGGAATTTCATAGTTGACAGAATAACGAAATCCATTAACACAATAACTGATCAGGGAATACATGGCAGCATACCCACTCATATTTCCGGCTTTGATGATATCGTAATAATAAATACCAACCGTATGGGAATCCAAAAAAGATCCGACCACAACGTAGACAACAAATGGCAGAAGATTATACGCTGCAACGGTAATGATCCCATCCAGCATATTATTGCATTTTCCAGCCAAGAAATAGTTGATGCTGTATTGAATAAACCCATAGATCAGGCATATACCCAAGATATAAAATTCATATCCGGATGCAAAGGAACGTTCCTTGATCCAAAACTGCATGATTCCAAGAAAGTAATTGATGATCCACGGAACAAAGATAATGAAAAGTCCAAACAACAATTCACTGTGAACCATCTTCTCTTTCTTGATCGGCAAAGCATAAAAGGTATCGACGCTTCTTTTCTTCAATCGTTTATTCTGTAGATAAATGGGCACGCAGAAGGTCAGAATCAAAAGGACTGTTGCATAGATAAAACAAAAGTATAACGCCTGAGAATTGACCTGCTGTCTGTCGACAAAGAAGATCATAAACGGATAGATCAAAAAACATGCCATAAACAAGACGGCAATCAAATTCTGATTACTGTGAATCAAATATTTAAAATAATCTTTACTCATTGTCATTCCCCTCCTTTTTCATCATTTCATAAATGAATAATTCTTCAAAACTGATATTCAGAATATCCATTAAAATCGGATTCAATAGATTCAGATACTGCTCGATTTCTTCAATATCACCCCGTACGACAAGCGTGATGATTCGGGAAACCTTTTTAAGATACAGGATATCCAGATCTTTAAACAACTCTTCATCTACCTCATCTTTAAAGGCAAGCTGGATCTTATGGATCTGACTCTTGGATGTTTCCAAATCGCCGGATGTCTGAATACATCCATCTTCTAAAATTCCAAATGTATCACAAATATCTTCCAACTCACGCAAGCTATGAGAAGAAATGATTACGGTCATTTCGCCTTCTTCCAATACTTCGGTCAATGCCTTTTTGAAATTCAATCTCATTAAAGGATCCAATCCGTCAAAGGATTCATCTAAGATTAAATATTTCGGCATAATTGCCAGGGAAATAAGAATGAACACCTGTCTTTTCATTCCTTTTGAAAAATTATGGATCGGTTTATTTAGAGGCAAATCAAACACTTTTAGATATCTTTGAAAACGTTCTTCATTCCAATCGTAAAAGGTCTGATAGAATTTTTTTAAAGACAGCACTGTGGCATTGATAGGGTAATAAGGATCATCACTGACAAACAAGATCTCTTTCTTCACCTTTTCATTCTCATAAACAGATTCCCCATCAATCAGGATCTCCCCTTCTTCTACCTGGAAAATTCCCGTAATGCAGCGTAGCAGAGTAGATTTACCGGCTCCATTTACACCCACCAAGCCGAATACCTTACCATCTTCAATTTTTAATGAACAATGTTTCAATACTGAATTTTCACCAAGGCTTTTTGATATATCTTTAATCTCAAGCATATTCATCCTCCTCATACAACTCATGAATCATCATTTCTATCTCTTCTTTAACAAGACCGATTTCTTTTCCCTTTTGAAGCATCACTTTGATTTGTTTTGAAACTTCCTGTTTTTCCAATTCACTGTTTTTATTACAATTTACAAACATACCTTTTTTATTCAAAGTATAAACGATTCCTTCGCTTTCCAACTGCTGATAAGCTTTCGCAACCGTATTGGGGTTGATTCCAAGCGTCTGAGCCAGCTGCCTGACAGAAGGAAGCTTATCTTGAGGACTCAAAACTCCAAGCTGGATAAAGCGGTTGATCTGTGTCTTGATCTGATCACAGATCGGTTCTTTCCCTTGAAGATTAATCATAAACATGAACATTCCTCCTTTCTCAATCTGTATTAACTGTACTATTCAATGAACATTATAACGATCTGGCAACATCCCGTCAAGGTTAAATTAATTCTTCTTCATTAGTAACAGTTTCCAAAACAGATTTATTCTACCTTTTTTTCTTCTCATCACACAATGTTTTACTAATAACGATCCACGATCACAAAATAAAAGATGATCAAAACAGACCATCTCTAAAAAACTTTTTTAAGTTAAAATCTGAAAATTATAGGAATTGATCCAGTTCTCTTTCAACCTGAACCATCTTTTTGACTTTTGGATCTTCAATTCTCTTCCCACGCACGATCACCATACTTAGTTTGCGAAGAACCGTAAGATCTTCCAACGGATTCTTTTCGCACACGATCATATCGGCACACTTTCCGGCCTCAATCGAACCGATCTCATTTTCAAGTCCGGCAAGCCGGGCATTGACTAAGGTTGCAGTATGCAAAGCAAATGCTTTTGATACACCGCAATACTTATGGAAATAATTAATTTCCCGGTACATATCATACTGCGTAATATACGGGCATCCGGTATCAGTCCCAAGTCCTACCGGAATCCCATTCGCAAGGCAGGTTTTTGCGCATTCTATAATTCCTTCAAACACAATATTTCCATTGTATTTCTCAACTTCTGAAGCATGACTGATCGAAGAGTCAAATAGCGCATAAGGCAATGCCGGTGAAAATGTTGCGATCTGACAGGCATTTCTTTCTTTGAATAAGGAAATGATCTCTTCATCCGGTTTCGCTCCGTGTTCGATCGTATCCACCCCATTCTGCAGTGCTATCTTCACTCCCTGAGGACTCTCGACATGCGCCGCCACCTTTAATCCAAGTTCATGTGCTTTTTCACAAGCTGCCTTGACGATCTCACCGGACATCTTGACTTCTCCCGGCTCTCCTTTAACTTTTGCATCCAGTACCCCGCCGGTAATCATCAGCTTGATCAGATCCGGGTGATCTTTCGCAATTTTTTCAACGATTTCTTTTGCTTGTTCTGCCTCTGTCACTTCATAAGCCAAGGATCCCGCCATATGTCCCTCCGGTACAGAAACTGCCATATTGGATGCAAGAATTCGAGGTCCCATAATCTCTCCTCTTAAAATCCTATCCCTGATCAACGTATCAACATTTTCAACGCCGCCCACTGTGCGGATCGTTGTGACTCCGCTTAGCAGCTGAGTCTTTGCATAACCCTCGCAGAGTTTGATCATTACATTGCGAAGAAAATTGCAGCTGGTCATCAGTTTGACCAGTTTTTTGGGATCGGTCTGTTTCTTTTTCGGTTTCCCGCTGGCAGGAAGATGAACATGCATATTCACAAGTCCGGGCATGATATATTTCCCATTTAAATCAATGATTTCACATCCGTCTGTACTAATTTCCTTTTCTACCGCAAGGATCTTCTCATTTTCTGTCAGTATGATCCATCCTTCTTCCGGTTTCATATCTGCTTTCCCATTTAAAAGTATTCCATTGATATACGCTGTTTTCATCCTTCACTCACCCTCATCTCTCAAATCCATTTTATCGTAATCTCTTGAATATTTCAACCACAGATCAAACCCATTAAAAAAAGGAACAGCTCTTCACTGTTCCAATTTGAATTTATAGTGTAAATTCGTAATTACCTTTCGATACTTTAAACAGGATTCCCAATACAACGACTGCAGAAACCAGAAGAATCGTCGACATAGCCGAAGCAACGCCGAAGTTTCCTTTACAGATTTCTGTATAAATCAAAATTGACATCGTCGCTGTCTTGAAGTTGTAAACCATCAAAGTCGAAGACAATTCTGTAATACTTGAAATAAAGCTCAACAGGGCTCCCGGAAGCAATCCTGAGAACAACATTGGGAAGACGACCCGAGTAAAGGTTCTAAACGGATTGGCACCCAAAGACTGTGATGCTTCTTCCACTGAAGTCGAAATGTTATGCAAAACTCCCGTAGTCGATCGAATCGTATATGGAAGTCTTCGGATGACCCAAACAGAAACAACCAGCGCCGCTGTACCATTCAGATAGAATGGAGCTCCATTGAAAGCCAATACCATCGCAATACCTAATACGGTACCCGGAACAACCAGCGGGAACATCGTTAATGTATCCGCAGTCTTTGTCAAAGCAGAACTATGACGAATATTCGCATAAGAAATGATGACTGCCATGATAATGATAATTACAATTGCCATGATACCGTAAGCATAGGTTCTTTGAATTGCCGAACCCAATCGATGGAATGCCGTTTTATAAGATGCCAAAGAATATCCAGGTAAGAATAAGAATCCGGATGCCTTCTGGAATGAGTTATAGGCAACAACAAAGATCGGAAGAACAGCTAAAGTCGTCATCAAGTAAATGTAGAAGTGAGTCAACACTGCAACGATTCCCTTTGGTTTTGTCTGCTCAATCGGATGCAAAGAGTTCATTTCAACAACACGTCTTGAACCGATCCATCTTTGAAGCATGAACAACAAAGAAGTAAAGATCAAAGTAATCGATGCCATTGCTGAAGCCATTGTTGCATCTCTTGAAACTTCACCTAAGAAAGCAGTGTAGATCAAAGTACCCATGACATTATATCCTTCACCGATCAAAGAAGATGTTCCATAATCAGCGAAGCAATGCATAAATGTCAACAATGCAGTAGATAAAACAGTCGGAAGGATCAACGGAAGAATGATCTTCACGATTCTCTTTATTCCAAAACAGCCCAAGCTTTCTGCCGCTTCATTTAAAGTTGAGTCAACATTTTTAAGTGCTCCGGAAATGTACATATACATCGTTGTTGTCGAATGACATACGAATGTAAAGACGATTCCCCAGAATCCATAGATTCCCGGAAGGGTCACACCAAACAACTTATTCAGAAATTTTGTCGCCCATCCGACTCTTCCAAACAACAAGATCCAGCTATATCCACCCAAGAATGGTGGTGTAATCGTTGATACCAAAAGCATGATATCAACGAACTTTTTCCCTTTGATCTTGAAATAGCGCATAATCATCGCAAAAGTCGTACCCGTGATGATCGAGATGATCGTCGTTACAGTCGAAACCTTAAAGCTGTTCATTACAGCCTGCATATAATACTTTGTCGCAAAGAATCGCTTAAACGGTTCCAAGTTAAATCCATGACCTGTCCAAATTGCGCCGATAATTAATCTAAATAACGGAAACAGGAAGAAAAAGATAAAGATCGAGAAGGAAGATAGTGCCAGTAAATTCCATGTGATGTGGTCACGAGTATATTTTCTTCTCATCCTGCATCCTCCATAATGGACATATTCTTGCCATCAGCTTCAAATACATTGACAACTTCAACAGGAATATCCAAGAATACATCAGCACCGATTTCTTTCATATGTTCATTAACATCACGAGTAACAACCAGATCACCAATATTGGTTGTTACTGTATATGTCGTAATCGTGCCAAAGAAAATTCTTTCTGCAACTTTACCCGGAATTCCCTTCTCGGCAAATACAAAGTCATTCGGTCTTACAACCATTTTTCCGACTTTCGTATCATTTACATTCTTGATACGATCAAAATGATAAGTACAATCGGTATTTGTGATCGTAACATCCTGATTATCAATGGTGACATCAAGAATATTCGTCTGTCCCATGAACGTCGCAACAAACAGATTTCTCGGTTTACGATAGATCTTAACCGGTTCATCGATCTGTTGAATCTCTCCCTTATTCATAACCGCAATGCGGTCAGAAATAGCCAACGCTTCTTCTTGGTCATGCGTAACATAGATCGTCGTAATTCCGGCCTGCTGCTGGATATGACGGATCGTACTTCTCATCTCAACACGCAATTTAGCATCCAAATTTGACAATGGTTCATCAAACAATAAAACGTCCGGATTAATAACCATAGCTCTGGCAAGGGCAATACGCTGCTGCTGCCCACCGGACATATTGGATGGCATACGATCAGCCAAATCACTGATCTGAACCTTTGCCAATACATCGTTAACGCGATTTGATAATTCCGGTTCTTTTACCTTTCTCTCTTTTAGTCCGAATGCAACATTGTCTTTTGTGCTCATATGCGGGAAAATCGCATAGTTCTGGAATACCATACCGATATTTCTCTTATGTGGAGGCAAGTTATTGATAACCTTTTCATCAAACTTGATTTCTCCGCCTTCAATCGTATTAAATCCGGCAATCATTCTCAAAAGAGTGGTCTTACCGCATCCTGAAGGTCCCAACAAAGTAAAAAATTCTCCCGGTTTTACTTGTGCTGAAAGATTCTCAATAACAACATTCTTTCCGTATGCCTTCTTCGCATTCACAATATTAATCGTAACACTCATAATTGTTTCTCCTTCTATAATACTAAAAAACTGGGAATAATACGTTTCCGTATTATTCCAGTTTTACATCAAATCAATTAGTTACCGAAATTCATTGCTTCAAGCATAGCTTGATATTTTGCAACGATTTCTTCTTTATGCTGAGAAGTCCAGTCAGAATTACAATCAAGAATCTTTGCATCAGATAATCCGATGTTGTTATATTCCGGAACTTCAATATCTGTTCTCAAAGTCATCTGACCTGGTACAGTTACTGAAATTTCCTGCCATTCTTTAGAACATACATAATCTACATATGCTTTAGCATTTTCTAAGTGTTTGCAGTTCTTAAGGATACCAGGACCACCTGTCTTAGTAACAACTCCTTCTTTCATACAAACAACTTTAACATTGGTTGCACCATCGTTAACGATTGTCAAAGCACCAACATCATAAGTCAAACCAACCCAGTATTCACCGCTTGCTACACCCTTGTAAACAGCTGAAGATGAATCGATGATCTTTCCATCAAGGTTTTCCAAGAATTTCTGTACATATTCCCAACCCTGTTCGGTATCAACTCCCTGATTTTCAGGATCAGAACCCATTGCAAGAAGCATGTTTTCCAAATGATAGTAAGCAGAATTTGACTTAATTGCATTACCCATAGCGATATGACCTTTAAGTCTTGGATCAAGAAGATCTTCATAACCTGTGATTTCGATTGGGCACAATTCAGTATTGTAAATCAAAACTGAAGTATTACCATTGTTACACTGTGACAAGAATGATGGATCGCTTACAGCAGGATCGTATTCATCATAGTGTGCATTCTTGTAAGGAATGAACAAATCTTCATCAGAATGGATTTCAGCCCATCCACCGCAGTTCATAACGTCTGCCTGTGGATTATCTCTTTCAGCCTGTGCCTTTGCAAAACCTTCAGCAGATGCGAAAGAAACGAACTGAACATCAATTCCTGTTGCTTCTTCGAATGCCGGTTCCAACAAGTCCAAAACAGCCTGATTATCTCCGGTATAAACGATTACGATGTTTTCATCATCACCAGCGCCGCCTTCTTCTTTGTTACCGCACGCAGCAAGACCGAAGACGATGAAAATAGATAGTAAAACAGCTAATAACTTTTTCATTTTTTCATTTCTCCTCTTTTTATTAGTCTGTATTCATTATATGTAATCGCTTACACAAAGTCAATGCTAACTTTCAAAATTATTTATTTCACAAAAAATTCACATATTCTTATTATTTGAATTAACAATGACTCTAAAACATTTATTTAATATTTTTATTTCTATTTCCTTTGCTAATTTAACAAAATTTGTAAATAACCTGTTAATACGCTTACCCTAAAGCATTATATGATATCCACCCTTAATTTCAACTCTATTGAATGATAAATCATTTGCAGAAATTGCATATCCTTTTATAACACTC
>CAZUVT010000096.1:0-8012 GCA_964623925.1 uncultured Erysipelotrichaceae bacterium
AATTGAAATCACATCCCAGAATCACAGTTTTGCGGTAGAAAATACAGAAGATCATAATCCGGCTGTTGAATTTACTCACATCAATCTTCTTGATCAAACAATCGAAGGATTGGCAATCAAAGATCAGTATTTATTTTCTGTCCAGTATCATCCGGAAAGTGCACCGGGACCTCAGGATAGTGATTATCTTTTTGATCAATTTATAGAAAATATGGAAAACTTCAAAAAGGAGAGAAAGAACAATGCCTAAACGAACAGATATAAAAAAGATTCTTGTGATCGGTTCGGGACCGATCGTTATCGGACAAGCGGCTGAATTTGATTATGCCGGAACACAGGCCTGTCTTTCTTTAAAAGAAGAGGGCTATGAAGTCATTCTTATCAATTCCAATCCGGCAACGATCATGACAGATACCGGCATTGCCGATAAAGTCTACATGGAACCGTTAAAGTTGGAGTATGTGGCCCGGATCATTCGTAAGGAAAGACCGGATGCGCTTGTGGCGACACTTGGCGGCCAGACCGGATTAAACTTGGCGATGCAGCTGGCACAAAAAGGGATTCTGGAAGAATGCCAGTGCGAGATCTTAGGAACATCTTTTTCCTCGATCGAACAGGCAGAAGACAGGCAGTTGTTTAAAGATCTGTGCGATTCGATTCAAGAGCCGACCTTGCCTTCGCATACCGCCAGATCCATGGAAGAAATCATCCGTGTGGCTCACGAAATCGGCTATCCGGTCATTTTGCGTCCTGCCTTTACTTTGGGTGGAACCGGTGGCGGTTTTGCCTCTGATGATGAAGAGCTTATAGAGGTCGGAAAGAATGCGCTCAAGCTTTCTCCGGTATCTCAGGTTCTTGTTGAAAAATCGATTAAAGGCTATAAAGAAATTGAATATGAAGTCATGCGCGACAAGAATGATACTGCGATCGTGATCTGTAATATGGAAAATATCGATCCGGTGGGAGTTCATACCGGCGATTCCATGGTCGTAGCCCCTTCACAGACGCTATCGAATAAAGAATATCAGCTTTTGCGTGATTCCGCTTTGAAGATCATTCGTGCTTTGAAAATCGAAGGAGGCTGCAATGTTCAGTTTGCATTGGATCCATTCAGCTTCCGGTATTATGTTATTGAAGTTAATCCGCGTGTTTCCAGATCTTCTGCCTTGGCATCCAAAGCCAGCGGTTATCCGATCGCCAGAGTTTCTGCCAAAATTGCCATCGGCATGACATTGGATGAAATCCGGATTGCCAATACACCGGCTTCTTTTGAACCGGCTCTGGATTATGTTGTCAGCAAGATCGCCCGTTTCCCATTTGATAAGTTTGCAACAGCAGACAGACACTTGTCTACCCAGATGAAGGCAACAGGCGAGGTCATGAGCATCGGAAGAACGATGGAAGAAAGCCTTCTAAAGGCAGTGAGATCATTAGAAATCGGAGTAGATCATCTGTATCTGTCCAAGTTTGATTCCGTTTCTAATGAAGAACTGCTGAAGATGATTGAAACGCCGAGTGATGAGAGGTTGTTTGAGATTGCAGAATTATTCAGAAGAGATCTTGATTTGAATCTGATTTATCAGGAAACCAAGATCGACAGTTTCTTTTTAGATAAGATTCGAAATATCATTGCGATGGAAAAACGATTTAAGGAAGATCCGCATAATGATGAACTCTTCATCAAGGCAAAGCGTATGGGATTCTCCGATAAATGGCTGGGAAAGATCCTTCATAAGGATGAAGTAGAGATGATTGAATTTCGAAGAGAAAAGAAGATCCATCCGGTCTATAAGATGATCGATACCTGTGCGAGTGAATTTGATTCGTATGTCCCATATTTTTATTCGACTTATGAAGATGAGAATGAATCGCTGGTTTCAGAAAATGAGAAGATCATCGTACTGGGATCCGGACCGATCCGAATCGGGCAGGGTGTTGAATTTGATTATTCGACCGTTCATGCAATCTGGGCAATCCAAGAAGCCGGCTATGAGGCGATCATCATCAACAACAATCCTGAAACGGTATCCACAGATTACTCAATCAGTGATAAGCTTTATTTTGAACCACTTTGTCTTGAAGATGTCATGAATATCATTGATTTGGAAAAGCCGAAAGGAGTCATCGTCTCTTTAGGCGGCCAGACCGCCATCAATTTGGCTGAAAAACTGAAACGATGTGGTGTATCGATCATCGGAACGGGAGTAGAGGCCATCGATAAGGCAGAAAACAGAGACAGTTTTGAAAAAGTTGCCAAGAAGGCCCATGTTCCTCAGCCGATCGGCCAGGCAGTGACAACGATCAAAGATGGCTTGGAAGTCGCCAATCGGATCGGTTATCCGGTTTTAGTTCGGCCTTCCTATGTATTGGGAGGCAGGGCGATGCAGATCGTCAACAGTGATGAACAGCTGATTCATTATTTAAATACTGCCGTATTGGTCAATGAGGATCAGCCGGTCCTTGTCGATAAGTATATTGAAGGAATTGAAGTGGAAGTGGATGCGATCTGTGATGGAAAGGATGTCTTTATTCCGGGAATCATGCAGCTGGTTGAAGAGACCGGAGTCCATTCGGGTGATTCCATGAGTGTCTATCCGCCGTATTCCTTGAGTGAAAAGGTAAAAAGCACGATTGAGAAATATACGATCGATCTGGGCTTGGAAATTGGGATCCGGGGACTCTTTAATGTTCAGTTCATTGTAGATGGTCAAGATCAGGTCTCTGTTATTGAAGTCAATCCGCGATCTTCAAGAAGTGTTCCGTTTCTTTCTAAGGTGACGAAGATCCCGATGGCAAATCTTGCGACAAAAGTGATGCTCGGCAAGACCTTGAAGGAATTGGGATTTGAAAGCGGCGTCATGAATGAGAGAAAGAAATGGTATGTCAAAGCACCGACTTTCAGTTTTTCGAAAATCAGCGGACTGGATGCCATGCTTTCTCCGGAAATGAAATCGACCGGAGAGGCTATCGGCTATGATGATTCTTTGAATCGCGCTCTTTATAAAGCCTTGCAGGCAAGCAATTTGAGAGTTGCAAACTATGGAACTGTCTTTGTGACAATTGCGGATAAGGATAAGGAGAAAGCACTTGGCTTGATTCGAAGATTCTACGATCTGGGCTTTAATATTGAAGCGACAAGCGGTACGGCTCAGATCTTGAAAATGAATCATATCAAGACAAGAGTGAAACGTAAATTATCAGAAGGCAGTGAAGAAATCTTGGATTCGATCAGAAAAGGACATGTGACCTATATCATCAACACCTTATCTGTGACAGATGAATCCAACAGCCGTGATGGATACTGGATCCGCCGCTGTGCCGTTGAAAACAATGTGACAGTATTCACGTCGCTTGATACCGTCAATGTTCTTTTGAATGTCTTAGAAGAGATCACTGTCGGTGTTGATGTCATTGATGCTTAATAACTTCTTCAAATAGGCGGTCATCTGATTTTGTGAGTTTCATGATCGGCTGTCAATTAAATATTCGGGTTCTTCCTTTTTGTCAAATACTTTTGATATGAATTAAAATAGACGATGTCAAAGAGTTTTGATAGTTGAAATCTTCCTTTTTGATTAAAATAGGAAATGAAAGAGGTGATGAAGATGGAACTCGGCAGGCAGATAAAGAAATATCGGATAGAGGCAAATCTATCGCAAGAAGAGTTGGCAGATAAGATCTTTGTTTCAAGACAATCGATATCAAATTGGGAAAATGATAAGAATTATCCTGATATTAAAAGCTTGGTGTTGATGAGTGAAGTCTTTCAAATATCTCTTGACAATTTGATCAAAGGAGATATAGAAAGAATGAAGAAAGAAATCAATGTACAGGAATATGCAGATTTTCAAAAGGATAGTATTATTTTTTCACTAATATTTATTGCCTTACTGATCACTCCGATTCCATTTGCAATGTTATGGAAATGGTTTGGAATGGCTCTATATTTATGTTTGTTTGGAATCGGAATGGTTTTTGCCATCAGGATTGAAAAGTACAAGAAAAAATATGATATCCAGACGTATAAAGAAATTGTTGCTTTTATGGATGGAAAAAGTCTGAGTGAAATTGAAAAAGCAAGAGAAGAAGCCAAAAGGCCATATCAAAAAGTTCTTATGACATTAGGATCGGCTTTATTAGGAGTCGCTATTGCGATTATTATGACTGCTTTAATGAGATTTTTCTTTTAAGACAAGAAATATAAAAGAATTCTTGCCTTTAGGCAGAAAAGAGTAGTATAATGATGACGTGGTGATAAATTATGCATTGTTATGAAGTTTATTCTTATTACTACTTTAGATAGCCCCGATGAAAACCAACAAAATGCTTGGATTTTTAGTCGGGGTTTTAATTAGAGCATCAAATTCGATGCTTTTTTATTTGAGAGGTGACAGTTTATGGAGATTTTAGTTGATTTAAAAGAAAGAAGCTATCCGATCATTCTGGAAAGAGGGGCAGTTGAGAAATGCTCAACATGGATCAAGACAGACCGCAAGGTCATGATTCTATCCGATGACGGAGTTCCAAGTGAGTTGCAGCAGCTTGTCCTGTCACAGTTTCCAAAAGGATTCTTAAAAGTGGTCAGACAAGGGGAATCTTCCAAATCTTTTGAGTGCTGGGAAGAGTGTCAAAGAGAATTGATCAGGCATCAGTTTTCCCGCAAGGATTGTGTGATTGCGCTGGGAGGCGGCGTGATCGGTGATCTTGGTGGCTTTGTTGCCTCAACTTATATGCGGGGAATTGACTTTATCAATATCCCGACTACGACACTTTCTCAGATCGATAGCAGTATCGGCGGAAAAACGGCAATCAATGTCGATGGGATCAAGAATTGTGTCGGAACCTTTTATCAGCCTAAGATCGTCCTCATTGATCCGGATGTATTGAAGACATTGCCCCCTCGTCACTATATGAATGGGCTGGTAGAAGCATTAAAGGCCGGTTTGATTTATGATGCGAGTCTATTTGAACTGTTTGAAAAAGGAACATTTGAAAAAGATATTGAAATGATTTTATATAAAGCTTTGTTGGTAAAAAAAGACGTTGTGGAAAAGGATGAGAGGGAAACCGGTCTTCGGAAGATCTTGAATTTCGGTCATACGATCGGTCATGGAATTGAAAGCTACTATCATCTTCATGATCTCTATCATGGTGAAGCAGTTGCATTGGGAATGATTCCTTTTATCAAAAATGAAGGATTAAAAAAGAGGACACTTGAGGTCTATAAGAAGATGAACCTTCATTCAACCATTGATTATGATCCAGAAGCGGTTTATCAGTTTATGTGCAGTGATAAAAAAGCAAATGCAGAGCAAATCGTAACGATCCAGGTGAAAGAATTGGGGAAGGCAGAGATGGTGGAAATGCCGATCAAAGAATTAAGAAAGGTACTTTAAACATATGTCAAATACAATAGGAAAAAATATTCGCATCAGTCTGTTTGGTGAGAGTCATGGTGAAGCGGTCGGCGTGATGGTCGATGGGTTGCCGAGCGGGATCAAGATTGATTTTGATTTCTTGAATTCCATGATGGACAGAAGAAAGGCAAAAGGAAATATCTCGACTGGCCGCAAGGAAGAGGATGAAGTCAGAATCATCAGCGGTCTGTTTGAGGGATATACAAGCGGATTTCCACTCACGATCCTAATTGAAAATAAAAATATCAGAAGCAAGGATTATGAAGCAATCAAAGATTTTATGAGACCTTCTCATGCGGATTATACGGCAAATGAAAAGTATTACGGATATCAGGATTATCGGGGCGGCGGTCATTTTTCCGGGAGATTGACCGCACCGCTTGTTGCGGCAGGGGCAATCTGCACGCAGATATTGAATGAGCAGGGGATTGAAATCGGCTCTCATATTGCCGCCTGTCAAAAAATACGCGATGATGCTTTCAGCAGCGATCCGCATGTGCTTCAAAAGCAGATTCAAAAGATGAATCAAACCTATTTTGCCTGTCTGAATGAAGAGGCAAAAGAAAAGATCTTGGCTAAAATAGAGGAAGCGAGATCGAATGGAGACAGTGTCGGGGGAATCATTGAAAGTGCCATCATTAATCTTCCAGTCGGTCTTGGCGATCCGACCTTTGATTCTTTGGAAAGTCTGCTCGCCCATGCTTTGTTTTCAATCGGAGCAGTTAAAGGAGTTGAATTTGGATTAGGATTTGAATTTGCAGATCATACCGGATCAGAAGTGAATGATCCGATTCAGATTGAAGAGAATAAAGTTGTTACATTAAGTAATCATAACGGCGGTATTAATGGGGGGATCAGCAATGGCATGCCGGTCCTTCTTCGATGTGTCATTAAACCAACCCCTTCAATTTATAGACCCCAGAAGACGATCAACATCAAAACAAAAGAAAATGTGGAATACAAGATCGAAGGTCGTCATGATCCGGCTATCTTTCATCGGGCTCGCGTCGTCATCGACAGCATGATCGCGATTACCGTCTTGGATGCTTTGATTGAAAGGAAGGGCCTCTTAGCCTTTATGGGTGAAAAAAAATGAGAAAGGGATTAATTGGGGAAAAACTGGGACACAGCTATTCCAAGATCATTCATGAAAGAATTGCCGATTATGAATATGAATTAATCAGCCTGACTCAGGATGAATTCAAGCGATTTATGAAGGATCGACAATTTGACGGACTCAATGTAACGATTCCATATAAGGAAAAAGTCATCCCTTATCTGGATGAGCTGGATGATTCTGCCAAAGAAGTACTGGCAGTCAATACGATCGTGAACAGAAACGGAAAATTGATTGGTTATAATACGGATACATTCGGTTTTGACTATACTTTGAAATCTCATCAAATTGATGTTGAAAATAAAAAAGTGATCGTGCTGGGCAATGGAGGAGCATCAAAAGCAATCTGTGCTGTTTTAAAGAAAAACGGTGTAAAGGAAATCATTAAAGTGAAAAAAAATCCATCATCGGAAACGATTCTTTATGAACAATGTTATCAAGATCATGCCGATGCGCCGATTCTGATCAATACCAGTCCGGTGGGGATGTATCCGAACAATGAGGATAGTCCGATCGATCTGAATCGATTTGATCATTTAGAAGCTGTTGTCGATATTATTTATAATCCGCTGAAGACCAAGCTGCTTGTTGATGCAGAAAAATTGGGAATAAAATCAGTCAGCGGTTTAGAAATGCTGGTGGCTCAAGCCAAAAAAGCCGTTGAATATTTCTGTGATACACAAATTGAAGACAAAGTGATAAAAGAGATAACACAAGATTTGATCAACCAGAAGAAAAATGTGGTTTTGATCGGGATGCCAAGTTGCGGAAAAACAACGATTGGAAGAAGTTTGGCTGAAAGAGAAGGGTTTGAGTTTGTGGATATGGATGATGAGATCATCAAACAGATTCAGATGCCGATCCGTGATTTCTTTGATTTGTACGGAGAAAAAAGATTTCGGGAAATTGAATCCGAGGTGGCAAAAGATTTATCCAGAAAAAGCCATCTTGTCATTTCGACCGGAGGCGGAATCATCAAAAATGAGAACAACATCGATTTTCTCAAGCAGAATGGATCTATCATCTTTCTGAAAAGAAATCTGGGAAAACTGATTTCAGATCCTTCCAGACCGCTCAGCTCTTCATTGGAAGCTGTCAAAAAGCTTTATGAAGAGAGAATTCCGTTGTATGAGAAATACAGTGAAATCGAAATTGATAACAATCAATCCATTGATGAAACGATTCATCACATTCAGCAAATATTGAAAGGGAGAGATGTCCAATGATTATTACATTAAAAAAAGGTGCACCTGAAAAAGAGATACAAACTTTAATGAGAGGGTTTGAACAAATGGGTTTAAAGGTAACGATGATTACCGGAGCAAGCTATAATGTGTTCGGACTGGTGGGAGATACAACTAAGATCGATGAAAGAAAGATCAAAGCTAATGCTTTTGTCGAAAATGTAACGAGAATTGCAGCCCCATATAAAAAAGCGAATCGCTTGTTCCATCCGGAAGATTCGATTATTGAAGTAG
>CAZUVT010000097.1:0-7960 GCA_964623925.1 uncultured Erysipelotrichaceae bacterium
CAATTAGGGTTTAAATAGTTCATTTTTTCTGTCTACTTTCTGTTGACAAGTTCAGTTTTTTTTGTAATTTTCATTTTCTTTCTCCTTTTCTAGGGTAAAACCTCTTTTATTGATTATTATAATAGCATGTGTTAAAATGAAATTATATGAACATTAAAGTAGTTTTGTTAAGTTATTAAACAAATCACAAAGTTTGTTGAAATTAGAAAAGAGGGAATTCCAGTGAGAAAAAGTCACACCAAAGCTCTTATTGCAGAAACATTAAAAGAATTATGTAAAAATAGAAAATTAGAAAATATCACTGTTCAGGATATCAGTCAAGCCTGTGAAATTAATCGGGGAACTTTCTATTATCATTTCTGTGATATACAAGAATTGATTTCCTGGATATTCCACATGGATATTACGATCCCTGTTCGCAAGATTATCACTGAAAGGCCAATGGAACAATGGAATGAAATTTCCCCTTTTTATCTGAATACACTTTATGGGAATAAATCATTTTATCTACAGGCTCTTAAGATTACAGAGCAAAATGACTTAAAAAGTTTTATGTTGAAAGAAACACATGAAAATCTTCTGATGTGTACAGAAATCGCCATGCAGAATTATAAAGAAAACTCAAATTCTGCACAAGCCAATTACGAAAAAATTGACTTCATCATCAATTATCATACCAAAGGGTCCATTGCCTTAATAGAAGACTGGGCTAAAAATGATATGAAATTTCCACCTAATGAATTAGCTAGTTTTCTTGATTCCATGTTCCTTCTATGCATAGAAAAAATCAGCTCCTATTTTGAAGTTGAGTCTAAATAAAGAGGCGTTGAATTAGATTATTAAAAACTTCTTTTGTATTATTAATTAACTTTTTTTGATATATTTCAACCTCTCTGTATAGAAATCAATATCAAGTTCTGCGAATCTCTGTATGATGTATTTGTTTTCTTTGCAATTGTTTTTCCAAATATCATTAAATTAAGTTCAATAATATCAGTTTCTGGATATTGTTCAATTAAACTATTAAAAATTGTACGGTATCTTTGATAACTGAGTTTATTTGACATTTCTTATAAAAAAATGATTTGCCTTATATATATAATTCATATTGGTATTCTAAACTGTCTTCTGATGCAGATCGATTTCTTCGTCCACCCCACTCACCAGTTTTACTCATACCAAGTTTTTCCATAACTTTATACGATGCAATATTCTCAGCATCACAATGAGCTATAAAATGAGTTATTTTTATTTTATTTTTTATAAAATCAATAAGTGATCTTGCTGCTTCATACGCAAATCCACATCCCCAATAATCTTTATTGATTATCCAACCAAGTTCACCCGAATCATTTTCGAAATACACACTGACTGCACCAATATGCATATCATTATATATAATTGCAAACTCTAAAAAATTTGGCTGATCCTTTTCCCATTCATTTTCAACACCGATTAAAAATTCTTCTACTTCTTTAATATTTTCTTTCGGCAAATGACACATATATTTTGTATTTTCATAATCCATTGCATATAAAACTGTCGACTTTAGATATTTATTACCTAATGGTTTCAAAACTAAACGCTTCGTCCTGATTTCAAAATAATCCATAATTTATCATCTCCCCAGTAAATTTCCATTGGAATAATATCATTTCAGGGGAATATTTACAATAAAAATATAGGGTATGGCAACAGCCACACCCAAATCATTTATTATTCGAACTCAATCGTTCCCGGTGGTTTGCTGGTGATGTCCAACAGAACTCTGTTCACATGAGGAACTTCGTTAACGATACGATTAGAAATCACAGCTAACACATCAAATGGGATCCGTGCCCAGTCTGCCGTCATGCCGTCTATCGAGGTTACCGCACGGATAGCGACTGCATAATCATATGTGCGCTGATCACCCATGACACCTACAGACTTCATATTAGTAAGTGCTGTAAAGTACTGCCAGATGTCTCTTTGAAGTCCGGCTTTTGCGATTTCTTCTCTTAGGATCGCATCTGATTCACGGACGATTTCTAACTTTTCAAAAGTGATATCACCTAAAACCCGGATACCAAGCCCCGGTCCTGGGAATGGCTGTCTCCACACCATCTCTTCAGGCAGGCCTAGTTTCATTCCAAGCTCACGAACTTCATCCTTAAATAAGGTGTTCAAAGGTTCAATAAGCTGGAAGTTCAAATCTTTCGGCAAGCCGCCGACGTTGTGATGAGATTTGATAGTCTGAGCTGTTTTTGTACCACTTTCAATGACATCTGTATACAGAGTTCCCTGTGCCAGCCATTGAATATTTTCTCCTTCAAGAAGTTTCTTAATTTCTCTTTGGAATGTATAAATGAACTCAGCACCGATGATTTTTCTCTTCTTTTCCGGCTCTGTTACGCCCGCCAATTTCTCTAAGAAATCTTTAGAAGCATCAATTTTTGTTAAATTGATGTTCATATTCTTGCCGAACATTTCCATGACAGATTCAGCTTCACCTTTACGCAATAAACCATGATCAATGAACATGCAGTATAGCTGATCACCAATTGCCTTATGTAACAAAGCTGCAACGACGCTTGAATCAACACCACCCGATAAAGCCAATAGAACTTTATCCGTCCCGACTTTTTCACGAATCTGTTTAATTTGCGAATCAATGAAAGAATCCATATTCCAATTTGCTTCAGCCTTGCAGATTTCAAATACGAAATTCTTCAACAACTGGTTTCCATATTCGGTATGTCTTACTTCCGGATGGAACTGGACCGTGTAGATCTTCTTTTTTGGATTACTGGTCGACGCAAAATGACACGTACTGCTGGATGCATCGATCTGGTATCCATCTGCTAAAGCACTGACCTGGTCACCATGACTCATCCAAACGACCTGTTTCTTAGGAAGCCCTTTAAACAATAGCGAATCGCTTTCCAATTGGATTTCTGTTCTTCCATATTCCTTGCTTTCACAAGCTTTGACATTACCGCCATTCATATAGTGCGTCATCTGCATTCCGTAACATATTCCTAAAATCGGAATTCCACTTGTGAAAATTGCCGGATCGCACTTTGGTGCATCCTCATCATAAACACTGTTTGGTCCTCCGGAAAAAATGATTCCCTTAACATCTTTAAGTGCTTTTATTTCTTCCAGTGTCATCTCATTTGTATGAAGCTCACTGTATACACCAAATTCACGGATACGTCTTGCGATCAATTGGTTATATTGACTGCCGAAATCTAAAACTATGATTTTATCTGCCATACTTTCACCTCTTTACATTGGTAATATTATATAGTATATAACATAAACTTTCAAACAACTTTATACACTTTATGAATAAAGTTCCTATTATTGTTTTCCCAATTTCTTTGTAATCTTTTCCCGGGAAATAAAAATAGAAAGAGAAAATCTCTTCCTATTTCAAATGTTTACGATATTCCGCTAATTCAGCTTCATTCGCAAGAACAAAATGTCCTTCTTTGATTTCAACCCATTTTGGTTTATCGACAGAATAATCATGCTCATCCCCTGTATAAACGATCAATTTCTTGTTTCTTTCAATTTCAGGGTCTGGCATTGGAACTGCCGAAAGCAAGGATTTTGTATAAGGATGCAATGGATTCAGGAACAATTCTTCGCTTGATGCAAGCTCAACGATCTCACCCAAATGGATAACTGCAATACGATCTGAGAAGAAGCGTACAACAGATAGATCATGCGCGATAAACAGATATGTCAACCCTTTTTCATCCTGAAGGTGTTTCAAAAGATTTAAGACTTGAGCTCGGATAGATACATCCAATGCTGAAATCGGCTCATCCGCAATGATGAATTCCGGCTCCATGACCATCGCACGGGCAATCCCGATACGCTGTCTTTGTCCACCAGAGAATTCATGCGGATAACGGCTGATATGCTCCGGAAGAAGACCAACTGAAGAAAGTGCATCCATGACTTTTTTTCTTCTATCTTCATCATCCTTGTACAAATGGAAATTATATAATCCTTCAGAAATAATATAATCAACATTCGCACGTTCATTTAATGAAGTTGCAGGATCCTGGAAGATCATCTGAATAGACTTGATGACTTCTTTATCTTCTTCAGCAGTTAATTTACCATTGATCTTTTTACCCTTATAGATGACATCACCGGTTGACGCATTGATTCGAATAATGGCTCGTCCGATCGTTGTCTTTCCTGATCCGGATTCACCTACGATCGCAAATGTCTCCCCTTTGTAAATATCAAAGTTAACATGCTTGACTGCTTCAAATTTAGACTTTCCTTTTGTGAAAGTAATGCTTAAATCACGGCAGGAAAGCAATACTTCTTTTTCATTTTTATTCGACATGGTAGCTTCCTCCTTTTGCCGTCATATCCAGCAAGCGCTGATGAAGATCACGAATTGCCTCCGGCCTTTCAACTTTCGGAGCTCGCGGATCAAGCAGCCATGTTTTTGCCCAATGGGTATCAGAAACCTGGAAGAACGGCGGTTCCTCTTCAAAATCGATCTGCATCGCATAAGGGTTTCGAGGTGCAAATGCATCTCCTTTGATTTCCTGATATAGGGAAGGAGGTGTTCCGGCAATAGAGAACAATTTCTCTCCTTTAACACCGATCTGCGGCAAGCTTGATAGAAGCGCCCATGTATACGGATGTGCTGATTCATAAAAGATATCTTCAGATGTACCATACTCAATGATCTGACCGCCGTACATGACCGCAACACGGTCAGCAACATTGGCAACAACTCCCAAGTCATGCGTGATATAGATCGTTGTAAATCCATATTCAACCTGCAATTCCTTGATCAACTTCAAAATCTGAGCCTGAATCGTCACATCCAGAGCAGTAGTCGGCTCATCACAGATCAAGATCTTCGGTCGACATGCCAAGGCAATCGCAATAACGATACGCTGACGCATTCCACCTGAATACTGGAATGGATATTCATCATAACGGTCTGCCGCATTGGTGATACCAACTCGTGTCATCAGATCAATCGCAATCTGCTTCGCTTCTACTTTTGATTTTCCCTGATGCTTGATGATAACTTCTGAAATCTGGCTGCCAATCGATTTGATTGGGTTCAAAGAACTCATTGGGTCCTGGAAGACTGTTGAGATCTTCTTTCCTCGAATCTCACACCACGCTTTATCTGTCTTGATATCAATTAAATTTCTTCCTTCAAACAGCACTTCACCGGAATCAACCCAGCCATTGGAATCAAGCATGCCGGAGAAAGTCTTTGTAAAGACAGACTTTCCTGATCCTGATTCACCTACGATAGCCAAGGTTTCGCCCTCATATAAGTCCAGAGAAATATTGCGGATCGCAGTTAATACTTGATCTCGTACATGGAATTTTACAACGACATTCCGCGCGGACAATATAACATTCTTTTCCATTTTCTTTCTCCTTTCCTACATATGTGTTTTTGGATCGGATGCATCCGCCAAAAACTGACCTACCAAATACAAAGATACCGTAACTGTTGCCAAGACTGCAACCGGAATCCAGAACATATGAGGATAAGCACTCATGAAACTCGTATATTTACTGATCAAACGTCCTAATGATGGGACACGCTCATCCAGTCCCAAATCCATATAAGACAAGAAAACCTCATAAGAAACATTCGATGGAATTTCTCTTGAAACCAAAGTAACGATAACACTGATTAAATACGGCAAAATATTTTTTGTAACCATTCGCATCATCGGTGTTCCCAAACATCTGGAAGCCAGGTTATACTCGCGGTCACGAATGATCATAACTTGTGTTCTGATAAAGTATGCCGTTCCCATCCAGCCTGTAATCGTCATCGCAAAGATCAGCTGCCATTTACCTTGACCCAAGATATAAGACAAGATCATAACGATAAGAATGAACGGTACATTTGCGATAATGTTATAAATTTCAATTAAAACAGCATCCAGCTTCTTTGAATATCCCCAAATTGCGCCAACAGAAATACCGATCACGGTATTGATGGTCGTAACGATCAAAGAAATGCCCAAAGAACTTCCGGCAGCCGCCCAGACCGCATCAAACAAACTGTCGCCGACATTATCTGTACCAAACCAAAACTCGGCACTTGGTGATAGATAACGGCGAGAGAAATCCAAAATATTCAATTTTGCATTGATATCATATCCGGAAAACATCGGTTGAATAAACGAGAAGATAATAACCAAAATGGCTACAATCAACATGAAGATCGCTAATTTATTCTTAAAGAATGTTCTCCATACACTTTTCCAATAAGAATATACCGGAGCAGAAATATGTTCAGAAGCTTTTTCATCCAATTTTACAAATTGGAACTTGTTGTTTTCTTCAGTCATTATTTTCTACCTCCCTTCGCATTATTTACCAAACTGATACGCGGATCAATGGCAGTTACCAATAAATCTCCTGCAAACAAGGAGAAGATCGAAAGGAATGTAAACATAAAGGTCAAAGCGATAACCATCTGGTTGTTAAATGCCTTAATTGAATCCGGCAACAGTTTTCCCATACCGGATACTGCATAAATGGATTCTGTAATAACCGCACCGGAAATCGTTCCGACGATATTACCAGGAATACCATGGGCAATAGGAATGATTGCGTTTTTCAAAATATGTTTCGTAAAAATCTCGCCCTCAGATAGTCCTTTCGCTTTTGCAAATTTAACATAATCCGCAGTTGACTGGTCAACCATATATCGTCTTGTCCACATCATCAATCCCGAAATAGACGGCAAAGTCAATGAGAAGATCGGCAATACCCAGCTCTGCCATGCTCCTCCACCCATTTCCGGCCACTTACCAGGCAAGCCAAACAAGCTGTTACCCAAGAATCTAAATAAAGAAATATACGCAAGAGATGGAACCGCAATAATAAATACGATATAAGACATACCCAGCTTATCCGCAATCTTGCCCTTCTTTCTGGCCATTAAGATACCAACCGGCAAAGCAATCAGATAAGCAAATAGAATAGACAAAATACCCATTTTGAACGAAATGGCCATCATGGAATCTTCTGCCATATTATTTGTACAGTTTGCATAATGATCTAAGAATTTATTTGGATCTAATGCATCCAAAGTTGATTTATAGGTACATGTATGCTCGAGAATTGCAGAACTTGAAGTCTGCCCTGTCTCAAAAGTGATTTCTTCCTTGACCGTGGCACCTTGGCGATTTGTAATAACATCCACGATCGGCTGATTCTTATATGGAACATATGAAACACCTAAATTGATGTTAATAATGTTTTGATGGATGAACGGAAAACTTGAATCAAAATAAATCAAATACTTGTGTTCGCATCCCGAACACTTTATAGCCGGTGTTCCGGATAGATCCGTTCCGAAATAAATCTTTCTCTCCAGATCCGGATTATTTGGATCCTGAATTCTATAAGGATTATCAATTTCAATCATTCCGGAATAAAAATTGATAATTCTTTCAATGATCGTATAATCTCTTGATGCATAGTAATTCCCTTCACGCGGGGTCTTGTCAATCGTATATCCCTTTGATCTATATTGTTCAACAATCGCTTCGATCTGTGCAGAATCTTTTTCCATGCATGCTCTGAATTCTGTCGAATCAGTTGAATACTCTGCTGCACACATATCGCTTTGTGTCAAATAATCCAAATATCCCAATTGTTCCCAAGCAGTGTACTTGTAATTTAATGCAGCATCCGGCTGCGATTTGATCTTGTTTAAAGTTGCGTCTTCTTTGAATACTCTCTCTCTATCGATCTGAGTATAAATTAAAATCATGGCCAAAGTAACTACGCAAAAAACAGAAAATAAGGATCTAAGAGTTCTGATAAGGATATATCTCTTCATAATAATCACTCTCCTTTTATTTAGTAAACAAAGAAAGTGCTAGAACATTGTCCTAGCCTGAACTTGTCAACAGAAAGTAGACAGAAAAAATGAACTATTTAAACCCTAATT
>CAZUVT010000098.1:0-7863 GCA_964623925.1 uncultured Erysipelotrichaceae bacterium
AGTTAACAAAAGAATCCAAATCTGCTTCAGCTCTTCCGAAGAAACCACCTACATTGGCTGTTCCTTCTACGACACCAGCTGCAAAACAGTTTTTGAATGTATTTCCCAAGTGACAAATACCGGCAAAAACGCCTCCATCTGAGTTACAATATAATCTTACATTGGTAAAGCAGTTTTCGATCCAGCACCATCCCGGGCAAGAAACGAAACCGCCGGAATGGGTCGCAGTCGAAATATCATAGCTATCGATCGAATAGCTGTTCGTTACTTTTGTTCCTGACAAAGGACCGGCAAATGATCCGACACAAGAAGATCCATATACAGTCACATTGCGAACATGACATTGATCGATTTTAGTACGGTAATTTGTTGTTTCCGTAGCCGAAGCTTCGATTCCGGTTGTTGAACTCCACGCCGTAAAAATTCCTCCGGTATGAGCTCCACCATGAACGACGGAATCCTCTACTGAAACTTGGAACAATTTTCCCTGTCCCATAAAACCGACGACACATCCGGTATACTGCTGTCCGCCGGAATAAACATAGGCATAGCGGAAACGGATATTCTGCATCAGGAATTTAGAATTTGCATTTCGGCTGCCGCCTGTATTACCCGTTGCGGCAATCAAACCGGTATATTGCCCGTTTCTGCTTATGTAAAGGTTGTAAACTGTATGTCCGTTTCCTTCGATCGTGACATCACCCGGATCTGCTACCGGGGCCCAATTTACCTTGTTTCGACCACCTAAGTCGATATCATTCATTAATTCCATAGATGCCTTGTGGACCAAAGCCCAACGGAATTGTGCTGCTGTATAAACATCCAGCAATCCATCTCCGTCAGCATCTTCTGTCGGTTGAACTTCATTTCCTGTCCAAACCTCTTCCAATGGAACGTTGTTGTCTTTATTTTCCTTCTGCATTTCCAGGTATTCGTCGTAACGTTCTTGGTATACACGTGATAAATAAGTGTTCCAAGCTTCCCCTGGTCTGATTGTTACTTCAGCAAATACGCTGATGCTATCAAGACAAATAGAAAGTGTTATGGCAGCACATAAGAATAAATTCAAAATTTTTCTTAATCGCATCACAGATTCCCTCCTTTTATTTTCCCTTTAAGAGCTTATTGCAATTGTATAATTGAACCAATCACAAAGATATACATACTATAATTTAATCACTATATTTTTTATTAGTCAATAAAAAAGAATTATTAAACAGTGACATCCTATGGATTTTTTGACACATCTTTTTGCTATAAAAATAAAAAACGTGATGATCACGTTTCCTATTTTCAATTATTTGATTGAGATGATCTGAACCTCATAAGGTTCATCCACATGAACCGTAACAACGGAATTCACTTTCTTATCCAAGATTGCCATTGCCAAGGGCGTGACATTGGAAAGCTTTCCGTTTAAAGGATCCGCCTCAACGGAACCTACAATCGTAAAGGTTTCTTCTTCATTGAATTCCAAATCTTTAACGGTGACTGTACTTCCCAACTTAACAACACGAGCACCGCCCTTTTTGTCGTCGATCAATTCAATATTCTTGAGCATGACCTCCAAGTCACGAATTCTTGCTTCGACACGAGCCTGCTTATCACGGGCTGCATCATAATCTGCATTTTCGGATAAATCTCCTTGTGCACGAGCTGCTTTCAACTCTTCAATAACTTCCTGTCTGACTACATGAATCAGATTTTCATATTCACGATTTAATTCATCTAAACCCTCTTGGGTTACTAATACTTTTTCTGAAGATGCCATAAAATTTCTCACTCCTAACTTGCGATATTATATCATATGATCTTGAATTATGCTACTGATTTTTGTTGTAAGCAGATCGATTGCCACCTCATTTTTTCCACCTTCCGGAACAATAACATCCGCATATCTTTTAGATGGTTCAATGAACAGATCATGCATGATGCGAACCGTTGTTGTATATTGCTCTACGACGGATTCCAGACTTCTTCCGCGTTCTTTAACATCTCTTGTCATTCTTCTGATAAATCGTATATCCGCATCGGTATCCACAAAGATCTTGATATCCAAACGTTCTCTCAAATCTTCATTTTCCAGAGTAAACAATCCCTCCAGCACAATTACATCACACGGTTCAATGCTTTCGATCACATCAGATCGGGTATGATTGACAAAGTCATATGTCGGTTTTTGAATCGCTTTTCCGCTGATCATATCATCCAAATGCTGAATCAAAAGCTCCGTATCAAAGGCAAACGGATGATCATAATTCGTTTTGACTCTTTCCTCATAACTCATATGCGATTGATCTTTATAATAATCATCCTGACGAATGATCACGACTGAATTGCTGTTTTCAAATTCTCGTTTCAATCGCTGAGCAATCGAACTTTTCCCCGATGCACTTCCTCCGGCTATGCCGATAATGACTGGTTTTTTCATTGCTATCATAATTCTAAATCTCCTATTTCAGATAAGTCTGTACATTTTTATTATGTTCTTCCAGGGTTTTGGCAAAAATCGTAGAACCATCCCCATAGACATCGCCGATAAAATAGTAATAATCGCTTTCAGCCGGTTTTAGCACCGCCTTGATCGCATCCTCTCCCATGGACAGGATCGGTCCCGGCGGAAGTCCCGGATGCATATAGGTATTATAAGGACTATCGATATTGGAATTTAATTCGCAACTCATCCAATCCTCATATTCATATAAAGAATAACAGACTGTTACACTGCTTTGAAGATACATTCCCACATTTAACCGGTTATAAAATACACTAGCGATCAATGGCATTTCATCTGTTTTTCCTGATTCAAACTGAACGATCGATGCCAGAGTCAGAAGCTCATGGATCGAATAGGATGACTGATCAAATTCAGATTGATAAGTATGATAGATCCTTTCGGTTTCATCCAACAAGATCTGAGTTACATCTTCATATGTTGTTTCTCTTAAAAAATCATAGGTGTTTGGAAAAAGGTATCCTTCCAGCTTAATGATAGCTTCATCATATAAAATATCTTCTGTCAAAACATCATAGCGATCGATCAAAGCTCTTAAGACCTCTTCGTCATTCCAATAGGCAATCAATCCCGCTGAACTCAGATTTGTCTCTTCAGCAATACTTTCGGCTATTTCTTTTGCCCAGATTCCTTCTTTTAAAGTTACCTTGACAGAATTTGTAATAGCGTGCGATCCATTGCTCATGTAGACCAGGATCTGATCGATCGTCCAGCTTTTATCGATTTCATAGGTTCCGACTTTGAGATTCACATCGACCCCATTTATTTTAATCGCAATCCGATCAATAAAGGCAGATGAGATGATCTTCTGTGATTCCATTCTTTCCAAGACGGTATTGACGTTATCTCCTTTGAAAACTTCAAACTCGACGATTTCACTGTTTTTGGTAATCGGACTGCTCAACAAAAAATAAGAAGCCCCAAAACCGATCACAACTAAGATGATCAAGGAAAGAAAAACCTTTTTGATCAAGCTAGTTTTCTTCATTTTTAAATTCCTCATCCTCAATAAAAGTATTGAAGACTTCTTCTACCATAGCCCATTCCTGCTCATCTTCCACTGGAATCAGGTTCCCGTCTTCATCATATCGGCAAGCATAAACTTCCCCGTCTTCAACTTTCGGATCGGTAAATAATACATAGCTTACCCCTTCATCTGATTCAAAAGTAAACAGAATTTCCATCTCGACCTCTGTTCCGTCTTCTTCCTGAATTAGAATTTTATTTGAATCAAGCATCTTTTTTTCCTCCTGTTTCTTAAAAAAGGGCATATTAAAAACGCCCTCTTAATTTCTATCCAAATAGCTTTGCAGAATCGTCACTGCCGCTATTTGATCAACCACTTTTTTTCTCTTCTTTCTGGACATATCCGCAAAGATGAGAGTTTTTTGAGCGATAACCGTTGTTAACCGCTCATCCCAAAGAATAACCGGAATACTGATTTTTTCTTCCAGCATCGCTTTGAAACGAATGCAGATCTCACCTCGGATGCCGACATCCCCGTTCATATGTTTAGGAAGTCCCAAGACGATCTGCCCTACCGGTTCATTTTCCTTGAGGATCTCCAACACTCTTGTCAAACATCGCTCATAGTCATCTTCAGGGAAACGGATCGTTTCAACCGTTCTTGCAACAACACCTAAAGCATCGCTGATCGCAACTCCACAAGTGACACTGCCTAAATCCAAGCCTAAACTTCGCATGCTATTTTTCTTCCAGATAGTAACGAACCAACTCTTCGATGATTTCGTATCTTTCTACCGACTGAATAATGCTTCTTGCATTTTTATGACTGGAAATATAAGCCGGATCATTGGATATCAGATAGCCTGCCATTTGATTAACGGCATTATAACCTCTTTCTTCTAATGCTTCTTTAGTCAGACGGAGAACCTGTTTGATATTCTCTCTTCTGAGTTGATCATTTTTGAAAGATATGGTTTCAGTAGTTTTATTTGTCATATTGATACCCTCCTTTGAATATTTTACCCTAATTACTTTAAAATTTAAAGAGGTAATCCGAGTTTTAATTGAATTGTTTTAATAGCTTCCTCGATTTTGGAGACATCTTTTCCGCCGGCTTGAGCCAGATCCGGTCTTCCTCCGCCATTTCCACCTGTAATCATCGCTGCCTGCTTGACAAGATCTCCGGCCTTCAAACCCTGGCCTACTGCTTTTTTACTGCAGGATACCGCAAAACTTACGCGCTCTGCAGCCGAACAATATAAGAATGCCACATCACATCCTGCTCTTTCAGTCAGATTCTGTGCCAAATTCTTCAAAGCTGAAGATTCATTCTGTTCGATCTTGATAACAAGAACATTCAGATCTTGAACCATCACAGCTTTTGCAGCCATTTCTTTTGCCTTTAAAAGATTCAGCTTTTCATTCAAGACTTCTTTCTCTTTTCTTAACTGAGCCATTTCATCTAAAGTCTGATCCACTTTATTTTCAATATTGATAAGACTGTTCATCTTTAAACTCTTGGCAATCTTCTTCAAGGTCTTTTCCTTTTCGACCATCTCCAGATAAGCAGCGAGTCCGCTCTTAACAGTAATACGTCTGATACCGGATCCGATACTTTCTTCTGAAACGATCTTGAAGATTCCGATCTCCTGCGTATTGTTTACATGAGTACCTCCGCAAAATTCCTTGGAGATTTCTCCCATGCTGACAACACGGACCGTATCTCCGTACTTTTCATCAAATAAAGCGATTGCTCCGGTTTTCTTGGCTTCTTCAATCTCCAAGACCTCCGTTTTAACAGGATATTTGGCTCCGATCCATTCATTGATCATCAGTTCGATCTTCTCCAACTGATCGGCTGTTACCTTTTCAAAGTGAGTAAAATCAAATCGACCATATTCATCACAGACATAAGATCCGGCCTGAGCAACATGCGATCCCAATTCCAGACGAAGAGCACTGTCCAACAGATGCAGAGCAGAATGGTTTGCCATGATCTTATTGCGACGATCGGCATCGATTTCAAGATGACAGATCATCCCTTCCTTCAAAGACCCTTCAATCACTTCAATGTGATGAAGATGCTGCTTGTGCGGTGCTTTCTTGCAATCCAGCACTTTTGCCTTAAATCCTTCTGATGTGATGATTCCGGTATCGGCGATCTGACCGCCGCTTTCGGCATAGAAGCAGCTGCGATCCAAGATCACATCTCCCTCATCGCTGATTTCATCCACACGGACTCCGCTGATAAATAATCCGGTAACTTTACCTTGCGATACAACTTCATGATATCCGTTAAATTCAAATTCTGCATCAAATTCCATCAGATCCTTGGATTGAGAAGCCATGGATTGTTCGTCACCGCGGGCATTTCTAGCACGCTCGCGCTGCTTCTCCATTTCTTTATTGAATCCTTCGATATCGATTTCAAATCCTTTTTCTTCAGCAATCTCAGCTGTCAATTCCTTTGGATAACCATAGGTGTCATATAGTTTGAACATGATCTCACCGCTCAAAACTTTTGATTCATTGTTTTCCAGCACTTCATTTAACAGCTTTTCACCATTGGATAGTGTTGCATGGAAAGCTTCTTCTTCATTTTTGACCAATTTGCTGATGAAAGCCACTTTTTCAGACAAATACGGATAGAAATCTTTCATGTTTTCAGCAACTACTTCAACAAGCTGATACATAAAGGCTCCGGAAATTCCAAGCTTGATTCCATAGCGTACAGCGCGGCGTAAGACACGTCTTAATACATAGCCTCTACCCTCATTTGAGAACATCGCACCATCAGCCAACGCAAAAGTAACAGTACGGATATGATCGGCAATAACCCGATATGCCATTTTATAATCGCCATCATAGGAATACTTTGCCAACTTTTCAGTGGCATGAATCACCGGTAAGAACAGATCAGTATCAAAGTTGGTTTCGCCATCCTGAATAACGGCAACCAATCGTTCGAGTCCCATTCCGGTATCGATATTCTTATGCGGAAGTTCTTTGTAATCTTTCCGATCAAGATCAGGATCGCAGTCAAACTGAGAAAATACAACATTCCAGATTTCAACGTAACGATCATTTTCCATTTCTTCAAAGAAAAGCTTTTCACCTAATCCCTCCGGATCATATTTAGGTCCCCGGTCATAGAAGATCTCACTGTCCGGTCCTCCCGGTCCTTTTCCGATTTCCCAGAAGTTATCCTGTGTTTTTAAAATATGGGATGGATCGATGCCGCACTTTTCTGTCCAAATGCGATAAGCATCGTGATCATCCGGATAGACAGTGACATACAGGCGATCCTTATCAAATCCGATCCACTTCTCACTTGTCAAGAATTCCCATGCAAAAGGAATGGCTTCTTCCTTAAAATAATCGCCGATAGAAAAGTTGCCGAGCATCTCAAAAAAAGTATGGTGTCTTGCCGTTCTTCCGACATTTTCGATATCATTGGTACGAATACATTTCTGCGCATTGGTAATGCGATCACACTTCGGTTTCTCGCTGCCATCGAAATACTTTTTCAATGCAGCAACACCGGCATTGATCCATAACAATGTCGGATCATTATGCGGTACCAGGCTTGCCCCCGGTTCAACCATGTGTCCCTGTTCCTTAAAATACTCAAGAAACATGCTTCTGACTTGACTTGATGTTAACTGTTTCATATGTTCTTTCTCCTTTACTAAATAAAAAAAACGTTCCTGTCATTCAGGAACGAATCAACTCCGCGGTACCATCCTAATTCATATCTTTCAATATGCCCTCTTCCCTTTAACGCAGAGATACGAAAGTTTTTTTACTTCACTTAATAAAGTAGCTTCAGCAGGCCTTCCTGAAAATTTGCACCAACCATTTTCTCTCTAAAAGGAAAATTCCGGCTTACTCATCTTTATTCCCGTTTTCATGACGGCATTATAACATAACCTTTTTTTTTATTCAATAACTTTCCAGCCACTTATTCTTCATTAAATACTTTTTTTTCATCTTCAAAACAATACCAGACACTTTCCCAAGTTCCGACTGTCTTGTTTGTGGATGAGAAGCGATAGCTTACAATAAAAAGCTGTATGATCGATGCAATCAAAGGCGATAAAAGCACGCCGAAAAATCCAAACACAAAGCCGCAGAACAGCGCAGTGAATAAAGTAAACACTGGCCTTAGATTCATCACTTTCTTAAAAATGATGGGCTGAACGATATTGGCTTCGATCTGCTGTATTATAAAAACGGTAAAAATAATAAGCCATGGAAATTCTTTTAGCGTTGTCCAGGAAGCAACGCAGATCAGAACCTGGCCGATGATTGCTCCGATATAAGGAATGATATTGAACAGTGCCAAAAGCAAGGCATAGATCAGAGCATTGGGCAGATTAAAA
>CAZUVT010000099.1:0-7851 GCA_964623925.1 uncultured Erysipelotrichaceae bacterium
ATGAAAGCTTAAAAATCTCAATTTAGTGTGTCCACTTTATTGACATAGTACCAATTCATTTAAAATATCATAGAAAAACAAATTATCTTCTTTTAAGATCCCTTCGGAAAGGTTCGTCTTATATTCGATGATACGATTTAAAGTCTTAGTTTGATCTGCTTCCGTATAATGCGTATAGCTCAAGTGCCATCCACAGTCCATTACGGCGAGAAAAGGACATTCATCCATTACACCATCAATCATAAAAACATCAAACCCTTCAAATTTCCCTGCTTCTTTTTTATTATCATAGATCCGACTTGCGATTTCATGACATAACTCATCCATGGTAATCTGTTCCTGCAAGTACTTGTCTAAAATCGTTCCCTGAATATCCGCCTTTGAGAGATGTCCTTTATTCATCTCCGATGAATTTCTGATCTTCTTAACTTTCTTTTGGATAAAACTTTTTTCCGTTTCACTCAATGTTTCAAGTTTTGATGATTCAATCATCAAGTCCGCAGATGGATCGCATATCACACATCGATACTCATTTATCTTTAATTCCATTTCTATTCTTCCTCTCTTCCATTTTGAAGCACACAGTCTTTTTCATGAAATGTTCGATACGCTCGAATAACTTCTTTCAATTGTTCGCTGTTCAATACCGTAACACTTTCGAAATTATCCCAGAAGCTATCCGGCTGATAGTAATAAAAGTCTTTTTCACAATTGATCGGCAGATCCAAATGAATCTTTGTTGAAATGATCAATAGTTCCAAATACAATCCCTGCTGGTCCTGCATGGCTTGATTTCGATTATCATAGCTCAAAATCAGATAATCATCCACAAGCGGATCAAATCCTTCCTGCGTCAAAAAATAAGTATCTGCTTCTTCTGACAAACGCCGATAGACTGCCTCATAATATAGATCCTCACTATCGAGGTAATCCCTCATATCCTTTAAGATTTCGATCGCTTCATCATAATTTCCTTCGTTGATTTCTAAATATGCCTGTTTATACATAGGATATCGATTCTCTTCTTCCGTAGTTTCCATTGAATTACATCCCATAAGCAGACTTATCATCAAAATCAACCCGATTCTTTTTTTCATCTAAATCACCTGATTTTCTGTTGCATGGCTATTATAGCATAAATTGTTTGAAAGTTCTTTTCTGCAATTCTAATAAAAACATTGATTCTAAAAACCAATGTTTCTGAAGTTTTCATTTTTTCCGCTTGCAATCAAAATTGCAGTTTTTGGCATAGGGACAGCCATGACATGGTTCTTTTCGATGATGGATAAACCCTTCATAAAAAGCCAAGAAAGCTATCAATAATACAACAATTAAAACTATGAAATCTGCCTTCGACATAATTTATCCCATCATTTCCAACACATGACCGATCTGATAAATCAAAACAGCGAGGACCCAGGCGATTCCGGTTTGAAAGAAGACGGTTTGAAGCATACGCTTTGTACTTCCGAGTTCTCTGCGTATAGCACCGATCGTGCCAAAGCACGGGGCACTGAACAAATTAAATACCATGAATGCATAAGCACTGGCCGGAGTAAAGAAAGAGAAGATCCCATTTCCGGCAAAGATGGCAGAATCGGCTGTTTCTTCAAATAATCCGGCAATAATTGCCATACTGGAAACAACCTGTTCCTTTGCGATCAATCCCTGTAAAGCCGATACGGCTGATCCCCAGCTTAAAGTTCCAAGCATTGGATAAAACAACCAGGCCAGACCTTTTCCAAAACTTGCGAGAATGCTGGCTTCAATGGCAACGCCGTATTCCAGATTCCATGAAAATGACAACATAAACCAGACGATGACAGAACATGAAAGAATAATCGTTCCGGCTCGCTGGATAAAGGCAAGCGTTTTTTCACTGACATCCCTTAGGACATAAGAACAACTTGGAAGTTTGTATTCCGGAAGTTCTGATATAAAAGCGGAGCCTTTATTCGGAAATATCCACTTCTTCATCACATATGAAGACAGCACGATCGTCAAGATCGCCAAAAAGTAAAGGGATACAGTTGCCAGCCATGCGGATTCACCAAAGAAACTGCCGGCAAATAAAGTCAGGATCGGAAGCTTTGCAGAACACGGCATAAACGGTGTCAGCATGATCGTGATCCGACGCTCTGTTTCATCTTCAATCGTACGACAAGTCATGATTCCCGGAACCGAACATCCTGATCCCACAATAAACGGAATCAAAGATTTTCCGCTTAATCCGATGCTGCGAAACAGCTTATCCAATAAAAAAGCAATCCGGCTCATATATCCGCTTGTTTCCAAAAGGCAGATGCATAAGAATAAAATGATCAGCTGCGGAACAAATCCCAACACAGCACTGACTCCGGCAATGATTCCATCGCAGATCAAACTGATCAGCCAAGATGAAACATCGCTTGCGATCAATAGATCAGAAAGCCAGTTTTGAAATAACGTGATGATTCCCGTATCTCCGTTTATCAATTCTACGGTATAGCTTCCGACCACTCCTACGGCAAGAAAATACACTACTGCCATGATCAAAGCGAAAATCGGAAGTGCCAGCCATTTATTCAGAAATATCTTATCCAGCTTATCCGTCATGGATTCCGGAACTTCACTTTTGATCAGGCATCCCTGCTTGATCTTATCAATATACAAGTATCGCTGATTGGCAACGATCTGTTCCATATCCAATCCATATTCATTTTCACATTCAGCGATTACCTTATAAACTGAATCATTCAAATACTCTTTTAATAAAGGATCTTTTTCCAAAAGCTTGACGGCAATGAAGCGGCGATGTTTTGATTCAGGCAAATCAATACTGACTGATCGGATTGCCTTTTCCACGTTTTCTTCATAAATTTCCTGATGTGGATTTTCTAAGATCTCCTCACTTTTCAAAAGATCGATCAGATCTTGAATTCCTGTATTCTTTAAAGCCGATATTTTTAAAACATTCATATGAAGCTTTTCACCGAGCAGTTTTTCATCAATGGAAATACCCTTCTTTTCCAGCATATCGCACATGTTCAAAGCCAAAACAACTTTACAATCCAATTCTAAAAGCTGCGTCGTCAGATAAAGACTGCGTTCCAAAGATGTAGCATCCACAATATTGATGATGACATCCGGATTCTCTTCTAAAACATATCTGCGCGATACCTCTTCTTCTGATGTATAGGGACTTAATGAATAAATTCCCGGCAGATCCACCAAGATCGTATCGGTTCCCTTGATGATCCCTTCTTTACGATCAATCGTTACTCCCGGCCAGTTGCCGACTTTCTGATTCGACCCGGTCAAACAGTTAAAAAGTGACGTTTTGCCACTGTTCTGATTTCCTACAAGCGCGACTCTCATTCTTTTACCACCTTGATATCAATATTTCTCATCTCATCTAAACGGATACATAATTCGTATCCTCTTAATTCTATATCCACAGGATCTCCGAGCGGTGCGATTTTCTTGATGTTAATCTTAACTCCGGTCGTGATTCCCATATCCAACAAGCGTCTTCTCAGTGCAGGATTATCATTATGCAGTCCTAAAACTTCAGCACATTGCCCAAGCTTAAGATCACTTAAATGCCCTGTTTTGCCTTCTTTGAGCTTTTGCATATTCGATCCTCCTTATCTTCACGGAAGTTAGCTCCGTCTAATTCTTATATATTATAATACAATTAATATAACTTGCAACGGATAGTACTCTATTTTTATCTAAATTTCTTCATTTTCGTATGACTATCTAAACTTTTGTGATAAAATAAGGATAATAAAAGGTGAGGTTATAATTCATGAAAATTCAAGAGTCTGCAGAAATGTATTTAGAAACGATTTTAGTTCTATCTAAACAAAAAGAAAAGGTTCATTCTATTGATGTTGCGGGCAGCTTAAACTATTCGAAGCCTAGCGTTTCCAGAGCTGTAAAGAACTTAAAAGAAAACGGATACCTGATCATGCAAAAAGACGATTCTCTCATTTTAACTGATAAGGGATTGGAAATTGCGGAAAAGATCTATGAAAGGCATCAGATCTTATCAGAATTTTTTGTATTGATCGGGGTCGATAAAGATCATGCAATTCAAGATGCCTGCAAGATCGAACATGATTTGAGTACAGAAACTTTTACTGCAATAAAAAATCATATCTGTGAATTCAAAAAAGATCTGGATGTAAAATAAAATCAAAAAAATCAATAATGCATTTTGTTAAACAAAATGCATTGTTATATAAAGGGAGTGAAAATTATGGGATATTTTAAAAAAATAACCGGCAAAAGATGGATCGCGGCATTCTGTTGCCTGTTTCTCATCTTATCCAATTTCATGTCGGCAAACGCATCTAATATAAATGAAGATGATGCAGTCAATACAAGAGTAAAGGCCGGCATTTTCTATTTCGACGGTTATCATGTAAAGGATGAGAATGGAAATCTAAGCGGATACGGCATTGAATTTCTACAGATGATTTCGCAGTATTCCCATCTTAATTTCGACTATGTCGGATATGATAAATCATGGAATGATATGCTTGATATGTTGGAAAATGGGGAAATCGACCTCGTTACCTCGGCTCGAAAAAATGCCGAGCGGGAAGAGAAATTTGCGTTTTCTTATCCAATCGGAAGAAATAGTACCATTCTTGCCGTCTCCGCAGATAATACAAAATATCATAGCGGAGAATATGATACTTATAATGGAATGTGTATCGGTCTTCTTGCCGGAAGCAGTCAAAATAATGCTTTGGCAGAATTTGCGGAAGAGAAGCACTTTTCCTACACGACTAAGGAATATGAAAACTCCCAACAGCTCGCAGACGCATTAAAGCACGGAGAGATCGATGCGATCCTTTCCAGTGATCTGAGAAAGATGGAAAATGAGAAAACACTGGATACTCTGCAAACAGAGAATTTCTATGTGATCGTGCGAAAAGAAGATAAAGAACTGCTGAAGGAAATCAATTACGCTATTGAGCAGATGGATATGAATGAGGGAGACTGGAGCAATTCACTATTTTTCAAATATTACGGTTCTGTCTACTCTTCCGATCTGGTATTTACCGAGCGCGAACAAGCCTACATCCAGGATGTTCTTTCCGGGAAGAAAAAAATCACAGTGATTTCAAGTAGCGACAGAGCTCCGTATTCTTACGTTGAAAACGGTGAGTTGAAAGGAATCATGCCCGATTATTTCGCAAAAGTGATGGAACTCTCCGGTCTTCCATATGAAATCATTATCCCGCAAAACAGACAGGATTATTATAACATTGTAAATACCAATGGAGTTGATGTCGTAATCGACAGAAGAACTTCCAATTTAACAACAGAAGATAGCTTATACCGGGGATTCAATACCCAATCTTATATGACAGTCGGAATAGCTAAAGTTACAAGAAGCAACTTTAACGGCGAGATCAAAACGATTGCAGTTGCCAATTCTCAAGGTGAAACCCCATTAGAGAAAGAAATCATCGGCAATGCCAAAGTGTTATATTATGATACACGGGATGCAGCACTGCAAGGTGTTTTAAAAGGTGAAGCAGATGCCGCTTATGTATATACCTATACAGCGCAAATATTTGTCAATAACGATTTTACAGACTCCCTGCAATACAGTGTAGTAGATGGCATCGGATTTGATTTCCATATGTATGTCAGAGAAAACTGCGACCATGAGCTTATCTCAATTCTGGATAAATGTCTTAAACAGATTCCCGGGGATACACTTAATCAGCTGATTTCAGAATACACTACCTATACTCCGCAAGATCTGACTTTTATCCAGTATTTGCAAGCAAATCCGGAGGCAATGATCTTATTGGTACTGGCAGGTGCTTTAGTTGTAATCATTATTTTAGCACTGACATTTAGAGCCAGATGGAATAGAAAGATATTGGTTGCAACAGAAGAAACAAATAGAAAGCTGGAAGATCAGCTGGTCATCGTCGATGCATTAAGCCGCGATTACCTCAATGTTTATGCTGTCGATGTCAAAGAAAATACTGCGCGGATCGTCAAAATGGAAGGATATGTCACTTCCGGTCTGGAAAAAAATTCCTTGAAATCATTTGCATATACACCGCTGGTCGAGCAGTATGTCAAAGAGCGTGTTTATTCTGAAGATAAGCAGGAACTGTTAAAAGCGCTCTCAATCGATACAGTAATCGAAAAACTCCGCGAGAACACAGAATATGTGGGAAGCTATCGCGTCTTGGTTGATGGAAATATCCATAATTATCAATTTACTTATGTTAAAGTAAAAGGCACAGATTCCTCAGAAGATTTTACTGTCCTTGCCGGTTTTAGAAACATTGACGAGATCGTGCGCAAGGAACAGGAACAGAAACAAACTCTTGCAGAGGCATTGGCACAGGCACAGCATGCCAATCATGCAAAAACGATTTTCTTGAACAATATGTCTCACGATATCCGTACACCAATGAATGCCATCATCGGTTTTACCTCATTGGCTGCGACTCATATCGAAAGCAAGGAAACTGTACGGAATTATTTGGATAAGATCATGACCTCCAGCAAGCATCTGTTGAGCTTGATCAATGATGTCCTGGATATGAGTAGAATTGAAAGCGGTAAAGTCAGAATTACCGAAGAGGAAGCCAGTCTTCCTGAAATCATGCATGATTTGAAAACCATTGTTCAATCCGATATCAAGGCAAAACAAATGGAATTCTTTGTCGATACAGTGGATGTGACAAATGAGACCATTATCTGTGATAAGCTTCGTCTAAATCAGGTTCTTCTGAATATTTTAAGCAATGCGATGAAATATACCAAAGCAGGTGGTACAGTCAGTGTCCGGATCATTCAGACTGAAAGCGATCCGGAAGGATTTGCCTCATACCAATTCAGGATCAAGGATAATGGTATCGGAATGAGTGAAGAATTCTTAAAACACTTATTTGAGCCATTTGAAAGAGAACAGACAGCCACAGTCAGCGGCATTCAGGGAACAGGTCTTGGACTGGCGATTGCCAAAAATATCATCGATATGATGAATGGAACCGTTGAGGTAGAAAGTGAAGTGGGAAAAGGAACCGAATTCATTATTTCCTTCCGCTTCCGTACTGTAAATCAAACTCAAAAAATCGAGCATCTTGAAAAGCTTGAAAACCTTCGAGCTCTTATCGTAGATGATGATGTGAATACCTGTATGAGCGTCAGCAAGATGCTTTCTTCTATCGGTATGAATCCCGATTGGACAACACAAGGCAAAGAAGCTGTGGTTCGTACTCAATTCGCCATTGAAGAAAATAAGCCGTACAGTGCTTATATCATTGACTGGCTCATGCCGGATATGAATGGAATCGAAGTTGTCCGCAGGATCCGAAAAGTCATCGGGGAAAGTGCAACGATCATTATCCTTACTGCATATGACTGGGCTGATATCGAAGAAGAGGCAAAAGAAGCCGGTGTCACAGCATTCTGTTCCAAACCGATCTTCTTATCTGAACTTCACAAGATCCTGGTGGCTCCATATACAGAAGAACTGAATACAGAAGACACTGAGAAGCAAGAGGATCTTTTGAAAAACAAGAAGATCCTGTTAGTAGATGATAATGAGATCAATCAGGAAATCGCTCAGGAAATCTTAGGAGATGAAGGTTTATTGGTTGATACGGTAGGAGATGGAACAGAAGCCGTCGAAAGAATAAAAACGGTAGAACCGGGCACTTATGATTTGATTCTGATGGATATCCAGATGCCGATCATGGATGGTTATGAAGCAACGAGACAGATCCGTGCTTTAGAAGATTCCGCCCGTGCTTCGATCCCAATCGTTGCCATGACCGCAAATGCCTTTGATGAAGATAAAAAGAAAGCTCTTGAGGCTGGCAT
>CAZUVT010000100.1:0-7826 GCA_964623925.1 uncultured Erysipelotrichaceae bacterium
TGCGAATTGTTCGACACTGTCTTCAATTCCCTGTGCTTCTTGCAACCAGTTATTCGGGCAAGCCAATTCAGCATAAGAAAGCAGTGTATTTCCACCGGCATAAGGCATCTTTTCAATCACGATAACACTTGCCCCTGCATTTTTTGCTTCAATTGCAGCAGATAATCCGGCTCCACCGGCACCCAATACAACAACATCAAATGTCCGGTCTTCTAAATTAACACTGACACTGACATTTCCGCCTCCATTCATCAATGTCTCAAGATCGACACCAGCTTCTGTCAATGCTGCCTTTACTGCATCTAAAATAGCATTTGAAGTATTTGTAGCTCCGGCGACTGTATCAACTGCCAGCGATTGCGTTTCTACGATTGCACTTGGGATATTTGCAATTGCCGCATCGGAAATTCCGGCTGTTTCTTTGTGTTCAACAACCGTTACACTTTCGATCTTATCGCTTGATAATACGACCTCTACTGTTACATCTCCGTTATTTCCCTGAGCAGTTCCCGTATCAGTTGCGGCTTTATACAAGCCATCATTTTTCTGTTCATCATTCGTCTTTGCACATGCAGTCATTGAAAAGACCAGCAACAATGAACATAAACCTTTTAAAATCTTTTTCATTTTTCTTTCCTTCCTTTGAATCCATTCTAGAAAAAAAAGCAAAATAAAGGAATGGACTTTTGTTTTCAAAACATGGATTTTTGTTCAAACAATACACAACTAAAATAAAAACTGTTATAATGAAAAAAAGGTTGGAAATAAAAATGAATTCTAAAAGCATACAAGGAAAAATCTTAAGAACAGTTACGTTGATCAGTATTTTGGTCTTCTGTTTTGTTCTTTTTTATTTAGAATTTTATGCTAAACCGGCAAATGAAAAAAACGTTCTGTTTTTAATAAGACAAAATGTTGAAACGAAAGCACAGGAAGTCAATCAATGGATCGAAAAAAGAATCGTTGAATATCGGACTTTAGCAGTCATTCCTGCCATTCGTTCCATGGATACGCGATTAATTACCCCGATCATCGATCAAGTGACAAACTCTTACAGATTGAATGATCAGACAATGGAAACCTTTTCTTTTATCGGAAAAAACGGATTCTGTTGGATCAATGCCGAGGCAACCGAAAATCTCATACGCTATGATGACTATACGGACATATATGAGAATGACAAAGAATTTCTGATCGGCTCCCCTGTCATCAACGAAGAAAACAGACGAGTGGTCGTTTTTTATTATGCATTGACAGGATACAGCGGTAAAAAAGAAAGTCTGATCGCCTCTGCTGTTCCATTGGTAAGAATCGAGGAAATCGTTAATACGATCCAGCTTTATCAAAGCAAGACTTGGATCATGGATATCGATCACGAAATAATTACCACCAATAAAGAATATTTAGATCAGAGATGGATATCACAAGAATACTTAAATGAACTCGATCTTCAAGCAATCACTACTTCCACCATTTTGGATGTCAAAGGGAAAAACGGTCCTGCAAAATTAATTATTTCACCCATTTCCAGTTATCCGGACTGGGTCTTGATGACTTTAGTTGAAGATAAAGCCATCAATCAATCGATCCGATCAATCATTCAAGGAGCCATTTTAATCTTGCTTCTGCTCCTATTTTTGATTTTCCTGTTAGGCCGATATTTAAGTCATTCTGTACTGCACCCGATCAAAAAGTTGCAATTATGCATGAATCAGGCACAAAACGGCAATTTAAAAGCCTATTATCCTGTCAATTTAAACAAAGATGAAATCAATGAACTGGGAATCGCTTATAACCAGATGATTGATGAATTATCGGACTCCTTTGATCAGATCGTAAAAGAACAGGAACAAAAAAGAACGGCTGAATTAAAAACCTTACAGGAACAGATCAAACCACATTTCTTGTATAACACCTTGGACAATATTCGCTGGATGGCAAAAAGAAATAAGGATCAAGAAGTCAGCGAAGCGATCCAGACCTTATCTTCTTATTTCCGGCTCTCATTAAGCAACGGTAATGAATTTATTTCATTAAAACAAGAATTTCTGCACACCCGGTATTATCTGGATATTCAAAAAATGCGATACAAAGATAAATTCAATTATCTGATCCATTTAGACGAAAGCCTTGATGAGCTTCCGATCACTAAAATCATTTTACAGCCATTAGTGGAGAATGCCATTAATCACGGAATTAAAAACAGTTTCAAAAATGGGTTGGTTCAGATCATCGGTCAGCCAAAAGAGGATTGGATCCTCTTAAGTGTTGAAGATGACGGTTGCGGAATGAATGCAGAAAAACTGAAAGAAACCCAGCAATCACTTTACCAAACCAATCAGACTCATGTCGGTTTAAAAAATGTTTATGACCGATTAAAAAATACATACTATGACCAATTTGAAATGATTATAGAAAGCAGAGCTCAGATCGGAACAAAAATAACGATCAAAATCAAAAAGGAGGCACTGATCAAATATGTATCGAATCTTAGTCGCTGATGATGAAATTAATATTTTAGAAGGAATTTCTGAACTTTTAGAACAAAGCAATCTACAAGTACAAGTTGTTGCCAAGGCTCAAAACGGTCAGGAAGCCTTAGATCTCTTTGAAAAATATTCTCCCGATCTGGTCTTGATCGATATCAATATGCCTCTGTTAAATGGACTGGAATGTATTGAACGATTCCATAAACTGAAACAGAATGTCAAGATCATCATCGTATCCAGTTATGATAACTTCAAATATGCACAAGCCGCAATCGAATTAAAAGTGGATGCCTATATTTTAAAACCAGTTGATGAAAATCAGTTGATTGAAATCATAAAAAAGTGTTTAAGAAGCTTGGATCAAAGTATTTATGAGTCTACGATCTTAAAAGAATACCATCAAAATGATTATTCGCCGAAAAACTTGGTAGATTATATCGATCTGCATTACAGCGACAAAGATCTAAGCAGTGAAAAAATAGAAAAAGAGTTCGGGTTAAGCAGAACTTCTGTTTTCAAAATCATGAAAACGATCACGGATCAGAGCTTGAATGAATATATTACGATGATCCGCATGCGTCAGGCTCTCTCATTGCTGGAACGGGATGAAGAGATTTCCTTAAAAGAAATCGCGGAAGCTTGCGGTTATGGAGATCCATTCTATTTTTCGCGCGTCTTTAAGAAACACACCGGATATTCTCCAAGTGAGTATAGAAAATTAGTAAGTGAGGATAAACGCTATGATTAAAAAAATACTCTTACTATTTCTGAGCACCTTGATCTTATTTGGCTGTTCAAAGAATCAGAACTCATCCGAGATGGTTCTTCTAAAAGGACAGGCACAGGGAAAAAACGGAATCATTGAGGTGGAACTCTATATTGAAAACCAAGAACTGAAGCATATTGAAGTTTTACAACACAGTGAGACTCCCGGATTTGATCAGGCAATGATTGAGATCATCGATGAAATCATGAGAAAACGTTCCTTTGATGTAGATTTTATAAGCGGTGCCACAGAAACAAGCGAAGGAATCTTAATGGCGATAGAAGATGCCGCAAAAAAGGCCCCTTCCCCTCTTTTCAATACAAAAGAAACACAGAACACCCAAAAAATCGAATGCGAAATTCTGATTATCGGTGGCGGCGGGGCCGGTTTCTCTGCCGCAATCGAGGCTGCAACGCAGGGATTTACAGATATTCGAGTTATTGAAAAAATGCCTTTCGGAGGTGGAAATACACGAATGTCCGGAGGTGAATTTGCGGTTGCGAATAATGAACTTCAGATTCAAAAAGGAATTCAAGACAGCAACGAACTATTCTTTAATGATATTTATGAAGGCGGTGGAAAACTCGGCAAACCGGAACTGATTCATCTCATTGTCGATCACAGCTTAGAAAATCTATCTTGGCTGCAAGAATCGATCGGGGTTGAATACAAAGATACCCTTTCCTGGTATGGAGGACATACGGTTGCCAGAACGCTTTGGCCTCAGGGAGACGGTGCCAAAATGATCGATCTCCTCATCCAAAAAGCTTTAAAGGCAGGAGTTCAAGTTGATTACAATACTCGGGCTTATCAACTTATTTTAGATGATTTTGGAAAAGTCATCGGCGCTAAGACTTCCTACAACAATCAAACGATTGAATATCTTGCAAAAGAGGGTGTGATCTTAGCCACCGGCGGCTTTGGAGCTAATGTTGAAATGCGTATGAAATATGATACCCAATGGTTGAAATTGGATGAAAATATCCCAACCACCAATTCACCGGCTGCTACCGGTGACGGGATCCTTATGGCGGAAGAGATCGGAGCAAATCTCATCGGCATGGAATATATTCAACTTTACCCGATCAATAATCCGGCAACCGGAAACTACTATTATATGGATTATGCACGGATCATCTCTAATGCCATCTTGGTCAACGAGGAAGGAATTCGCTTTGTCGATGAAAAAGAAACAAGAGATAATATTGCACGCGCTATTTTAAATCAGACAAACAGCACTGCTTATGAACTGGTCGGTCGATCCGTCATTGAAGATCTGCGATTAGATGAAGATTATGCCGATGAATTACTGCGCGGAATCGATCAAGGAGTGATCGTCGTGGGATCATTAGAGGAATGCGCCAATCACTTTAATATTCCCTATCAAGTTTTACAGGAAACGCTCGACCATTACAATTTTATGATTGAAAATGGAACCGATACAGACTTTGGAAGAACTCAGCAGCTTGATCCCATTCAAGATGAATCATATCTGATGTTTTCTTCAATCGTTTCCGTTCATCATACCATGGGCGGAGTTGAGATCAACGAAAAAGCACAGGTTCTGGATACGAACGGAAACATCATTGAGAATTTATATGCTGCCGGCGAAGTAACCGGAGGAATCCATGGCAATAACCGATTAGGAACCTTATCCATTCCTGATACGGTTACTTTCGGAAGGATCGCCGCACAAAGCTGCTGGGAAAATCGTGCTGAATAATATCCATAAAAAAACTGCCAAAATCCGGCAGTCTTTTAAAATCAACACTTTGTAAGCCATGTTCTGTACTTCATATTATGAAGCGGCAATCATTTATCTACGCATTTCTGCGTCCGCATCTTGCTTCATTTGGCTCCATGCGGTTCCCCTACCAAAATTTGGGTTTCTCGCTTGCGGGGTTTACCACGTTTCATTTCTGAAGTTTCCTTCAGACTACGTCTCTGTGGCACTTTTAAAGGTCTTTTCCATAGCAATGCCTTAGGAATCAACTCAGCCGTCAGATAATTCTGCCCGATCTTATTGGGATCGGCACAAACACTACAGTCATCGCAGACTGTGCGAGCATGGACTTTCCTCTGATAACAGATTACCAGCGATTGCCCCAGTGTTAATCTTGATTAAATACAGCAGCTTCCAATCTGGCTAAACGCTTTAGGATATCGGTTGAGGAAACATTGGCATTATCATCGTTCAATACCTTGACTTTTCCTTCAAACTCAATGAGCTTTGCTTTTAAAGAGGCATTCGCTCTTTCCAGTTCTTCACATTTTTGCGCCATCTGACTCAAACATAATTCATAACTCTGATAATCCTGAATGACAAAATCTAAAAAATGATCGACTTCGGAAGGAGAATATCCTTTAAAATCAATTGGAAATTCTTTTTCATAAATTGTCTTGGCATCCAAATTAAATTGCTTATTCATGATGCATTCACCTCTTTACCGCTCTATTTTCTCAAAAAAAACAAGAAAAGGCAAGGATTTCTTATGTGAAAATTCAAGATAAAATGTAGAAATAAAGAACAATCTTGTATATAATAAAAATGGTGATGATATGATCAATTATCCTAACGGGAAAAAAAACACCGGTTTTTCTGCTTTAAAAAGCGCTGCAAACCGCGGCATGAGTCTGGAAGAAGACTTGAATGCAACGAATGATTATTATTTAGCACTGAAAAAAGCAAATATACATAAAAAGCCGACTCCGGTCCAAATCGTACATGTGGATTATCCGAAAAGAACAGCCGCAAAAATAACCGAGGCTTACTTTAAAGTTCCAAGTACAACGGACTATAACGGCGTATATCGTGGAAGAGCCATTGACTTTGAGGCAAAGGAATGCAGTTCAAGGACTTCCTTTCCATTCTCGTCGATTCATCCTCACCAGATCGAACATCTTGACAGTGTCCTCTATCATGGAGCCATTGCCTTCTTAATCGTTCGATTTAACTGTTTCGATGAAACCTATTTGGTAGATGCAAGAAAAATCATTGATCAATACAGGAACAGTGCAAGGCGTTCCCTTCCTTACACCTGGTTTCAAAAAGAAGGGATTCTCATTCCTTTCAAACTGAATCCGCCTGTTGATTATCTGAGAATTGTTGATGCCATTCATTTTAAAGGAGAACCATTATGAATATGATGCAAAAAAAGCCTGTCATCAAGAAAAAGATAGCTGACAAGCCTTTGAAGAAAAAGAAAATGAAAATATCTGCTTCGGATATCATTGCCGGAATTCTGGTTTTTGTGATCGTATGCGGATTGATCGTGGGCGGAATCGGCTTAAAGATCCTCTCTGATATGGTCAGATCAGCACCAAAGCTTTCCATTTCCGATTTCCAAAATACGGAATCCACTCAGATCTATGACAGTCAGGGAAATTTGATTGCCGAAGTCGGAAATGTCTTGCGGGAGAATATTACTTATGATGAATTGCCGGAAGCTTTGATCGATGCGTTGATCTCTGTAGAAGATTCACGTTTCTTTGAACATAACGGATTCGATATTCCGCGTTTTGCCAAAGCCATGATCGAAAATGTTCGATCCATGAGTTTTGCCCAGGGAGGTTCTACCCTCTCCATGCAGTTGGTAAAAAACACTTATTTTACAAATAATGATACGACCATCGCAACAAAATCCATCGATCGAAAAGTTCAGGAGATCTTCCTCACCATGGATTTTGAAAAAGAAACAAATAAGAAGACAATTATAGAATATTATCTTAATAAAATGAATTTCGGAGCGACCAGCCGCGGTGTACAAAAAGCTGCACTCTATTATTTCGGAAAAGAAGTAAGCGAATTGAATCTGGGCGAATGTGCCTTGTTAGCCGGTGTCGTCAATTCTCCGAACTATTTCAATCCTTATTATCATCTGGATCACGCCACATCAAGAAGAAATACCGTGCTGGATCTGATGGTCTATCATGGCTATATTACCAAACAGGAAGCAGACCTCGCTAAATCGGTTAATATCGAAGACTTGTTAGTGGGTCTGACCACCCGAATGGACGGAACTGCAATCCCGTATCAAAGTTATATTGACGTGGTGCTGGATGAAGTCTACGCTTTGACCGGGCAAGATCCTTATGATGTACCAATGCGCATCTATACCGCGATGAGAAAAGATGTTCAGGAAGAAATCGATGCCATTCAGAATGATGAGCGGTTGGATACCGTCCGCTTCTCAGACGACCTGATGCAGATCTCAATTGTTTCTGTGGACAATCATACCGGAGAGATCGTAGGTATCGGCGGAGGAAGAAACTATGTCGGCCAGCGTGTTTACAACCGTGCTTCTTCTATGTTCAAACAACCGGGATCTTCTGTAAAGCCATTTTTATCTTATGCATTGGCATTCGAATATTTAGGATGGGCGACCACGCATACGGTCACCGATGCTCCGATCGTTTATCGCGGCACTGCAACGCAGATCAACAACGCAGATGGAATCTATCGTGGCGAAATCTCATTATATGATGCTGTGGGCAGATCTTTAAATACTCCTGCTATTACAACATTAGAAACATTAGTGGATAATCATGGTTATTCCATGGTGGTCAATTAT
>CAZUVT010000101.1:0-7816 GCA_964623925.1 uncultured Erysipelotrichaceae bacterium
GGTCCAGAACAATTTGCCTTTTTTCATATAATAGTATTTCTAATGAATGAGATTTAAAATTTAATTTGGACAAATCAGGATCTTATTTTGCTAGGTATTCCAATAAAAAGATGAAATCTCGATCTGTTCGTGATAAAATCTTCTCATAATAAGACAGAAAGAATCTATACTGTTTTATATGATTGTAAACAATCCATTCAATTTATAAAAAACATTTATAGGATCTTTATTCCTATAAAGTAGAATTGCAGGGGAAAATATAGGAATCACTAATTAAATATTTGACAACTCAGGAGGATCCAAATGAACAAACTTATTATTTATGGGGGAACTTTTAATCCATGTACACTCGCTCATCTCAATGCCATCAAATGTGCAAAACAAACTCTGGCTGAAGATGGCTCTCAAGTTATCGGGCTTTTTGTACCGACCGGTGATAAATATATCAAGTCCAATAAAATACCTGCAGCCATACGCTGTGAAATGATTGAGAGAATGCTCCGGGAGTTTCAGGATGAATCGATCCGACTCTGCCGATACGAAGTGAACAGCCCTAAACAGCCACGCACACTTCATACTTTAGATCATATTCAAGAACAGGCACCGGATTGGGAAATCTATTTTTTGCTGGGTGCAGATAAACTGGCTCAATTTGATCGTTGGTATAAAGCTGAAGAAATATTAGAGAAATACCATCTGATCGTATTAAATCGAAATGGAAAAGATCACTCATCCTATAATTTAGATGAGATCTTGCAGTGTGATCTGCTCAATAAATACAGGAATAAAATAGTCATTGCGACAAACACAGATGCTTCTTATGATGAAATTTCTTCAACTTTAATCAGAAATCAATTCTATCATGTATCTGATCCTGTTTTGAAGAAATGGCTTCCGCATTCAGTCATTGAGTACATTCGAACAAATCATCTCTATCTAAAAAATAAAGAATCTGTTTCTTTAAGAATTGCTTTAGGACAAATGAAAGTCATTCCCGGAAATCCTTCCGCAAATTTTGAAAAAATGAAGCAAATGATTGGCCAAGCCAAACAAAACAGAGCCGATATCATTGTATTTCCGGAAATGTGTGTCGGAGGATACATGCTTGCAGATAAATGGAATGATGAATCTTTTTGTCACTATCTCATTGAATTCAACGAAAAAATCAGGGATCTCTCCGATGATATCGGGATTATTTGGGGGAATTTGGATAGTTGGAATGAATTAAGCGGACGAGATGGAAGAAAGTCGAGATTGAACTGCGCGTTTTTTGCACATCATAGAAAATGGTGCAGACATAAAAAAGATTCTTTCCTTCTAAAACCCGGAAGAGAAATCAAGACATTAAATCCCGATTACCGCTTCTTTGATGACTCACGATATTTTTTATCTTCCATTGATGTGAGCCATCAGCTAATGGATCATCCCGATCCTGCCCAGCTGATCGATCCCTTTGTTTTCGAAAAAGACGGCAAAGAATTTTTAATCGGTTTAGAGATCTGTGAGGATATGTGGTCAAAAGAATACAATAGCGTCAATCCGACTGCCCTACTTACCGAGGCCGGTTGCGATTATATCATCAACATTTCCACTTCTCCTTGGGACTTGATGAAAGAAGCTTCCCGGCATGAACGGATCTTACAACAAGTCGAGGAATGCGGAAGTTCTTTCTGTCCATTCATTTATGTAAATGCCGTTGGAATGCAGAATAACGGAAAAAATGTCTTGATGTTGGATGGAGGGAGTTTTACAACAGATAAACATGGTCATCCCACTCTGCTTTGCCGAGATGATTTTGAGGAAGATCTTCAAATCGCAGATTTTACAAATCCTCAGATTCAGCCGATACAAAATCATCCCGATAAATTGCTTCATTGTTTAGTTCACGCAATCAGAGAATTTGATTGCCAGCAATTTCATTCCAAAGTCAAATGGATCATCGGTCTGTCAGGAGGATTAGACAGCAGTATCAATGCGGCTTTGTTGACATTGGCCCTGGGCCCTGAAAGAATCATCGGTTACAATCTTGCGACAAAGCACAATAGTGAAACCACCAAGAATAATGCCCAATCACTCGCAGAGAGACTCAACATTTCGTTCAAAAACGGCAACATTGAAAAGATTATCGAGAGTACAATTGAAACATGTAACCTTTACGATTATACCAATCAGGACCTCTCTTCTTTGACACTTGAAAATATCCAGGCTCGCATCCGCGGTCACCTCCTCTCAACCTTTGCCCAAATTGAAAATGCAGTCATATGCAACAATGGCAATAAAGTAGAAGTTGCGCTAGGATACTGCACCTTATACGGAGATACGATCGGCTGTCTTGCCCCGATCGGTGACTGCACAAAGGTTCAGTTGTTTGAATTGGCTAAATCAATAAATCATCGGTTTAACAAACAGATCATCCCTGACAATCTCCTTCCTAAAATTGAAAACGAACAAGTCATTTGGGAAATGCCGCCCAGTGCGGAGCTGAAAGATGCCCAGAAAGATCCAATGAAATGGTTTTATCACGATTGGCTCATTTCGCAGCTGACAGAATACCCAAGATCCAGTGCAGAGGAGATTCTTTCCATGTATTTGAATGGAACTCTTCATCATACTGAAATCGGAAAATGGCTTCATTATTACGGCTTGGATCAAGATCCCGAAGCTTTCATTAAAGATATGGAATGGGTCTTAAGACAGATGAATCAATCTGTCTTCAAACGGATTCAAATGCCCCCGCTTGTTACCGTCAGTCACGGAAGCTTTGGCTTTGATTACAGAGAAAATCAGTCCGCTTACGAAACTACTGAAAAATACGAACAGCTTAAAAGAAAGATTTTAAATCCATAAGGCCCATCATTTTTATCTGAATAAAATGAAATTTATTTTATATTGACATATTCTATGTTCAGTCTTTATAATTTTACAGAATAAAAATTTAGTTTCAATTGAATTATTTTGAATCAAGATCAATAGAATAAATCGTAAGGAGAATATTATGTTTGAGATTTTAAAAACTATTTTATATGGAATCGTTCAAGGCATTAGCGAATGGTTGCCCATCAGTTCAACCGGTCATATGCTGCTTCTGAATCAATTCTGTCCATTATTTGTATTCGAAAATGAACTGAACAATGAAACTTTCTTTAATTTATTTTTAGTCGTTATTCAATTTGGATCCATCCTCGCAGTCATCGTCTTATTTTTCAATAAACTATGGCCCTTTAAAGCGGATAAAAAAGAGGCAAAGAATGTACTTATTCTTTGGTCAAAAGTTTTGATCGGCATCATTCCTGCCGGAATAGCCGGAATACTCTTGGATGATATGATCGATGCATATTTTCACGGTCCTCTCATTATCGCCATCACTTTAATTCTATATGGTATCCTCTTCTTTTTCATCGATGAAAAAAAAGGTTTAAAAAATACCCGCTCATTGCAACAGCTATCCTATAAGACGGCTTTTCTAATCGGTTGCTTTCAAATGCTCGCCTTGATTCCCGGCACGTCAAGAAGCGGTGCCACGATTTTGGGTGGACTTATTTTAGGATGCACGAGAGCCGTTGCTTCCGAATTCAGCTTCTTTTTAGCAATCCCTGTCATGGCTGGGGCAAGTCTTTTAAAGTTGCTTAAGGCAAAGCTTGTATTTAATTTGTTTTCCATCATGATCTTATTATTAGGAACCTTTATTTCCTTTCTGGTCAGCTTATTCGCCATACGCTTTCTGATGAATTATGTGCGCACTCACACGTTTAAAGTATTTGGTGTATATCGAATCGTACTCGGCATTTTGATCCTGACCATTCTTTTCTTTAATTAAAAAAACTAAGGATCTTCTGCTATAGCAATCCTTAGTTTTTATTATTTCTTTAAGACAGATGATCTGCATAACAGCACACACCCTTCCCAATCAAAGTACCCAATATCGCTCCGCATAAAATATCGCTTGGATAATGAACATTCAGATAGATCCTTGAAAAAGCAATGCAGGCAGCAAGAAGATACCCAACCCTTTTTTTCGCCGACAATTTTTCTGAGAAAACCGTTGCCGCACAAAACGAGGAACTCGAATGTCCGGATGGAAAAGAATATCCCGTCGGAAGATTCCATGCATGCGTAATCAAATCTGCATCCGTTATAAAAGGACGAGATCGTTTAATCAGATTTTTAAGAATTTTTGAGCACAATCCATGATTGACCAGCAAAGCTAAAGCTAAGATCAGTATTAATTTGTATTTCTTATTTACAAATGAATAAATGATTGCGATCAAAAACCAGATCAATGCCATTTCGCCAAGACAGGAGAAAAAATTCATGATCCAGTCAAGAAAAGGACAACTGAGATTCTGTTGAATAAATTCTAAAATAAGCATATCAAATTTTTCAATCATAAATTCCTCCTAAAACTTTGACAAACATAGTTCGTTTATGTATAATAATTCAGTACCTATCAATGGAGCATTGGCCGAGTGGTTTAAGGCACCATCTTGGAAAGGTGGCGAAGTGAAAGCTTCCGTGCGTTCGAATCGCATGTGCTCCGCCATGATGAATGACAAGTTCTTTTACAAGAACTTTTTTCTTTTATAAACTAAAAGCTCAAAGAATACTTTGAGCTTTTTGCTTCGATCCTTTCCAGTTGACTTTGAAATCTTGTCATTTGAATGATTCCCCTATCCATTTCTTTTCAACGCTTTCTCTCTTGAATTATATCATAATATCAATAAGACTGAGAATGAATTAAATGCTAAAAGCCGACAAAATCTCCTATCAAATCATGACTGATTGCAGATTTAATCTTTACTTGAACAAAGCTGCCACAAGCAATATTTTCCCTGCTGTGGAAAATCACTTCTCCATCTACTCCATCCGGGGCACTGAAAATACTTCTGCCCTTGTATTGATGCGTTAGACTGTCATGTTTTTCAACAAGGACTTCCAAGGTTTTCTCAATCAGTTTTTCGCTGTTTTGCTGGGCAATTTTCTCTTGCAGGGACATCAAGATTTGAAGACGCTCTTCTTTTACCTCTTCATCGATCTGTTCATCCATTTCATACCCCTTCGTTCCTTCTTCCAAGGAATAAGTGAAGGCACCTAGCCGATCCCACTTGACATCTTTGACAAACTCTAACATCTCATTGAAGTCTTCCTCTGTCTCATGCGGGAATCCGACAATCATCGTGGTGCGAAGAACCGGCATCTCATAATGTTCTCTGATCAACGAAATCGTCCGTAAGATACTTTCCTTAGATCCTCTCCGATTCATCAGTGTCAGCATCTTATCATTTCCATGCTGTACAGGAATATCAAAATACGGGAGCACCTTATCCAACTTCTTCATTTCCACGACGAGCTCATCATCGATTTCATCCGGATACATATATAAAATACGGATCCAATGCAAGCCCTCGATCTGATTGATTTCCTTTAACAGATCCAGCAATCTTCTTTTTCCATAATTGTCTGTTCCATACCGCGTCGTATCTTGCGCAATCAAAACAAGCTCTTTCACGCCTCTTTGTGCTAAAAGCTTAGCCTGATCAACCAACTCTTCCATGCAAACGCTTCGATAGCCTCCACGGATAAGTGGAATCGCACAGTAAGAACAGCGATTATCGCAACCATCCGCAATCTTTAAATAAGCCATCCACGGATAAGAAGATAAAACACGATCCTCTTTTCCATAGACATGATTGATCTTTTCCCCCAAAATCTCACTTAAGATCTCACCCAAATGAGGATACTCGTCAATGCTGATAAAGCGATCGACCTCTGGAATCTCTTCGATCAATTCTTTTTTATAGCGTTGCGGAAGACATCCGGTGACGATCAGCTTTCTGCAATTAAGCTCTTTATATTCCGCCATTTCCAAGATCGTATTAATTGCTTCTTCTTTCGCGGAGGTTATAAATCCGCAAGTATTAATAATGATTGCCTCTGCAATTTTCGGATCAGAAACGATCTGATGACCACTTGCTTTCAGAAGTCCCATCATCTGTTCACTGTCCACTAGATTTTTACAGCATCCCAATGAAATAAATCCGATTTTCATGATTCCATCCCCCTAATCAAAAAATGCCCATCCGCAATAGATATACACCATATAGACAACAAAACCATTGATCCCAAAAAAATCAAATACAGATTTGATTGCCGGAAACACAACATATCCCAAATCCCAACATACAAAAAACAGCAGGATAAAAGAAAGCAACACTTTTTTCAGCCAGCTTTCATAACGGCTTCTTTTCTTAATGTTTAAGCTTAGTCCAAAACAAAACAGACATAATGCGATCACAATCGCAACAAGCTCTGTTGAAAAGGCTCCGCGAATATATGTTCTGATCAAGCGTACCAACAAGCTGGATACGACCATGATGATAAATGGCAATGCGTAACGATGGTAAAAATCTTTCATTTTTCTCACTCCAATTCATTTGAATATTATACACGAAATGATTTCAAAGGACAAGTTTATCAAAGTGGATAAATCAACTTTAAATAACTTGATATTAGGCATATGATGAATCCACTTTTTTTCTCCACTTTATTATAAAGTAGGAGGGATCTTCATGTTTCAATTACTTCTAACCGCACTACTCATTTCTTTTGATGGATTTTTAAGCGGATTCTGCTTCGGGATAAAAAAAATCAGGATTTCATGGAACAAATTACTGGCCATGTCATCCGTTTCTTTTCTTATCTGTCTGTTCATCATGATTTTTGCAGACTCCTTATTTCTTATATGGGATGAATCAACGATCAATAAGCTTACATTCTCCTTGTTTTTTCTTCTATTCATTGCTTCTTTTAAAAATGCATTAACCAATACAGAAAAAAAGGATCCCGGTTTGATTTCAATTTTGAATCACCCGGATTCCTCAGACTTGGATCACAATCAGATCATCAGCATTTTTGAAGCGCTTTTATTGGGATGCGCTTTATCGCTTGATAACTCTGTTTTGTGTCTGCATTACGCATTAAAAGACTTTTCAATTTTTTGGACACCGCTTTGCTTTTCACTTACCAATCTGTTTCTTGTAAAATTAGGAAATATGCTTGTCATTATTCCGAAGATCGGCTTGATCAAATCAATCAGTCCCTTTATTCCAAGCATCTTATTTCTAATCTTCGCTTTGATCAGACTCCCGATCTTTCTGTAAGAAATCGGCCATTCTTTTTACTGCTTCTTTTAAAACCGCATCTTCAGACAAAGCAGTGATCCTAACATACCCTTCTTCATGAAAAAAAATACCCGGTGTCAAAATCACTTTAGCTTCTTCAGCACATCTTCTGCAAAATTGACAGCTATCCTCTGTTTGTCCTTTTATCTTAAAAAACAAATAGAATCCGCCATCACTCAAAATAACCTTGGCTCCCATCTTAATTAAGCCCTCATATAAGATCGTTCTTTTCCTTTTTATCTTTTCTCTTTGAATTGATAAGGGGATCTCCAAAGCTTTGCATCCGGCTTTCTGAATGAACAGTGGAATCGAAGTCATCCAGCTTTGATGGACTTTCAGTATTTCATTGACGATCTCTTTCTCCCCCATCAGATATCCCAAGCGATAACCGCACATAGAATAGCTTTTAGAAAAACTTCGAATCGTTATTACTCTTTCCTTAATTGCTTCTGATTCATAGAAAGATGTAAAGGGTACAAATGAATAGTCTCTATAGACTTCATCTACGATACACCAGCAGCCCTCTGTTTGGATAAACGCATTTAATGCCGCTCTGCTTTGCTGATTATAAACTATACCACAGGGGTTATTGGGGTCATTGATCACAATGGCCTTGATTTGATATCCTACATAATACA
>CAZUVT010000102.1:0-7782 GCA_964623925.1 uncultured Erysipelotrichaceae bacterium
ACGGTTAGCCTGTTTATCTTATCACTCCCTACTCTCTTTTGTCAATCTTTTTTTTATCTTTTCTCTTTTATTTTGGTTGTAATTTCGTATAGTCTATAATATCTCTCGATTTCTTCTTTAGAAAACGGGCCTTCTTTTCTTTCAATCTGCATGATCAAGCTCTTAAGTTCTTCCTCAACAATCCGCTTTATTTCTTCACTATAAGACATTTTTTTGCCATGTTCTATATATTCATCTCGATCTAAAATATCCCAACTGCCATCAGGATAAACTTTCACATCCAGATCATAATCGATATTTTTGATTGCCTCTCCGTCATACAAACTCGGAGACGCAAGATTGCAGTAATAATAAATTCCTGTCTTTCTGATCATGCAAAAAATATTAAACCACCGATCAGGATAAAAAAAGCAAATTGCCGGTTCGCGGGTAACCCAATGCCTGCCATTCGCCTCTGTTACCCATGCCTTGTTAGTCACGATAACAAATTGCCTTTCATTGCTTTCAAGCACGAATCCTTTTGCCCATGTTCGATGTAGTGAGCCATCATGCTTATAGCTTTGAATATAAACCATTTTATTCTCTTCTAAAACCATGTATGCCTCCTAACTTGTACCATTATACCTCACTTTTCGATATCTGAACAGCAAAATAAATTCTCACAATCTTGATAATTTTTAAGAATCATTATTTTTATTCACTGAATCATGTAATAATTTGATATAATAGTACGCAGAAAGGAGATATTCATGTTTAATTCAATTCAATACTCCACCCTCAAGGATGAAGGATATCCATTGTTGATACAACAGGCAAAATCGCTAATAGAAGACGAAAAAGATATCATCGCTAACCTGAGTAATATCAGTGCTCTTCTCAATGAGTTTTTCACTGATATAAATTGGGTCGGATTTTATTTGTTAAAAGACAATGAATTAGTTCTGGGTCCTTTTCAAGGGAAACCTGCATGTACCCGAATTCAAATCGGCAAAGGAGTATGTGGAACTGCTGTTGCAGAAAAGAAAACTCAAATCGTTGATGATGTTCATAAGTTTAAAGGTCATATCGCATGTGATTCCGCCAGCCAATCTGAGATCGTCGTATGTCTCTGTTTAAATGATCATGTGGTCGGTGTTCTCGATATTGACTCCCCTGTACTTTCAAGGTTTGATGAAATTGATAGAAAATATCTTGAAGAATTGGCATCATTACTATCTGAGGCATTTAGCTCCCTTTGATTTTATTAAAGGAAAACTCATTTTATAAAAATATTACAAGATTATAGAAAGGAAATGATATGAATGATGTTTAATCTCATTCATACTTGGTACAAAAAATGATTGATCCATGGCAAAAATGTATAACTTTAAACGGCTTTAATGCAGATGAAGTGATTTCGGCATTACAAAAGTCAATCCGTAGAGGCAATGAAGAAGATGCTGCAAAATTCGCATATGAGCTTTATGTCACCTCTCCTGAGCTAGAAGCAAAATGTTGGCAAAGACTCTTAACGATTTCTGTAGAAGATATCGGTATGGGTAATCCCATGGCCAGCGTTATTGTCAACAATTTGGCTCAGATGCGAAAAAACTTTGATTATCTTGATGTAGACAGATCGCTTTATATGATTCACGCGGTCCGAGTTTTATGCGAAAGCGAAAAAGATCGATCCAGCGATATTCTTAAAAATATCTGTCTTGAAGAAAATGCCCGCGGGATCGTTCCTGAAATTCCGGATTACGCATTGGATAAGCACACAAGAAGAGGGCAGGAAATGGGCAGAGGACTTGACCATTTTTATGAAGTCGCCAGCAAAGTACATCCTCAAATGGAAGTAACGAATGATTATGCAGAAAAACTAAAGAAAATTCTCGAATCCAAATAAACTTGCCATAAAGGGATTTAACAGAATATCTCTAAACAATATCTTCTAAGTTTTAATTCAGACACTTCAGACTTTTATCAAATGATAAAAGTCTGTTTTCATTTATCATACAAAAGCGACTTCAAAAAAGACATAGCCACCAGATCATGTAAACAATCTTTGCTATGTCTTTTTAAAATCATAAAGTTCTAAAAATTGAATCTTTCCTTTTTCTCATAGGATGTATGAAGCAACTCATGTGCCTTATGGCTTCCCGGCTTCTCCAAGAACTGCTCATACAATTCCTGGATCTGCTTATTCTCGTGACTTTTACGCTTCGGCATCATCTTATCTTCTTCATAAAGAGCTTTGGCTCTTTCTTTCTTCCAATCGATATCAATGATATGGTTTCTGATATTACCGACAACTCTGGATTGCCCTCCGCCATTGATACAGCCGCCCGGACATCCCATAATTTCAATAAACGTATACGGTGATTTACCTGCCTTGATATCTTCCAACAAAGGTTTTGCCAATACCATGCTATGAGCAACCGCAACTTTTACCGGCTGGTCATTGATCATAATGGTTGCTTCTTTTAAGCCTTCAGTTCCTCTGACCGATTCAAACTCTATATTTTCGAGTTCTTTTCCGGTCAAGATCTCGCTGACAGTTCTCAAAGCTGCCTCCATAACACCTCCGCTTGCACCGAAAATAACACCTGCTCCTGTATATTCGCCAAATAGATCCTGATCAAACTCCTCATCTTTCAAATGTTCAAAATCTAATCCAAACATCTTAATTAACTTTCCGCATTCTCTTGTTGTCAAAACAGCATCAACATCCTGAAGTCCATTATGCTTCATTTCTTCACGAACTTTCTCATGCTTTTTAGCTGTGCAAGGCATGATGGAAACGACATAGATATCCTTTGGATCAATTCCCTTTCTTTGAGCATAATGTGATTTTATCACAGCTCCCAGCATCATATGCGGTGATTTACAGGTACTCAGATGACCTAATAATTCAGGATATTCCCTTTCCACATAACGGATCCATCCCGGAGAACACGAAGTGATCATTGGCAGAGTTCCCTTATTTTTCAATCTCTCAATTAATTCAGTTCCTTCTTCCATAATCGTAAGATCAGCACCAAAGTTTGTATCATAAACTCGTTCAAAACCGATTCTTTTCAATGCGGCAACCATTCTTCCTGTCACTCTTGTTCCAATCGGCAGACCGAATTCTTCGCCCAAACTTGCACGAACTGCCGGAGCAGTTTGTACAATTACATGTTTCGTCGGATCATGAAGTGCATTAATTACATTATGAATTTCTTCTTTTTCATGAAGGGCTCCGGTAGGACAAACATTGATACATTGTCCACACTGCATACAATTTACGTCACCTAAACTTTTATTATAAACCGGTCCGATCTTTGTATTGAATCCACGATCAATAAAGTTCAAAATTCCTAATCCTTGAATTTTCGCGCATGCATTAACACAGCGTCCGCAAGTCACACATTTACTTGTATCTCTGACAATTCCATCACTGAAATCATCAAAAGTGACAGGACGATAAGCTCCTTGATATTTAAATTCGCGAATTCCCAAATCATCCGCCAGTTTTTGAAGTTCACAGTTTTGATTTCTTGCACAAGACAAACAATCTTTGTTATGGTTTGACAAAAGTAATTCTACTGTATTTTTTCTTGCCGCAAGGACTCGTTTATTATGGGTAAATACTTCCATTCCTTCAGAAACAGGATAAATACAAGCCGGTCCCAAAGCTCTGGCACCTTTTATTTCTACCAAGCAAACACGACAAGCACCTGTTTCATTCAGATCTTTCAAAAAACACAATGTCGGAATATAAACGCCGGCTTTTTTTGCAGCCTGCAGAACTGTAGAATTTTCTTCGACTTCCACGGAAATCCCATTGATTTTTACATTTACCATACTATTCCCTCTATTTCCTTTCAATAGCACCAAATCGGCAATTACCAACACATGCTCCGCATTTGATACACTTATTCGGATCAATTACAAACGGAACTTTTCCCGGCACTCCTGTAATCGCATGAAAAGGACATTTCTGTGCACACAGTGAACACTTCTTACATTTTTCAGGATCAATTGTGTACTTCAATAAATTCTTGCATACTCCGGCAGGACAACTTTTATCCACAACATGAGCAATATATTCATCCCTGAATAGCCTTAATGTAGATAGAATCGGATTTGGAGCTGTCTGACCCAATCCGCAAAGAGCACTGTCTTTGATTCTGTAGCAAAGTTTTTCCAATTCATCCAATGTTTCCAAGGTTCCCTTGCCGTCACAAATATCATTTAACATTTCCAATAATCGTTTGGTTCCGATACGGCATGGAGTACATTTTCCACAAGATTCATCGGTAATGAACTCCATGTAGAAACGCGCCACATCAACCATACAGTTATCTTCATCCAAAACGATCATTCCACCACTACCCATCATCGATCCTTTTTGTACCAATGTATCAAAATCGATAGGTGCATCCAGATCTTCTTCTGTAAGACATCCTCCTGAAGGTCCCCCTGTTTGAACGGCTTTGAATTTCTTTCCGTTTGGACATCCTCCACCGATTTCAAAAATCACTTCTCTTAATGTTGTTCCCATAGGAACTTCAACGAGTCCGGTATTAACAACCTTTCCTCCTAATGCAAAGACCTTCGTTCCACTCGATTTTTCTGTACCGATAGATTTAAACCAGTCAGCTCCGTTAACTATGATCTGTGCCACGTTGGCTAATGTTTCAACATTATTAATAATTGTCGGTTTCCCCCAAACTCCCTTAACTGCCGGGAATGGAGGCTTTGGAGTAGGAACTCCTCGTTTTCCTTCAATCGAATGGATCAAAGCTGTTTCTTCGCCGCAAACAAATGCTCCGGCACCTAATCTGATTTCAATATCGAAATTGAAGCCCGTTCCTAAAATATTATCGCCAAGTAGCCCCATTTCTCTTGCCTGATCCAAAGCTATCTTCAATCGCTCAACAGCAATCGGATATTCAGCACGAATGTATACGTAACCATAATGTGCACCGATTGCATATCCGGCAATTGCCATCGCTTCTAAAACACTATGCGGATCTCCTTCCATGATCGAACGATCCATAAATGCACCCGGATCCCCTTCATCCGCATTACAAATCACATACTTTTCTTCACTGTCTTGATTTGCTGCAAACTGCCATTTAACTCCGGCCGGGAAACCGCCACCTCCACGTCCTCTCAAACCTGAGTTCTTTATTTCATCAATTACTTCTTGTGGTTTTAATTCAATAAGCGCTTTTGCTAAGCCGCTATAACCATCAAAAGCCAAATATTCATCAATATCTTCCGGATTGATTCTTCCGCAATTTCTTAACGCAATTCTCTTCTGTTTCGCATAAAATCTGATTTTTTCTATATCAACGATTCTTTCTTTCGTTTCTTCATCGATATCGCACATCTCCAGACGTTCCACAGCTTTTCCACCGATGAAATGCTGTTCAACGATTTCAGCCACATCTTCGATTTGAACATGACAATAGAAAACATTATCCGGATAAACAGCAACGATCGGACCTTTTTGACATAAGCCAAAACAACTGGTTTTAATAATATGAATTTCATGTTCGAGATTTCTGGCATGAATCTCTTCTATAAACTTTTCTAAAACTTCTCTAGATAATGAAGAAGTACATCCTGTCCCATTACAGACAAGAACATGAAGACGTTCTCCCTCAGTTTGTAAAGGAACATCTTTTAAACGGAGAGCCACCTTCTTATGCTTGATGCTTTGAACCTGTTTAAGCTCTTCAACTGTCGTTATTCTCATGACTGATTGCCTCCCTCTTTTTCAATAATCTCGCGGATCACTTTCTCAACCAGACCCGACTTTTCAGCATCTCCATAGACTTTTCCATCGACAATGGCGACCGGCGCTAATCCACAAGCTCCCAAACAGCGAGTTGCGTCTACTGAAAACAAACCGTCATGACTTGTTCCGTTGACTTTTGCATGTGTTAATTCTAAGATGCGATCCAGCAACAGTTGAGCTCCTTTTACATAACATGCCGTCCCAATGCAAACATTGATCACATGTTTTCCTTTAGGCTGAGTCGTAAATTGAGCATAAAAAGTTACAACTCCATAAATTTCTCCAACTGATTCCCCTGTAGCAGAAGAAATTTCCTCCATCGCTTCAAAAGGAATATACCCCAGTTCATCCTGAACGTCATGTAGCATCATGATAACAGGCCCCGGCTTGCCTTTGTGTCTGTTCACTATCTCTTTAATCTTTAACAATGAACTTTGGTTTAATTTTTCCATTGACTTACCTCCAATCCAAATGAATTTCATTTTATGAAAAGACTACAATAATATTGATCATGCCTTTTCTTTTCTCTGCTTATAGCATATCATAAACTTTCTTTTTTTCAAACAAATTCAGTCTAATTTGTTAATTTTTTATCTTGTTGGATTCAATCTGCATTTTTGATTTTCCAATTTTTGTAACCAAAATGATATTATTTTACTATTCTATAATAGAGACTATTTTAATTATCATAAAAGAAAAGAGGTCATCAGATGAAAAAATACAACATTGCAATACTGGGTGCAACAGGAGCAGTTGGTCAGACTATGATTCAAGTTTTAGAAGAAAGAAACTTCCCGGTAAACGATATCAAGTTTTTAGCCAGCCCAGCAAGCGTCGGAAAGAAAATCAGATTTAAAGATCAAGAAATACCCATTGAAGAAGTTACCCCTGATGCTTTTAAAAACATAGACTTTGTTTTCGGAGCCGTAAAAAATGATCTTGCAAAAAAATATGCCCCGGACATCATCAAATCAAATGCAGTTTTTATTGACAACAGTTCTGCCTTCCGCTTGGAACACGATGTTCCTTTAATCATTCCGGAAATCAATCCGGAAGATTGCAGATTTCATCATGGAATTATTGCCAATCCAAATTGTGCAACCATCATCGCTTTAATTGCCTGCTTTCCGATTCATCAAATCAATCCGATAAAAAAAATGACTGTAACCACATTTCAAGCTGTGAGTGGAGCCGGAAACCACGGTATGAATGAACTGGAAAAACAAATCATTGACCTTTACCATAATCGCGAAACCACAAGTATCGTATTTCCCTATCAAATAGCTTATAATCTAATTCCGCAAATCGGAGAAATAAAGGAAAATGGATATACCGCAGAAGAAGAAAAACTCTTATATGAAAGTAGAAAAATCTTGCATTGCCCTTCTCTTGAAGTCAATTGTACCTGTGTCAGAGTTCCAGTCAAAAGATGTCATTCCGAATCAATAACACTTACCTGTACTCATAATATAGATATTTTACGCACAAAAGAACAATTAAAAATCGCAGAAGGTGTAAAACTTGAAGAACCGTACCCTACCCCTCTTCTTTGCAGCAATCAGGATCTGGTTCTTGTAGGAAGAATCAGAAAAGATCAGTTTAATGAGAATGTATTAGATTTATGGTGTTGTGGTGATCAGATCAGAAAAGGGGCAGCTACCAATGCAATTCAGATTGCTGAATCACTTATAAAAATGGAGATCAACAATAGAAAAAAATAATCAATTCATATCTTTAACGCAACATAAAAAAACCCGATTCATCGGGTTTTTACATATTCAATATACTCTAATAAAATGGTGCCCGAGGCCGGACTCGAACCGGCACGACTTTTGAGGTCGGTGGATTTTGAGTCCACTGCGTCTACCAATTTCACCACTCGGGCAGAAAATATCTGCTTTAATATAATACAGGATAGCAAATAAAAAATCAAGAGTTTTTTTACTTCAATTTACAAAATAAAAAAAGAATCCAAATGGATTCCAGAGATAGGGGGATAGGAAGACCCGGCA
>CAZUVT010000103.1:0-7578 GCA_964623925.1 uncultured Erysipelotrichaceae bacterium
TGAAGCGGTAAAATTTTTGGTAAATTTTCAGGCAAAAGATGCTTTAGATAAGATTTTAAATCGGCATTCAGATATTTCTTCAATTGGATTGACCGGCCAAATGCATGGCATCCTCTACTTGGATTCTCAAGGGAAAGCACTCAGTCCTCTATTTACCTGGCAGGATCAGCGCGGTAATCTAAAGGTATTTGGAAAAGATTCAATTACCGGATTGATTGAAAAGAACTGCCATTGTACGGTTCCTACCGGATATGGTCTAAACACTCATTTCTACAACATTAAAAAGAATGAAGTCCCAAAAAATGCCGTTACATTTTGCACGATTCCCGATTATTTTGGAATGATCCTGACAAATCGGGAAAAACCGCTGATTCATAGCAGTATGGCTGCGAGCTTTGGCTTTTTCGATTGTAAAAACAATCAGTTTCTAATAAAAGAATTGACCGCATTGGGAATTGATACAGATATTCTGCCTCAAGTCACAAATAAAATTAAAAAAATCGGAACTTATCAAGGGATTCCTGTCACTGTTGCCATCGGAGATTGTCAGGCAAGCTTTTTAGGTTCAGTGGAATCAAAAGAGGATGTGATTTTATTGAATATCGGAACAGGTTCCCAGGTTTCCATCCTATCGGATCATTATTTTCAAACCTCCCAGATTGAAGGAAGACCGTTTTTAAATGATCGTTTTCTTCTATGCGGATCTTCTCTTTGCGGTGGGCGGGCTTACGCCCTTTTAGAGCAATTCTTCAGAGAATATGCCAAATCCATCCACGCTGATGATCAAGCCCAATATGAGGTGATGGCAAAACTAGCACAGGAAGCATTTTCAAAAGACTGTGATCTGACTGTCAAGACCACTTTTAGCGGAACCCGAACCAATCCAAATGAAAAAGGATCTATCCTCAACTTGAGTGAAGATAATTTCACTCCAGGAAATCTCATTTTAGGTGTATTAAAAGGCATGATTCAGGAACTTTTTGATTTATATAAAGAAATCAAAGAAGATTGTGATATTCAGCCCAAAAGCATCATTGTATCCGGAAATGGATTTCGAAAAAATCCTCTTTTACAACAGCTTGCCGAAAAGAAATTTCAATTGCATCTGGAACTTGCAAAACACAAAGAAGAAGCAGCAACCGGAGCAGCCATCAGTTCAACGCTTTCATAAAAATAAATCAAGACACCTGCCGGTGTCTTTTAATTTTCATAAAACATCATTCCTCTTCCATGATCTCTCCATGGATGGATACTCTTCCCCCGTCCGGACATTTTGCATCGAACATCTTAGCACGGGTCGTTCCAACATCCAGCTCTGCTCCATTTAAAAGCGCATAAACCGATGGATAGATCGTATTCCATAATTCATGACAAAGTGGCGGACACAGATCCTCTACGATGAATTCTTGCCCTTTTTTAAAATATCCGCAGCGACAGCTGCTTTCTGTAATCGTAAGTTTTACTTTCGCCATTTCAATTCTCCCTTATTTAATATATTTCTTGCTGAGACACAAATTCATTCAGTATCTCTGCCACAGCATCTTCATTATGATTTTTAATATGATACTTAGCACTTTCCTTAACCTCTTTGCAGGCATTCGCTACGGCATAGGTTTCTTTAAAATTCTGAAAGAGGATCAAGTCATTCAAACCATCTCCGAATATTGCCGTCTCATCCTCTTCAACATTTAAGATCTTACATAGACTTTTTAATGCCGTTGCCTTATTTGCCTCTTGATGCGTGGCCTCAACGTTGAAATAGGCTGCAGAAGTTACATTCAAGTCCAGCTTCTCACTTAAGAGTTCACGAAGCGGTGCCACCTGATCGATTTGATCACTCCTTGCTTCCATCTTAAATATCTTTTTATCTCTCAGTTCATCTAAAGAATCAATTCGAATGAAATTCTGATACCGCTTATCCGGCATTTTCACTTTATTCAACAATTCATCTATTTCTCGATGCTGATTGATCGTAAAAAAAGTATATCGGCAGTTTTCACCATAAAAGGAATAAATAAATCCACTGTTCTTCAAAAGCACATTGAACAAAGTGATCTGATCAAATGGAATCGTTTTCTCAAATAAGATCCTCTTATTTTCATCTTTGATCTGAGCTCCATTCATCAAGATCCGAGTACAAGTAACTCCTTTTCCTTCAAAAGGAATCTCCACTCCTTCATCCGCTCTTCCGGTAATTACTGCAAAATGAATCCCCTTATTTTGAGCCTGTTTGATTGCCTCCACTGTAAATTCCGTCAATTTCCCCTGGCGGTTTAACAGCGTTCCATCCATATCACTCGCACACAACTTAATCATATCTTATCATCCTCATTGATCCAAATATACATGACTATATCATGAAATTTACCCTGATAGAAGATTTCATCTCTTCTGATTCCTTCTTTGATCATTCCGGCATTTTCCATGACTTTTCCACTAATCTCATTTTCACTGAAATGTCCCGCTATAATACGATGATACCCCAATGAACTCAGATATTCGATCACCATTTTCAAAGCAGCGGTTGCATATCCTCTTTTGCGGAAAGATTCGATAATGCAATATCCGATTTCACATGAATAAAAAGCCTTGTTGCTATCCGCAATATTGATGATGCCCGCCACTTTTCCGGATAGTTTCTCTTCTATTGCCCAGCAATAAAATGAGTCCTGTTCATAATTTTTGATTAAATTATCCAAAAATGCTTTAGCTTCCTCAATGTTTTCCCGATAAGAAATCATATAAGTTTCCTGTAATTTACGATCTTGAAGAACACCCACAAAAAGTTCTTCTAAATCATCATTTCTAAACTTCCTTAAAATCAATTTCTCATTTTCCAGTTTTATCGTTCCCTTATTTTCGATCATGATCTTTCTCTTTTCTATGCATTGATTGTAACTTTCATCGCTTGATCTGTCAATGAAGTACAAAAATTTCATAAACAAAAAGCCATCTTATTTTCTGTACATTCCCATTAGCAAAACTAATAGAAAGAAAAAAGTGCTGAAACGATTTATTTCAACACTTTGTCATTACTTTATCAAGATTGATTACTTAACGTTATAGAAGCAATCCATTCCCTGATATTCAGCAACATCACCCAACTGGTCTTCGATGCGTAGCAACTGGTTGTACTTAGCGATACGGTCTGTACGGCTCATAGAACCTGTCTTGATCTGACCGGCATTCAAACCTACTGCAATATCAGCGATCGTTGTATCTTCTGTTTCACCTGATCTGTGAGAAACAACGCATGTATATCCTGCTTTCTTAGCCATTTCGATCGCATCGAATGTTTCTGTCAATGTACCGATCTGGTTAACTTTGATAAGGATTGAGTTAGCGATACCCTTTTCGATACCTTCTTTTAAGATCTTCGGATTTGTTACGAACAAGTCATCACCGACAAGCTGAATCTTGCCTCCGAGGCGATCTGTAAGTTTCTTCCATCCATCCCAGTCTCTTTCTCCAAGACCATCTTCGATAGAAACGATTGGATACTTTTCGATCCATTCAGCATACATATCGATCATTTCATCTGTTGTCTTAGTTCCCTGACCGCTCTTTTCAAGATCGTAATTCTTTGTTTCAGGATTGTAGAATTCTGAAGCAGCAACATCCATAGCGATGCAGATATCTTTACCAGGTTCATAACCTGCTGCTTTGATTGCTTCAACGATCAGCTTCAAAGGCTCTTCATTTCCTTCAACACAGCTAGGAGCGAATCCACCTTCATCACCTACGTTTGTATTGTATCCTTTACCTTTTAATACTTTACGCAAATTCTGGAATGTTTCTGAACCCATACGTAAAGCTTCTTTGACATTCTTAGCACCAACCGGCATGATCATGAATTCCTGGAAATCAACTGTTGAGTCAGCATGAGCTCCACCATTCAATACGTTCATCATCGGAACTGGCAATGTCTTACCATTGAATCCTCCGAAATACTTGTATAGAGGGATTCCATAGAAATCAGCAGCTGCACGAGCACAAGCCATAGATACACCTAAAATAGCATTAGCTCCCAATTTAGACTTGAAATCTGTTCCGTCTAAAGCAAGCATAGCTTTATCAATACCATTTTGATCAGTAACATCCATACCAAGTACAACCGGAGCAATCAGTGTATTTACATTTTCTACTGCTTTAGTAACACCTTTTCCTCCGAAGCGAGTTTTGTCACCATCACGAAGTTCCAAAGCTTCTCTTTCACCTGTAGAAGCACCTGATGGTACCATGGCGCGACCAAATGCACCTGATGCTGTAGTAACTTCAACCTCTACGGTTGGATTGCCACGAGAGTCAATTACTTCACGGGCATAAACACTAATAATATTTGGCATTTACAATAATCCTCCTAATGTTATTTATTGCACATATATTATATCGCATTAACTTTCATAAATAAAGATGCAATTTTCTTTTTTGAACCAACATTTGGCAAAAGCAGGACAAAGTGGATAGGATTCCCTTATCTGATAATAAAAATGGAACTCTATTCACATGAAAGAGATCAAAACTGTCATGAAAAAACAGATGTTTTTATTTCAAATACATCGAATCGTTTAAAAAAATGATTATTTTTCCAATTTAAATAAAGAGGATCCATATTGATTATTTCGTGGATCCTCTAATTAATGAATTTATTTCACGTTTCGCATTGCCGGAATTTTTTCGCGTTTTCTTCCGTCAACAAGAGAAGTATCTGTGATTGCAATACTTGGTATGACTGTTAATGTCAAAATGGAAAGTTTTAGTAAAGACGGATTCTCTTCCACCCAAATCTCTTTCAATTTCTCAGCAAGTTCATCCAGTTCCTTTACAAGTTCAACACATGGCAAAACAGACATCAAGCCGGCAACAGGAAGCTGAACTTCTCCTAAAATTTTTCCATTTTTTGCCGCAATGATGCCGCCACCGGTTTCTCTTAAACGATTGACTGCCACTACCGCATCTTTTGGATCACGGTAAGCTACAATAATATTATGACAATCGTGGGAGATCGTTGTTGCCATCGCTCCTTCTTTCAATCCGAAGCCATGATAAATGGCAATGCACTTTCTATTTAAACCAAAACGATTGAAAACTGCCATATAACATGCATCGGGCATGGAAGTAAGATCTACATGCTCATTTTGAATCGGAAGTTTCTCCCATTTCAATTCAAACTGCATGCGATTGCGATTTTCACATTCCACTACAGCGATTTCACAATCAGGATCCTGTACTTTCAAAAGGAAATCTTCTTCAGCCACTTCATTTAAATTTACCGTATCCCCAAACGGAATTTCATTTGTTACCTCAACAGGATCAAGCAAAAGCTTTCCATCTTCTACTACTTGCTTTCCGGCGATGAAGACCGCAGATGGATCACGTCCATCCAAGGCTTCAACCAACTGCAGATCTGCCACATAACCCACTGCTACAGCTCCCAGATCAACAAAACCGGTTTCTTTGGCAGGATTGTAGGTACACCAACGTATGGCATCGATTTCATTGACGCCCAGTGCCAGCAACCTTTTTAAGATCGAATTGATATGTCCGGTTTCGTGCATATCTTTGGCGTGAACATCATCCGTACATACCGATAGGAAGTCTGTGTAATGCATGCCGTAAGTTCCTGTGACCATTTCCTGAAGCATATGTGTTTTTGATAAGGAAGAAGATTGCATATTGGCATGCATGCCCATGCGAAGGCACTCGCGGATATCCTCTCCGTTAGAAACTGTATGAGTATTCATAATGCCGGCAAGATGATAAGCAGAAAGAGAACGTCCATGAACACCTGAACAATGGCCTTGGATCACGACATTTCTATTTCTTCCTTCTTGCAGGATCTCGCTCATGAATGGTTTATCCTGAATAACGGCATCATAGTTCATGACTTCCGCAATGCCCCATACCCCTTCCATATCCAAAAGTTCACTCATCTGTTCATGTAAGATCGGATACGGTGCAGTCTCAAAATCCGGATCCGCAGGGACACAGGATGGAGCAAGATTGAATTGACGTACCGGGGACTTTCTAGCATTTTCCAGCATATAGGCTGTCCCCTTCGGTCCACTCACATTGCCGATTTCATGCGGATCCACTACAACGGCTGTTGTTCCATGCAAAATAGCTTCACGGCCGAAATTTTCCGGCGTCAGCATTGAAGACTCGATGTGCATATGAATATCAATATATCCCGGCATCAGATACTGACCCTTTCCATCGATCACTCGCAAGCTGTTTGAATCACAGTCAGCTTCAGTTTGAACATGCACAATGACTCCATCCAGAATATCCACACTGGCAGGATAGATCTCCCCGGTCAAAACATTCACTAACTTTACATTTTTAATAGTCAGATCACAAGGAATTCTTTTCATTGCTGCTCCAATCAAACGGGAGCGATCCGGATTTTCAATTATTCTCATTTGCTTTTCCTCCTTCGACAACAAATTCTATCATTCTTATGCCATGTCAAATTATAAGGGATAATATCCTATATTTCAATTAAAATACCAAACAAAAAAGAGACGATTGCCTCTTCTTATTCTCCTCTCTCATAAAGAGCATTGTGATAAAGTTCTTCCTTGAAGTAATCAACGATTTTCTGTAATCCTAAAATCAGGGCGCTTTCTTCCTCTAAGTGCATATCACGGATGCAGGTATCGATCAGTTTTTCATGAAAGCGGTGATGAATATCCAATACTTCTTTGGCATTATTCATGAGTACCAGTTCAAGCACCCTTTTATCCTGCGCATCTTTTCTTTTTAAAATGTATCCCTTTCTTACCAGGGCATTGACCGCAACCGACAAAGTTCCGGGCGTCACACCTTGTAAGCGGGCCACATCGCTCAACATCTTTGTCTGACTTTTTTCGATATTTTCCAAAATATGTATTTCGGTCATGGAGAGCTTTACCCCTTGCGCCTTCATATATCTCTCTTCAATAAATAAAATCGTATTAAAAATATCTACCAACAATTCGTTGATCGTTTTTCTTGCCTCTTCCATAAACTTCCTCCTGATAACTACATAATCTTTTCAAATTCTATTCTTTTCATGATTGCATTCAGATTCGGATAAGCATCTTTTCTGAATGTTTCATATACACTGCAGCTTTTATCCACCATACAGACAAGTACACTTTCAAAGTATTTAGGCGGAATCAAAGTGAGCGGAAACATATGACGAATAATAATATCCTGTTCCCTTTCTGTCAGATCCCTGATTTTTTTTACATTTTCTAAAGCACATTTTGGATGATGAATGCCATGAAGCCGATGGGATCGATCCGGAATATGCCAGTCATAAAGAAAATAATCATGAAATAATGCCCCTGTAATCAATTCGGATTTAAACAAATCTCTCCTTTTAAATGCCGAAGCAATCAAATAACTATAATACGCCACGGCTATGCTATGTAAAAGAACAGTGGTATTTCCATGTTGAATAAAAGATGCAGTACTTAATAATTCTGAATCATGAACCAGCGGTTCTACCTCTGAGTAAAACTGTGATTGAATCACCTCAGCGCTTTGAACATGATTTATCTTAAAAAGTAGACTTTCTATCAAAAAAATCAC
>CAZUVT010000104.1:0-7544 GCA_964623925.1 uncultured Erysipelotrichaceae bacterium
ATTTTTTTCCATTTCTGTCCTTCTCTCTTTACAAAAGAAAAGAGTATCAATGAATTGATATCTCATTTCAAACTTTAACTCAGAATTCACTAGTTTTTTTATTATATCATTCTCATCTCAAAATGTAAAATATGAACAATAAAGAGATAATTTTAAAAGGTATCTGCGACATCAGATCGCAAATACCTTTTCTCACTTTCTCCATCACGGATTATTCGATTTTATTCCACTGATTTCAAAGACTCAACCATTGGAATCTTCTTCATTTTTCCATTCATCGTTTTATTGACAAAAAGACCGAAGAAAACAGTAATGATCACAGAATAAATAAAGCTAATAGTATTGATGTTTCGTCCAAACATGATGTAATCCAATTCGACCACCACCATGATGACGCGATGCAACAGGATTCCAAGCACTAATCCGCACAACGAACCAATTAATGTCAAAATAATATTTTCGCTGTATACATAGCGAGAAACTTCTTTATCATAAAATCCGAGTACTTTTAACGTTGCAATTTCTCTTAATCTTTCTGAAATATTGACATTGGTAAGATTATACAAGACTACAAATGCCAAGGCTCCTGCAGAGATGATCAGGATGACAACAATAATATTCAAGCTTTGAATCATATCTTCAAAACTTTCTTGCAAAGCACTATATGTGCTTACTGTTGTAATTCTCTCATCCTTTAACAAACTTTGGGCAATTGAATTCTCATTATTAACTGCCTCTTTATGAACAGAAACAAAGGCGCAATTACTCGAAGGAGTATACTCGAACGTAGATTTGAAATAATTCATGCTCATATAAACATAATGATTAATATAATTTTCACTTATTTCTTCAACGACTACTTCCTTTTTTACTCCATTTACGGATAATTCAAGGATATCATCTTTTTGAATACCAAATCTTGTCGCTACACGCTCGCTAATAATGATTCCGCTATTAGACAACGTATATTCTTCATTACTAAGACGATCATGCAAAGAAACGAAATCTTTAAATCCGATCGGATCATTTGTAACAGTCAAGATAATATCTTCACTTTGACCTTCAAAAGAGATTGAAGCAGAATCAGAATAAACCGCAATCGCTCCATTCACTCTTTCATCTGACAGAACATAATCCAAGACCTCTTCTTTTTCTTTCGCACTCAGACCTTCTTGATAGGAAACGATCGCACTGTATTTGAATACTTTTCCATATTGTGTCGAAACGATTTCTCCGATCGAATCTTTGATACCAAACCCGGCAACAAGAAGTGCAGTACATCCGGAAATACCGATCACCGTCATAAAGAAACGCTTTTTATAACGGAAAAGATTTCTTGCCGTACATTTATTTGTAAAGGATAAACGATTCCAGATAAAAGTTATTTTTTCTAAAATGATCTTCTTGCCGAGCTTTGGCGCTTTCGGCCTCATTAATATTGCCGGGGTTTCAATTAATTCCTTATAACAAGCACCAATCGTTGAGAAAGTAACCGAGGCCACTGCCAAAATCGTCGTAGTGATCATGAGCGGCCACTGCATGGTATAAGTAATATCAGGCAAGATATACATCATATTCCATGCCGTATAGATAATGTATGGGAAAATAGTCATGCCTAAAATCAGCCCGAAAATGCTTCCGCTAAAACTTGCGATCAAGGCATAACTCACAAATTTGAAAGCGATTTTCCCATTAGAATATCCCAATGCTTTCATGGTACCGATTTCATTTCTTTTCTCATCGACCATTCTTGTCATCGTCGTTAAAGCGACAAGAGCAGCAACCAGAAAAAAGAATACCGGGAAAACCTTGGAAATCGATTCCATACGATCGGCAGCACCCTGATAATCGACATAGCTGTAATGTGATTTTCGATTCAGGATATACCATTTTCCTTCTTCGATCTTATCGATCTCATACTTTGCCTTAACAAGCTCCTCCCAGGCATCATCTAATTCCTGCTGGGCTTCTTCACGCTTTGTTTCTAGTTCGATCTTTCCGTTTTCTAAGTCTCTTCTCCCCTGCTCCAGCTTAGCTTCTGCTTCCGCAAATTCAGCTTCAGCCGTCATTTTTGCTTCCGCCATCTGAGCTTCTCCATCTTTAACCTGCTGCTTGGCTTCATCCAGTTGAATTTTTGCCGCATCCAAGGAACTCTTAGAAACATTTAATCCTTGCTGAATGATATCCACCGAAGTCTGATAACCCACTCTTGATCGCTCTCTTACAGCAATCTGGGCGTCGATGGCATCAGAGTTGATATAGCCATACTGCTTTATTAGTGACAGAAGTTCCTGCTGTGCAACATCTTTCCGCTGCTGAGCATCCGCTATTTCTTCTTCACCGTATAGACCATTCTCATCATCGATGATCCGATCACTTTCTTCAATGATTCTTTCTTGAATCAAATACAGTTCTTTAATATTCTGTAAATCAGCGATCTCCTGATCGATGATCGTCAGCTGTTCTTGGTTCTGACGAAGCGTTTCAAGTGCAGCTCCCGAGTTTTCTTCATAACGGGACAAGGCGTCATCGTAATAGTTCTGGTAGGTTTCGATCTGCTGTTTTCCGCTTTCTATTTCACGGGTATAATTCTGCATTTGAACATCAAAGATACTTTTTTGAGTATTCAGTTCGATCTCTCCGCTGAAAAGATCATGTTCCGCTTCCTCCAGTTCTTTTTCCGCTTTGCTCATTTCAATGTTGAATGTTTCCAATCCTTCATTGTATTCATCCAAGCCTTTATTATACTCTTCATATGCTTTATCCAGAATTTCATTTCTTCTTATTTCAGCACGTGTAAAGCCCAAGTTTTCAAGATCGGTTTCAGCATCAGAAATAAAATCAAAGTATTCTTCTTCGTAGCTGTTGATCTTCTTGGCACCCTCTACTGTAATATAAACTTCTGTATAAACCTCACTTTTAAAATCTATATCCGGAATATAGGCAAAATAATTGACTGTTCCGGCTCCTATTGAACTGCTTCCCTTTTGATAAGATAAATAATAGGGTGTTTCCACTTCGCCCACGATCGTATAGCTTGTCTTTTCAAAGCTGTCCTCGATCAGATCCGATGTGCCGGATGAAATAGAAATTGTATCCCCGATCTTAAACGGAGATTCAATCATGCTTCCTTTTTCAATCACCAATTCACCGCTTCTTTCAGGAAGCCGGCCATTCACAACAATGAGCTGATTGATATAATCATTGGGTGACTCCAAGGAATCAAGATTCAGTCCATGCAACTTTAAAACATAGTCATTATTTTGAAATGTGACAATGACATCCTGTGAATAAGTTGCATAGATGCCACTTAACCCTTTTATTTTCTTGATTTCCCTGACATCACTTTCTGTGATTCCAAAGTTGCAAAGGATCCTGAAATCCATCAGATTATATTCATCAAAATATGCATCCGCGCTGGCTTTCATATCCGGAGCAGAAGCACTCACTCCCGCAAAAAAGGCCACACCGATTGCTGAAATCGCAAAAATAGAAATAAACCTTGCGAACGATTTCTTGATTTCGCGAAAAGTATCTTTCAATATCGGATTTCTCATAAAATTACCACTCAATGCTTTCTATCGGTGTTGGATTTTCATTGATTTCAATTGAATCGATCAAGCCGCTCTTCACTTTGATGACTTTATCTCCCATCGGACATAAAGCCAAATTATGAGTGATAACGACAACAGTCATCTTATGAGTACGGCATGTGTCCTGTAAAAGCTTTAAGATTGCTTTTCCCGTCTTATAATCCAAAGCACCGGTCGGTTCATCACACAACAGCAATTTCGGATTCTTTGCCAAAGCTCTGGCAATCGCCACACGCTGCTGCTCTCCTCCGGAAAGCTGGGAAGGGAAGTTAGCCGCTCTTGATTTCAGACCCACAGCTTCGATCGTCTCATCGATATCCAAAGGATCTCTGCAGATCTGTGTAGCCAATTCAATATTTTCCTTTGCCGTCAGATTCTGTACTAAATTGTAAAACTGAAAAACAAAACCGATATCGTAGCGGCGATACGTAGTCAATGCTTTTGCATCCATTTTGCTGACTTCTTCCCCATCTACTAAAATCGTTCCGCTGGTACTGACATCCATTCCGCCTAACAGATTCAGGATCGTGCTCTTGCCGGCACCGCTTGCGCCGGCAATCACAACAAATTCCCCTTTTTCAATGGAAAAGTCCACTCCTGCCAATGCCGGAATCTCAACTTCACCCATCTTATATATTTTCTTAACATTTTGAAATTCAATAAAGCTCATGGTTCCCGCCCTCCTACTTTGTATCCATCAAAGAAAAAATCATTTGTAAATAACTATTCATAACCAGGTCCAGTTCACATTTCTTTTGAATGATATCGGCATGTTCAATGAGATAAACAGTACCGGATATGATTCCGGATGCAAACATTTCACTTAATATGTGAACATATCCTGCATGCTTTAAATTCGGATCATTTAATTCTTTTACAAGAACAACGATCAAATTTGAAAGCCATTGATGAAGCTGTTCAGTAATCTCTTTATTTTGAATAATGATCTTCATCTGATACGGATATTTTTTGACAAGGGCAATCATTTTTTTAGAGATAGCAAACAGCTTCTCTTGAATAAGTTCTTTAGAAAAACCAATCCGATCTGCTTTCGCAAATAACGAAATCCGCTCATCTGTTTGATTCAGCACGATTTCATTGATCTTTTCCATGACCGGCTGAATGATTGCAGAGAGAAGTTCCCTCTTTCCGGGATAATAACAATATAGATTTCCAACTGTCATCGATGCATTTTTGGCAATAATCCGCATGGATGCATCTTCTTCTCCCTTCATATAGAATTCCGAAAGTGCGGAAGAGAGTATTTTTTCACGCTGTGACTCTTTCAATACCTGTGCCATTAATAAACCTCCGTTCATTAATAAATAGTATAAAGAATTTCCCTCGTGCCGTCAATAATAAACAGTTGTTTTTTATTACAATCAATTCGATTCAAGCAATTTGTTTAAGATCATCACCTGTTCGGCAATAATTTCGATGTTATAAAATTTGGATGTACTTTCCGGCTTCACATAATTATTAGCCTGAAATCTCCCCTTAATGCTGAGCATATCACCGCATTTTGCCGTATTTAGGATTTCTTCGGCCATGCCTCTCCACAAACTGACTTGGAATTCATCTGATTCATAAATGCCGTCGCTATTGCGAAAATTCCTCCTTGTCGAAATGACTAAGACCACTTTTTTATAAGAGGATGCATTCTCAATTACTTTTGGATCTTCCTGCAGTTTTCCAACCAATACAACATGATTCATTTTTATTCCTCCTTTTCTGCCCCTATTATGAAAGAATTTGACTTGGATCGCAAAAATACAAATTTGTCTTTTTAGAAAGAAAAAAGCAAATTCATCTTTAGATAAATTTGCTCATTTTCCCTGATTTCGACAAGAATTGACATTTATTCTCTGTTTTTAGAAATCGGCACGATTTCCACAACAGCACGATTTTTAAAATCGATATCATTAAATTCCATTTCACATTCTGATGAATTGATCTGCGATAAGATCTGCAATGTTTCAAAGATACTGACGCCATCAAAGGTATTTCTCACAGCACTGATAGCAATATCCTCCGTAGAATTGAAAATACGCAAAGCCTGTCCGAAATAACGTCTTTTCAATTGCTGCGTCACCTCATAAGAAATAGAAATACTTTTGAACTGACTTTCGATAAATTCGATAAACCGTTTTTTCTGGATATCTTCATTAAAGAATAGAATAAAGGCATAATCATCTGAGAAATCAACATCGAATGAAAATGTATCGTTGATCAGTTTTTCATCAAGCCAGACTTGATATTCCGGATTCAAGGAAGAAAACAGACTTTCCAGCACAAATCGAACGGACCACTCTTTTTTCATCCTTTCCTGAATACTGTTGAACTTGCATGGAAGCTTATATGCCACGCCCACTTTATTGCAGGAAACATCCATTTCGATCACTTTATCTTCACAGGCAACGTGCTCACTCTCTTCAACCGGTTTCCTTTTTACCTGATGATTCGTGCCAAAATGCTTGTTTGCCTGATTTTCTTTAATTAATTCCATGATTTCATTTTCATCTTTTCCGCTGACCACCACCAGCAGCATATTGGAAGGATGATAATTAAACTGATATGCTTTCATTAATGCATCTTTTGTTATCGATGAAATTGATTTTTCATCCCCTACGATATCATACTTCAACGGATGATGTTCATACATCGCTCGTAAGATCTCGTTGATCATGCGATTATCAGGAAGCTGCTGATACATCAGATATTCCTGGATGATGATCCCCTTTTCTTTTTCCACCGATTGTTCGCTTATATCAAAATCCTGCACGAAATCCAGCAATAGATTCAGCGGCTTTTGAATCTCTTCACTGGCACAGGAAAAATAATAAACGGTTTCATTGTAGGAAGTATAGGCATTGACATTTACACCCAATTCAGAAAAAGCCTCAATGACATCTTGTCCTTTTAATTCAAAACATTTGTGTTCCAAAAAATGAGCAGATCCGATCGGATGCCTGATCACCTGATTGTCCTGATCGATCTGTATCGAATCCAAAGCACCGAAATGAGTTGCAAAAGCAGCACTTGTACCGGCATAACCTTCCTTTTTCCAAATGATGACCCGCAAGCCATTCTCCAGCGTTTCTTCAAAATAAGTTTCATCAAATTGTTTATTCACACACTTCTTCATGTTGATCCTCCTGAGAAATCGTCATACGAACGCGGATCCGGACCTTCGAAAAGGCATTGATCACTTCTTCCTTTGTTACAGACTTAATTTTCTCAACGATATGTTCCAAAGTATCCTCCTGATTTAACAGGACATTTTGATAAGCGAGATTGATCAAAGAATTTCCATCATCCACAGAAGATAAGATCGAATTGCACATCATATTTTTTACCGGATTCAGCTCTTCATCTTTAAAATCACCGCTCTGGATCCTTTTTAGCTGCTCCTGAATGCAGGAAAATACTTCTTCTTTACGCTTTGCATCAATACCGCAGACCACAGCCAAGACCCCATCATAGGCCAACATAGAAGAATAAATCGAGTAACAAAGACTTCTTTTTTCACGGACTTCTTGAAATAAAAAGGAAGTCGGAAGCTGTCCGAACAGACTATTGGCGACACGCATTGCCCAATAATCCTCATCCGCTATTGTTGTATTGGTAAGCGCCAAAACAACACAGGTCGTTTGCGAGATCGCTCTTTTTTTCTCTTCGTTGATTTGTTTTTCACAGCGGGTCTGATAAGCCGCGCTGTCTGTACCATTTTTAAATTTAAGAGGCAGCTTCGCTGTAATCAGCTTTTCCGCTCTTTCTTCATCAAAATCTCCAACCACAAAAACTTCAGGCGAATCATTTTCCAGCATGCTTCGATATTCTTCCAAAATCTCTTTCTTCCTGTTTTTTGTTTCGCTCGTCTTTTTATAGAAGCTGTTCTGGGAACGTGCATAAAATTCCGAGTCATTGTTGACAGACCACCCATCAGCCCTG